>JBGGNI010000034.1:0-14042 GCA_041287585.1 Xanthobacteraceae bacterium
CTGTCCGGCGACTGGCTGCGGCTCGACCGGCTGTTCCGCGACGAGGTGCGCCGCTATGAGGAGCTGAAGGCGGCGGGCAACCTCGCCGTGCGCACGCCGGACATCGCCGTCAGCTTTCTGGAAACGCTGGACCAGTTCGCCCGCCGCGACCGCATCGCCTTCTTCATGGAGATCGGCGAGCGGCTCAGCCCGGTGCTGGTCGATTTGGAGACCGGCGAGGAGCGCCGCGCGCCGCTGTCGGGGCAATATCTCGACGCCTTGCTGGCGCATATGTCGGCAACCTTCTGGTCGGCGGCGCGCCTTGCCGAGATCCGCGGCCGCGGCGCGCTGGATCCCGGCGCGCTGGCACTGCGCGAGCGCATCGAATCCACCGTCCGGCAGGCCGAATCGCTGCTCGATTCCGACTTCCAGGCGGTGGAGACCGCGGTGGCCGAGCAGCCCGACCGGCTGTTCAACAACATGATCACGGTGGAGGACGACCGCGCGCCGGCCGAACTCCAGCCCTACAATCTGCAATTCTTCACCGTGCGCGGCGGGCCGCACCCGGTGCAGGTGCGCGCTTTTCTCTACGAGACCATCCGCGAGGCCCGCCGCCGGCGTGACGCCATCGATCTGGAGCGCACCCGCCGCGCCGTGCTGGCTGCGGCCGAGGTGTTTCTCGACGCCCGCGATCCCTCCGAGCGCGATCCGGCGCGGCGCGGCACGCCGGCGGTGTTCGAAGCCGCCCGCGCCGCCGCCCGGCCGGGCCTGCTCGGCCGCATCGCCGGCACCACCAAGGGCTTCGTCGAGACCTTCGTGCGCTACTATGACGACACGGTGCAGCGCATCCGCGACCATGGCCAGCGCGCGCTGGAACGCAAAGTGCTCGACGCGCTACTGAGCGAATTGGAGGCGGTGGTCGCCGCCTATGAGGGGCTGTTCGCCGAAATCGGCCGCTCGCTTGCCGCCATCGACCAGGAGGTCGGCAAACTGGAGCTGCGCCACGCCTCGGACGGCTCGTTCGACGGCAATCTCTATGTCTATTCCGACCGCGCCGCCAAGCAAGCCGCCTGGGAGGAGCTGAAGCGCCGCACCGTGACGCTGCGCCAAGCCGAAAACGTCAATGCCGCGCTCAACGGCGCGCTCTACCGCAAGCATCGCAGCGACCGCAAGGCACGCCGGCCCACCGCCTTCGCCGAGCTGCGCACTTTGTTCGACGCTGAGGTGGTGCAGCGCTTCGCCATGGGCGCGGTGCACGGCGATCATCGCCCGGTGTGGGACCTCTCGGTCATCGAGGCGGTGCAGAAGGAGGCGGAACTCGCCGGCGAGATCTGGACCGAGCGGCTGCAGCGCGCGGTGGACCTTGTGAAGGTGCAGGCCGAGCCGTTCCTGCGCTTCCAGGACCCTTCGGACGGCCAGATCATGGTGTTCTGGGCGATGCCGCCCTCGATCCGCGAGGATTATGGCGATTCGGCCGGCTTCGACCGGCTGTTCACCTCGCAGCAGGGCGAGAAGCCGCTGGAAGCGCCGGATTTTTCGCGCCACGAGCTTTTGTGCGTCAACAGCCGGGTCAATCTGGAACTCACCCACCTCGCCAAGCTTGACCCCGGCACCGGCCGCGCCAATGCCAACGAGCCGTCGGTCGGGCGCTATTACCGCGCCTATGCCCAGCGCGTCTCGCGGCTGATCGACGAGGAGATGGCGCTGCGCGGCGTCGCCGCCACCTCGCGCAGCACTTCGGTCATCACCCCGCACATCCACCGCGACTGGCACCGCGCCAGCCGCCTGCCGGAAATCTTCCCGGAAGCGCGCGCGCGGGTCGATCTCGACATGCGGCGGGCGGTGCTGGTCGGCTTCGGCCTCGGCCTGTTGCAGAAGGAGACCGATTACGGCCGCTCCATCACCTATTTCTCCACGGTCGGCCGGCTCGCCGCGCTCAGCATTCGCGACAAGCTGGTGGAGAGCCACGATGTCTGGCGCATCGTCCGCGAGTTCCGCGACCGCGCCGATCTGGTGCGGGCCGCCAACGGGGTGTGGGCGGCGGAAAAGGCGGCGCTGCGGCCGGGCGGGCGGTTCGCCGACAACAGCGCGGTGATCGCCGCCGCCGGTGCCGGCGCGGTGCTGCGCATCCTCGAACTCGCCGCCCCGCGCGACGGCGAGAAAAGCGAGCGCGAGGCGGAGGCGCTCGGCCTGTTCGCGGCGCGCGAGACGGTGCTGGACGAACTCGCCGCCGTGCTGCTGCCGCATCTCGACCTCGCCGGCCGCAGCGACACCGTCCGCGCCTTCGCCGACCGCAGCGCGGAGGAGGCCTTCGCCGCCTTCGCCGCGTTCGAGGGCATCCAGAAACCCACCGTCGACCAGTTGCGGGCGATCCATGAAGCCGGGGCGCGCCGGGGGCGCGTGCCGGCCGGGGCCTGAGGCGCGGCGATGATGATGGCCGACCCGCCGGGCGCACCGCCCCCGCGTCTTGCGGTGCTGAACCTCGACCGCCTCTGGGACTTCCCGGCGCTGGTGCGGCGCCATGCGCTGGACGTGTTCGCCGATCCCGACCGCGCGGTGGACATCCGCTTCCGCACCCTCACCGGCACGCGGGCCGACGCCAATGCGGCCGGCCGGCTGAAGGCGTGGGGGGCCGCCCGCCCGCTGTTCTATGGCGGCGACTGGGAAGGCCTGATCGCCGACGTTATGGAAGATCTGGAGGACGTGGCGTCGAACCGGATCAGCCTGCTGCTGCTGGTGGTGGTGGTGCGCGAGCCGGCGCCGGCCCAAGAGGAGGACGACGAGGCGGATGGCGAGGCGGCGATCGAGCCGGTGCTCGACGCGCTGCGCCGCATCGAGACGCGGCTCGATGCCGACGGCGAGCTGCGCACCCGCACACGGCGCACGGTCTGCCTGCTGCCGCACGGACCGGGCGGCGAGGCGGCGCTGCCGGCGCTGCTCACCGCGCTGCTGACGGACGCCGGCAGCGAGGGACGCGAGCTGGCCGATACCGTGCTGCGCCTCATGCCGGCCGATCTGCTGCCGCACGACCTCGACACCGAGCGCCGGCAGTTCGTGCTGCTGCGCGCCGCTATGGCGCTGGTGCTGGCGCGGGCGCGCGGCGCCGGCGCGGCGGGCGAGGGGGCCTCCACCGCCGGCAAGCTGCTGGAGCACCGCGCGCTGACGCTCTCGCTCGCCGGCAAGCCGGCACCGAGCGCCAGCGGCGCCATTGCCGGGCTGATCGCCTTCCATATCGAGCGCGCCGCGATGCGCCCGCCGACGCCGCGCGAAATGGCCGAACCGGGCCTCGACGCGCCGACGCGCTACATCCGCGACATCCTCGCGGTGCTGGACGGCGAAATGGCCCCGCGCGCCGCGGTGCCGGATGCCGCGGCCCCTTCAGACACGCAGCCGGAACTCGACCCGCTGCCGCAGGCCGGAGAGCTGCTGCGGGCCAGCCGCTGGTGGACGGCACGCGGCGAGCGCGAGCTGGTTAGCCGGCTCGATGCCGTGCCCGGCACGCTGCGCGCCATGGTCGATCGCGGCCTCACCGGCTTTCCGAAGTTTCGCGCCGAGCTGGAAAGCCGCATCGCTGAAGGGTTCGATGCCGATATGCGCCGGCGCATCGGCGCGCTTGCGCTCATCGGCGGCGGCGTGTCCGGCGCCGCGGCCTATCACATCGCCGGGCTGCGCCGCCAGGTGACTGAAGCCCGCGCGCGCGCCGTGCAGCGCGCCGACCTGGCGCGCCGCAGCTTCATGGGCGCGCTGCTGCCGGAGCGACCGGCGCCGGCCGACGAGGCGCGGGACCCGGTGCAGGAGGCGGCGTTCGGCGGCATCGATCTCGATCGCCTGGCGGACTATGTCGCCCTGCGCGCCGAGATCGGCGAACTGCGCGGGCATTATCGCGGCCTGATCCCGCAGGCCTATGCCTGGATGCTGGGCGCGCTGATCGCCCTCGCTCTGCTCACCGTCGCCGCCCACACCTGGGGCCGCACCCTCTCTGCGAGCGAGGCGCCGACGCTGCCGGACTTCGCCGTGTCGCTGTTCACCAAGTCCGGTGCGCTGCTGGCCGCCGTGGTGGCGAGCGCCGGCATCGGCGCGCTCGCATTGCACTGGTTTGCGCGCATGCGGCACCGGCAGCTCACGCAGGCGCTGGACCGCGCGGAGGAACGGCACGGCCAGCTGGTCGGCCGGGTGCAGGAGATGATCGCGAGCGCCTTCAACTATGTCCGCGTCTCGCGGCATCTGGTGTTCTACGACTTGGTGCTGGCCGAACTCGATGCACGCACCGAGGAGGACGGCAATGACGCGCTGAAGCTCGCCCTGGAGGATATTGGCGGCATCGAGGCCAACCCGTCTGCCGGCGCCCGCGCCGGGGCCGATGCGTTCTCCACGGAAATGGAATCCGCGCTCGCCGTGCTGCCGGCGGCGCGCTGGATGCGGCGCATGCTGGAGCCGCCCAATGCCTTCGGCGCGGCGGGCCTGACGCCGCGGCCGCTGGTCTTCGTGCTGGCGGAAGCCGGCAGCTCGCGGCGCCGGCGCCGCCCGCCCGCCGGGCAGGGCAGCTATGAATTGCAGGCCACGCTGTTCCTGGCGCCGCAGACTGTGGACGCCGCGCCGCTCGCCGTTGCCGACGCGAAGGATACGCCATGACCGCGGGTGCGCCATGACCGCCCCGAACCCGCGTTCCCCGATCCTGAGCGAGGACGGGCGCCGTGCCGTCTCGCTGGCCGCGTTCCTGTCGGCGCTGCTGTTCGGTCTGTTCGGTGTCTGGCTCACGGCGCTGCTGGCGCGCACCAAGACCTATAATGACCTCGCCGAACTCCTCGACGGCCTGGCACGGGACCATCCCGCGCTGTTCGGCTTGAGCGCGCCGGTGCGCTGGCTCGCCGGCGCGCTCAACTCCATCCCGATGCAGGATCAACTGGCGACGATCCTGGTCCTCTGGGTGCAGTCCACGCTGTTCGCGCTGCTGCTCTGGGCGGTGCGGCGCTCTGTTCGGCGTCCGGGCTTGCCGGTGCAGGCGGGGCCGGGCGAGATCGTGCTGCCGCGCGAGCCGGGCGGCGGCGCCCGGCTGAGCGGGATGATGATCGCCGCGTGGATCGGCATCACCGCCGCGCTGCTGGCGGGCATGCCCCGTCTGTTTGATCTGATGTTCCCCAGCTATAGGTGGCCGTTCTGGTCCAAGGGCTTCGTCAGTGCCGGGCTGGTGGCGGCCGCCCTTTTCATCGTGCTCGATTCCATCGCCGGCCGCCGCGGTCCGATCGGTGCGCTCGCCGACCCCGAGCCGGAGCCGGTCGCGGCGCCGCCGGAACTCGACCGGCTGCGCGAGGACCTTGCCGCCGCGCTTGGCCCGGCGCTGGTCGAGCTGTCGGTCGATCCTGCAACCTCCCGGCCCGCCGGCGGGCGGCCGGCGGCGCTGTCCGGTGCCGGCGAGGCCCACCTCGCCAAGCTCGCCGACGCGCTGTCGCCGGCCGAACGGGCGGCCTGGACCGAGGCGGTGGCGACGTTCGGCAGGGCCAGGCACCATGTCGCGCTGTTCGAGCCGCTCGGTGCGGTGCATTTCGCCTTTCTGGTCGAAGCCATGTCGCTGGCGCAGGACGCCGGGCGCGGCGTGCTGGTGGTGGTGCCGGAGGCTTCGGCGCGGCGCATCGTCGGCGAGCTCAAGGCCGCCTTCTCGGTGCATTGCCGCGACATCACCCAGGCCTTCTGGGTCGATATCGGCGAAGAGGGCGGGGTGGCCAAATCGCCTTCGACGCTGGAGACCGTCCTGGTCGTCACCGACGAGACGCTGGGCGAGCGGCTGCTGGCCGACGAGGCGCACGATTTCGCCAAGGTGGTCGAGCGCATCGGGCTGATCGTGCTGTTCGACGCCCATCTGTTCGCCCTCGCGCAATTGCGGCTCGATCTGGCGCTGCTGCTTCAGCGCATGCCGGCCGCCGAGGTGCGGGTCATCGCCCACGCGGCGCGGCGGCGCGGCATGGCCGATGCCCTGGCCGACATGTTCACCGCGACCCGGCGCGGCATCGAGGAGATGGCGCTCTCGGCCGGCGGCACCGGCGCGGTGAGCGCCCTGGCCTTCAACGCCGACGTCGCGGTGCGCGACGCGCTGCTCGGCGCCTTCTATCCGCTGTTCCAGGCCAATCGCGACGCGGTGGAGCCGCTGCCGCTGGTCGCCCGCGTCGGTTTGCGCGGCAGCTACCGCCTGCGCGAGGCCGATCTGCGCCTGGTCGACCAGGGTGCCGAATCCTCCTTCGGGCGCTGGTACAAGGCGGTCACCGGCCTGCTCGGCGCCGATCCCGGATCCGAGCCGGTGCTGGAGGCGCTGCGGCGGCTGTTTGCGCGGCGCAGCCCGCGGCTGGGGCCGGACGATCCCGCGCCGGTGGTGCTGATGCAGGACGGCGCCAATCTGGTGGACGCGCTGTCCCATCTGCCCGCGGCCGGCTCCGGCACGCCGCGCCTCGCCATGATCGCCTGCGAGCGCTATGCGCTGCGCGACTTCATGCGCGACGCCCTGGCCGGCCAACCCTTCCATGTGCGCGACGAGCCGGAGCTGATGCCGATCGCGCCGCGCCCGCATGACGGCCTGCGCGAACTGGCGCGGCTGGTGCTCTCCGCCATGAGCGTCGCCGAGCGCCCGGCCGGCGACGGCCCCCGCCGCGGCATCGCCCGCAGCGACGCCGTCGCTTTGTTCGAGGGCCTGCGCGAGAGCCGGCTGCTGGCCGTGCACGGCCTGTCGCCGACCCGGCTCGGCCTCGCCCGGCTGCTGCAGGGCCAGTTCGGCGACTCCTTTCAGGTCCGCGTCGACCCGCCCGGCGCCGCCGGCACGCCGCCGCCCCGGCTCGGCCGGCGCGGGCTGATCGACGACGATGCCATTTATGTCTGCGACAATGCCGGCGAGAGCGGCCGCAGCGTCTCCGGCCTGCTGCCGCTGCGGCGTGCCGACATTGGCGGCTCGGAGCGGCTGGGCTGGGTGGCGCGCGACGACCATGGCCTCGCTTATGTTGCGGGCACGGTGCTGAACGCGCGCGCCGTGGTGCGCATCCACCAGGTGACCGGCACCGCGGTGAAGGTCGACCTCGCCGCCGGCTACGATACCGGCCCGGCGCCGCGCACGCTGTTCTGCCGCCGCTACCGGCTCGACCTCGACGCGCCGACCGCCATACTGGCGCCGCCGGAGGCCGGCCCGGTGTCGCGCCGCGGCATCGAGGTGGCGTATGCCCGGCTGTTCGCGCCGTTGCACCGGGTGACCTATGCGGTGATCAACGAGACGGCGCTGGCGCAGGCCGGCGAAGATCTGGCGCGCCCGCCTTCCCCGCTCCCCGCCCCGCACCAGGTCCGCCGCACCCTGACAACCGGCCTCGCCCAGCTCATCCGCTTCGAGTGCCCGCGATCGCACGAGCGCGATACGGATGCCGCGCACGGCCGGCTCGCCTTCACGCTCCAGGTCACGCTGTCGGACCTGCTGTTCAGCCTGTTTCCGGGCCTCGCCCACCGCACCGCGGTGATCTCGCCGCAGGCGGCGCCGGTGTTCCGGCTGCTGGGTGCTTCCGCGTCCGACCCGGTTTTGCGCCATCTCGCAGGGCGCTATCCGCGCTTCGAGGGGCTGGAGCCGGCCGACACCGCCGCGATGTCCGAGGCGCTCGGCCGCCTGCTGCTGGCCGCCGGCAGCGGGCCGGCGCCGGAGCGCGACGCCATCGAGCTCTATGTGGTGGAGGACTGGCCGAGCGACCTCGGCGTCTGCGGCGCGCTCGACATTCATCGCGACCATGTGCGCAAGCTCTGGCTGCGTTATCTCGACTGGCTGGCGCAGCGGGCCGACCGTGCGGACCAGTTCCACAGCTTCGGTGCGGAACGGCCGCCGGAGCACTTTGCGTTTGCGGAGGCGGCCGCGCTGCTGCGGGCGGTGGTGCGATGACAAGGCGGCTGCGCCGGCTCGCCGCGCTATGTGCCGCCGTGCTTGCCGCGGCCTTCGCCCTGCTCGCCCCCGCCACGCCCGGCGCTCAGCCGGCTCAGCCGCGCAAGCTGGTGGGCCTGGTGTTCGACGATTCCGGCAGCATGCGGACGTGGATCCAATTGCCGACCTTCGCCGCGCAGCTGCTGGTCTCCTCGCTCGACCCCGGCCGCGACCGGCTGTTCACGCTGCGGCTGTCCGACTATCTCGCCGCCACCGGCCGGCCCGGCGTTCAGGCGATGATCGATGCCGGCGGCGGCCCCAACCCGGCGACCATGGACCGGCTGCGGGCGCAGCAGCTTGCGGACCTGCCGCGCGAGGCGTTCGCCGCCGGCGAGAGGCCGGAGCAGGTGGTGGACCGCATCCGCGACACTTGGCCGGACATCAAGGGCAACACCCGCACCCCCTATGGCGCGGTGGAGCTGATGCTGGCGACGCTGTCCGCCGAGGCCGGCCCCGGCGACGAGGCGCATCTGGTGGTGCTCACCGACGGCGCCTTCAACCCGGCGCCGCCCGGCCCGGCCGAGGTCGAGCGCAACATGAGCGCCTATGGCGCGCGGCTGAAGGCGCCGCTGTCGGCGAGCTTCCTGCTCATCAGCCCGCAGGATGCGGAAGGCGCCAGGCTGCGCGGCCAGGTGCAGGCGCAAGGCGTGCGCGCGGCGCTGGACCGCACCTTCAACGGCGGGGCGGGGCGCCCGGCCTACGACGTGTCGAGCTCGGCCGACCTGATGCGGGCGATGCTCGACATCATCGCCCGCATCAACACCACAGACCGCACCGCCGGCGCCGATACCGGCGGCATCGTCCGCATCGGGCCGGACCGCGTCGAGCTCGACACCCCGCTGACGGTCTCGCGCATCGTCGGCGTCACCTTCGCCCCGTCCGGCGAGCTGCCGGCGGCGGTGAGCTCCACCAGCTTCGGCGCCGCCCCGTCACGGCGGATCGAGAGCCGCATGGCGGGCGCCGACAGCGCCGCCGGCTGGAGCGGCGAGCGGCTCGGCGGCGCCACGGTGCAGTTCAACCTCACCGAGGCGCTGACACCGGGCACGCACGGCCTCACCTTCGACAAGCCGCTCGGCACGCCGTCGCTGTTCCTGTTCGACACGCTCGGCCGGCTGGAGATCGAGGTGCGCGACGGCACCGGGGCGCCGCTGCCGGCCGGCCGCGACGGCGTGCCGGAGGCGGTGGCGGGCCAGGCCTTGACCCTGGTCGGCCGCATTACCGACCGCATCAGCGGGCGCGACGTGGTGGTCGATCCGTCGACGCTGCCGGGTGCGGTGGTCGAGGGCTGGATCGAAGGCCCCGGCGGGCAGCTGGCGCCGGTGCTGCGGCCAGAGGTGGGGCAGGCGCGGTATGCCGCCCCATGGGTGGCCGGCGCCCCCGGCCTGTACCGGGCGGGCGGCGCGTTCCGGCTTGCCGGCTTCGTGCGCAAGGAGGCGCGCCGGCCGGAGTTCCGCGTGGTCGACGGCGCCGCCGCGCCGCGCCTGGCTTTGCGCGCTCTCGACTGTGCGGACTGCGCGCCCGGCCGGCTGCGCACCGTGCTGCGGCCGGGCCCGTCCGCCGCGATCGGCGCCATCGAGGCGCTGCTGCCGGCCGACCGCGCCGTGCCGTTTCGCCTCGCCATCGAAGGCGGGCCGGACTGGCTCGGCCTGGCGGACGACAGCGGGGCGCCGATCCCGCCCGAGCGCGCCCTCAGCGCCGGCCCGGACGGGCGCTTTTCCGCCCGGCTGGTGCGCACCGTGGAGCGGCCGGCCGAGCCGCAGAGCGTGGATCGGCCGCTGCGGCTGGTGCTGACGGTGCTGCCGCCGTTCACCGGTACCGCCGCGGTGGAGGCGGTGCTGCATGTCGAGGTACCGCAGGTGCGGCTGGCCTATGTCGGCACCACGCGGCCGGATGCGCCGGACGCGCCGCTGGCGCTCACCGGCGCCGAGCTTGCCGCCGGGAGCGAGGGGCTGGTGTTCGAGGCCAGCGGCCTCGACGGCGGCGCGCTGGCGCCGGAGCACCTTGCCGTGACCGGGGGCGGCTGGCCGCTGCGTCTGGCGGTCGAGGTCGACGGCCTGCGGGCGACGGTGCGGCCGGCCTCGCGCTGGTGCAGCTGCATCATTGCGCTGTGGTGGGCGGGCGCGGGACCGGCCGAGCTCGAACTTGCCTATCGCGGCGTCGATGCCGCGCGCGCCACCGCCCCGCTCGCCTTCGCGCCCACCGGAACCGAGCTTGGCTGGAGCTGCGGCGGCATCGCCCTCGCTTTGGCTCTGCTGCTGTGGCTGGCCGGCGCGCTGCTGGTGTTCGCCCGCACCCCGCGCTTCCCGAAGGCCAGCGGCGCGCTGATCGAATATGAGCGCCAGCCGCTGGCAACCCGCGCCGGCCTGCGCCACTGGGACGCCGCCGGCAATTGGCGCACCGTGCGCGGCGCGCTGCTCTGGCGGTCCTGGCCGGCGCGGACCCATGTCGAGGGCCTGCATCTGGAAGCCACCATGGGCGGGCCGCGCGTGCTGCTGGAGGGCAGCGCCGACCATGCGCGCATCGAGGCCGACGGGCGCACCGTGCGCACCATCCGCACCGAGAACCCGCACCGCGCCTATATCGCGGTGTCGTGGAACAGCCGCTTCAGCGAGACCCGCCGCTACCGGCGCCTGACGCTGGAGCGCGGTTGAACGACACGATCTCTTAAGCCTGTGCCGCCCTCGGCGCGGAAATTGCTGCGCCGCATCTCGACGCCCGGCCATTCGGCTATAGAGTGGGCGCGAGGGCGGTCCGGCCGCAGGGTGCGGGCCGGGGAGTTGCGTCTTATGGCACTGGGGGTCGAACGTGGGCGTTCGGGCGACGTCGGCACGCTGTTCGCGGGCCTGCGGCCGCTGCTCGTCGGCGTCGGCGCCTTCACCGTGCTGGTGAACATGCTGATGCTCACCGGCGCGTTCTACATGCTCCAGGTCTATGACCGGGTGATCCCGAGCCGCAGCCTGGCGACGCTGGTGGCGCTCTCGGTGCTGGCGCTCAGCATGTTCGCGGTGCAGGGCGTGCTGGACGCGCTGCGCGGCCGGCTGCTGGTGCGGCTCGGCGCGGTGATCGACGAGCGGCTGGCCGGCACGCTGTTCGCCCGGCAATTGCGCGCCCGCGCCACCTACGGGCTGCTGAGCGAGCCGGCATCGAGCCTGCGCGACCTCGAACAGGTGCGCGCCTTCCTCTCCTCCGCCGGCCCCTGCGTGCTGTTCGACCTGCCGTGGATCCCGCTTTATGTCGGCCTGTGCTTCCTGCTTCACCCCTGGCTGGGCGTCACCGCGCTGAGCGGCGGGCTGATCATCATCGCGCTGACCATCTGGGGCGAATGGCGCACCCGGCAGGCGACGCGCGAGGCGACGCAGCGCGCCGGCGAGCGCGGCCAGTTCATCGAGCAGGTTCGCGATGCCGCCGAGGGGCTGGTGGCGCTCGGCATGGCGGAGCGGCTCGGCGCGCTGTTCGCCGCCCACAACCGGGCCGCCCGCGGCGCCCAGGTCTCGCTGGCCACCCACGCCGCCGACCATGGCGCGCTGTCGCGCACCTTCCGCATGCTGCTGCAATCGCTGATGCTCGGCACCGGCGCGCTGCTGGTGATCGAGGGCCAGGCCAGCGGCGGCGTGATGATCGCCGCCTCCATCCTGATGTCGCGCGCTTTGGCGCCGGTCGAGCTCGCGGTGGCGCACTGGCGCGGCCTCAGCGCCGCCCGCGACGCCTGGGCCCGGCTGCGGCCGCAGATCGCCGGCGCGGTGACGGAGACCGCCCCGCTCGCCCTGCCGCTGCCGAAAGCCGAACTCGACATCCAGAATCTTGCCGTCGCCGCCCCCGGCGGGCGCACGCTGCTGGTCCAGGGCATCAGCCTGCGGCTGGTCGCCGGCGAGGCGGTCGGCGTCATCGGCCCCTCCGGCAGCGGCAAGTCGACCCTGGCGCGCGCCGTCGCCAATCTCTGGCCGCTGGCCGGCGGCCATATCCGGCTGGACGGCGCCCGGCTCGACAATTGGCAGCCGGACAGGCTGGGCACCGCCATCGGCTATCTGCCGCAGGACGTCACGCTGCTCGACGGCACGGTGGCGCAGAACATCGCCCGCTTCACGCCCGGCGCGCCGGACCAGGCGGTGATCGCCGCCGCTACCGCCGCCGGCGTGCACGACATGATCCTGCGGCTGGCGAACGGCTACGACACGCGGGTCGGCGTCGGCGGCGCGGTGCTCTCCACCGGGCAGCGCCAGCGCGTGGCGCTGGCCCGCGCGCTGTACGGCGACCCTTTCCTGGTGGTGCTCGACGAGCCCAACGCCCATCTCGACGTCGAGGGCGAGGCGGCGCTGGCGGGCGCCATCAATGCCGCCCGCGCCCGTGGCGCCGTGGTGATGGTCATCGCTCACCGGCTGAGCGCCTTGCAGGCAGTGACCCACCTGCTCGCCATGCAGAACGGCCGCGTCGCCGGCTTCGGCTCGCGCGACGAGATGATGCGCAAGCTGATGCGGCCCACCGCCGTGCCGAACCAGGCCGCACCGAACCAGGCCGCGTCGAACCCGGTGGTACCTGCCGCGGTCAAGGGCGGCGCGCGATGAAGCTGCCCGAGCTGCGCCGGAACCCGCCCGCGACCGAACTTTCGCACGCCGACCGGCTGCTGTCCGAAGCCCGGCGCGATCTGCTGCGCGGCGGGCTCATCGCCGGCTTTCTGGTGTTCGGCGTCGGCACCTGGGCCGCGGCCACGGTGCTCTCGGGCGCGGTCATCGCCGCCGGCTCGGTGGTGGTGGAGAGCAAGGTGAAGACGGTGCAGCACCCCACCGGCGGCGTCATTGCCGAGATCGCGGTGAAGGAGGGCCAGTCGGTTGCCGCGGGCGACCTGCTGGTGCGGCTCGACGAGACGGTGGCCGGCGCCAATCTCGCCATCGTCAGCCAGCAATGCGACGAGCTGGAGTTCCGCTCGCTGCGGCTGCGGGTCGAGAGCCTGGCCGGCTCCACGCTGGCGCCCACGCCGCGCGTCGAGGAGCGCATCGCCACCGACCCCGCCGCCGCCGCCATCTGGCAGGGCGAGAGCAATCTTTTCGCCGCCCGGCTCGCCGCCCGCGAGGGCCAGAAATCGCTGCTGCGCGAGCAGATCGGCCAGCTTGCCGAGCAGATGAAGGGCTTTACCCAGCAGGCGGAGGCGAAGTCCCAGGAAATCACGCTCATCGCGTCCGAGAGCAAGGGTGTCGAGGAGCTGTTCAAGAAGGGCCTGGCGCCGAAGACCCGGCTCACCGCGCTGCAGCGCGAGGCGGTGCGCATCAGCGGCGAGCACGGCCAGTTGCTGTCCTCCATCGCCAGCGGCGCCGGCCGGCGCAGCGAGCTGGAAGCGCAGATCTTGCAGATCGACCAGCAGTTCCGCAGCGATGCATCGAGCGAACTGCGCGACGTGGAGGCCAAGCTCGCGGAAGCGCGCGAGCGCCGCATCGCGGCGCAGGACCAGATGAAGCGGCTCGACATCCGCGCCCCGGTCGCCGGCTATGCGCATGAGCTCGCCTTCCACACCGTGGGCGGCGTCATCACCCCGGCCGAGCCGATCCTCAAGATCGTGCCGGCGCAGGAGGGCTTCACCGTGATGGCGAAGGTGGCGACCACCGATATCGACCAGGTGGTGGCGACCCAGCCCGCCATGCTGCGCTTTTCCGCCTTCAACCAGCAGATGACCCCGGAGGTGCTGGGCAACGTCACCCAGGTCGCCGCGGATGTGACCGTCGAGCCGCGCTCCGGCGCCAGCTATTATCTGGTGGAGATCGCGCCCGAGCCGGAATCGCTCGGCGTGTTGAAGGGCATGAAGCTGGTGTCCGGCATGCCGGTGGAGGTGCATATCCGCACCCATGACCGCACGCCGCTGTCCTACCTCACCAAGCCGCTGAGCGACCAGATCCAGCGGGCCTTCCGCGAGGATTGAGGCGGGCGGCTCGCGAAACACCCGGACATCAACGAGGCGGGCTGCGCCCGCAACACGGAGGACGATGCGTGCTGTCGACGAGCCTGAGCCGAAACCCCTGCGGAGCCGCCCGATGCGCCTGAGCGATTTCAAGGCCCTGACCTTCGACTGCTACGGCACGTTGATCGACTGGGAAAGCGGCATGGTGGCGGGGCTGAAGCCGCTCACCGACCGCGTCGG
>JBGGNI010000035.1:0-6422 GCA_041287585.1 Xanthobacteraceae bacterium
ATTTCGATCAACGACCTGGTGACGCCGTCGCTTGCGGGCTTCCTCGCACTGGGGCTGCACGAAGCCGCCAACATGGCCGAGATCATCCGCAGCGGCCTCCAGTCGGTTGACCGGGGCCAGAAGGAGGCGGCGACGGCCCTCGGGCTGAGGCCGATCCAGACGCTGCGGACCGTGATCCTGCCCCAGGCGATCCGCCTCGTCATTCCGCCCACCGGCAACCAGGCCATCGGCATGCTGAAGGCGAGCGCCATCGTGTCGGTCATCGGCATGCAGGATTTGCTGACGCAGGCGCAGCATATCTATGCGCGCAACTTCCTGGTGATCGAACTGCTGTTCGTCGCCTCCATCTGGTACCTCGCTTTGACCACGGTGGCCTCCATCGGCCAGCACTTCCTGGAGCGGCGCTACACGCCGAAAGGTCGCATTCCGACAGCCACCATCTGACCGGCGGCGCTCGCGAGGGGCCGCCGGAAGCCGTGCCGTCCGACCCTCGCCATCATCACGGATCGCTCAAGCAGCGCATCCAATAGGGACACCTCAAGGAGCTTGATATGAAACTCGGAATCGACGGGCAGAAGCTGCCCGAGGCCAAGAAGCGAGGCCCTCTGGCAAGCCTCGCCCATGTCAAGCAACTTGGTCTGGGGGGTATCTTCTTCAGCACGGTCCTCGACATGAGCCCCGATCTCGATGCCGGCATGTTGAGGGAGATCCGGTCGACGGCCGACGAACTCGGGCTCTATCTCGAGAGCGGCCTTGGCAAGATCAATCCCTATTGCAGCGCCGAGGCGCCCGAGTTGCGGGCGGCCGGCGGCGGCGACATCATGGCGGGGTTCACCCGCATGATCGAGGCGAGCGCTGCGATCGGGTGCGTTGAGCTCTGGGTGTCGCCGGGCAATTTCAAGCCCGCCTATCGCGGACGGCTGGCCGTCGACCGCTTCCGCACGGATGTGACGTGGGACGAGCAACTCGCCGCCATCGAGGGGGTTCTCAAGAAGCTGGCCCCGGTCGCCCGGGCCAATGATGTCCACATGAACATGGAGACGCACGACGAAATCACCTCGTTCGAGATTCTGAGGTTGATCGAGGCCGTCGGCGCGGATTGCGTCGGCGTCGTGCTCGACACCGCGAACATGCTCCAGCGCGGCGAGCATCCGGTCTTCGCCACCCGGCGCCTGGCCCCCTATGTCCGGCAGACGCACATCAAGGACGCCTATGTCGCGCGTGCTCCCGGCGGGCTCGATTTCCAGCCGCGATCCTGCGGCGAAGGTATCGTCGATTTTGACGCGATCCTGCCTATCCTTGCGGCGGCGAACCCATCTCTGAACCTTTCGCTCGAAGTCGCGCAGTCGACCGCTGACAACCGCCGCCAGGCCAATCCGCGCCAATGCATCCAGATCGACGATCCGGTCTGGCGAGCCGGTCATCCCGACCTGACTGCCGAGGAACTGGAGGCGTTCTTCGCGATGATCGAAGCGTATGAGGCTCGCATTGCCTCAGGCGAAATTCCGAATTGGGAGACCTATGAAAGCAGCCAGTACGGCTACCCGACTTACGAGACCCAATCCTACGGCTTCAAAGAAGCGATCAGCCTGATCCAGGATTCCGCTCGTTACATCAGAAAGCTATGCGCTGAGAAGGCTATCCCCGTGGATGCGCCAAAGGCGGCGCAGAAGGCGGCGTGAGGTTCGCCGCGGCGCATCGGGGCTCATTTGCCGTTGCGCCGCGTGCCCGAATCCGGCTTCTGATATCCGTGAATTCACGATGTGCGTAAGAATACTTTTATGTGATGAATAAAGCAGGCCCGATATGAATGCGATCGCTGCACGGCGTTGGAAGCAGGTTTCGCAGGAGAAAAAAATGAAACGGCCCCGTCGCCAGAGCACCAAGGTGATGCCCAAGGCAAACGGCCCGACAGAGGTCGGCGACAACACCGACGATGTGTCCGAGCGCATTCGCACCACGCTCGCGACAGCGATCGGCGAAGGCGCGCTCAAGCCCGGAACCAAGATCCTGGAAGAGGCGATTGCCGAGCATTTCGATGTGAGCCGGACGGTGGTGCGCGGCGCACTCGGCGTGCTGGAGAGCGACCATCTGCTGGAGCGCAAGAGAAATCGCGGCACCTTCGTCGCCGAGCCCAGCATCCAGCAAGCCAGGAACCTGTTCGAAGCCCGCCGGAAGATGGAAGCGCTGCTCCTCGACCTCGTGGTCGAGCGCGCGACCGACGAGCAGCTTGATGCCCTGCAGCGGCTGACGGACGAAGAGGAGCACATCCATCATCACGGCGACGAGAAATCGAAGACGGTTCTCTCCGGCAAGTTCCACATCGTGCTGGCGGAACTCGCGGGAAATCCCGTCTTGACCGAGGTGCTTTCCAAGATCGTCGCGCGCCTTTCGCTGGTCATGTCGCTTTATGAAGAAGAGCGCAAGGATGACTGTGGCGCCGATCACCACAGGGACATCGTGGCCGCCCTGAAGGCCCGGGACTTGGCCGGGGCCAAGCTTCTGATGGACCACCATCTCGCCGACATCGAAGGCCGCGTGCGACTGACCGAAGGCCAAGGTGACCGGCATACTTTCCTGGCGGTGCTCGAGAATTTTTCCTGAGAGGTGCCAGGGCAACAGTTTTTTAATTGATCTCCTTAGGTAATCGCGCCATCCTTTTGGACTAATTACTTCACTGAGCTCTCGCAAAGGGCAGCCGCGCCGTCAACCACTCGATCGCCGGCGCCAAAGGTCAGATCTCCGTTTCTAGAGTGAGGTTCGATACGACGGATCGGGAAATCAACAAATGTTACACGGTTTGGAATGGCTAAAATGTCCGTCTGGTGACGATGTCCGTCTTGCTTCGCGATCTTGCGACGGTCGAACCGCTCGTCCGCTTCGGTCGGCCGAAACCGGACTGCATCATTGTGCCTCGGAGAATTGGGCCACCGGAGGCCCCTTTGCCACGGACTTTCGCCGCTAGTTCGGGCCCACGGGAGCATGCCGCGAGCGCGGATTGAGTCGGGACGCCTGAGGGTTACGAAGCCCTTTCTCGGCCGAAAATCTTTGCAATATCAATTACTTGACAGGCTGGCGGAGGGAGCGGGATTCGAACCCGCGATACGGTTTCCCGTATACACACTTTCCAGGCGTGCGCCTTCAACCGCTCGGCCACCCCTCCGAAGTCGCACCGGGGTGCGGCCCTGTCCACGCGGCGCTTCGTGCCGGCAGGGCCGCAGGCCCCTGTGGAGGGCGCGGACTATAGCGAAGCGTTTCTCGCTGACAAGCCCCGGACAGAGCTTAAAAACGTCGCCGCGCGCGCCCCGGAAGCGGGCGCCGGCCCGCCACTTGCGGGCCTTCAGTTGATCGGGGCGCCGGTCGAGGTGACGGTGCATTCCGCCTTGTCGGCGGCGGCGCCCATCAGGTGCACCTGGTCGGTGCCGGTCTGTCCCGGCAGGATGTTGAACAGCGAGGTGTTCGCCGCGCCCAGGCCCTGTCCGCCGCGGCCGGTGAAGCGGCAGGTGACCACCGCGGAGCCAACCGGCTGCGTGCCGCCATTGGTGAGCGCGACGTCCACCACGGAGCCGACCGCATCGGAATAGACCTTGCCCTGCACCAGAGCGAGGCCGGCATCGGCTGCGGCCGCCGGCGCGCCAATGGCCGCAAGCGACGCCAGCGTCCACCCCGCCGCCGCGCACGCGAAAAGGCGCCGTGCGAAGCCCGCCGGCACTGCGCTGCGTTTCATGTTCAACCGCTCCCCAAATCGCCGGCCCGCTTGCCGCGGCGGACGCATTGTAGCGCCGATTCGCGCCGCCGCGACGCCGCGCAAAAGTTTCAAGCCGCCAACCGTCCCCTGCCCTGCCGCCCCTTTCCGTGGCCGGCCGGGCGCATTAGGTGTGTGCACGAATGCAGCGCCGCCGGCGGCAAATGCGCGAGGACCAGACATGCACGCGGTTTCCTACCCCGATGTTTCGCTCTTCATCGACGGCGTCTGGCGCCAGGGCGTCCACCAGAACGGCCATGCGCGCGACCAGGCCGTGCTGAACCCCGCCACGGAAGAGGCGATCGGCACGGTGGCCCATGCCAGCCCCGCCGATCTCGACGCCGCGCTCGCGGCCGCCGACAAGGGCTTCCGCATCTGGAGCCGGGTGGCGCCGTTCGAGCGCTACAAGCTGATGCGCAAGGCGGCCGGCTTGGTGCGCGAGCGCGCGGAAGACATCGCCCGCATCCTCACGCTCGAACAGGGCAAGCCGCTCGCCGAAGCGCGGGTGGAAACGCTGGCCGCCGCCGAAGTGATCGACTGGTTCGCCGAAGAATCCCGCCGCCTGTACGGACGGATGATCCCGGCTCGGGCCGACGGCATCCAGCAGATCGTGATCAAGGAGCCGGTCGGCGCGGTTGCCGCGTTCACGCCGTGGAATTTCCCGATCAACCAGGCGGTGCGCAAAGTGTCCGCCGCCATCGCCGCCGGCTGCTCGGTCATTCTGAAAGGACCGGAGGAGACGCCGGCGAGCTGCGCCGCTCTGGTGAAGGCCTATGAGGATGCCGGCCTGCCGCCGGGCGTGCTCAATCTGGTGTTCGGCGTGCCGTCGGAGATTTCCGAATACCTCATCCCGCATCCGGTGATCCGCAAGATCTCCTTCACCGGCTCCACCGTGGTCGGCAAGCATCTGGCCGCGCTGGCCGGGCGCCACATGAAGCGCGTCACCATGGAGCTCGGCGGCCATGCGCCGGCCGTGGTGTTCGAAGATGCCGATCTCGATGCCAGCGTGAAGCTGCTCTCCGGCGCCAAGTTCCGCAATGCCGGCCAGGTCTGCGTCTCCCCCACAAGGCTCCTGGTGCATGAATCGCTGTATGACCGCTTCGTCGACGGCTTCACCGCCGCGGTGCAGGCGATCAAGGTGGGCGACGGGCTGGACGAGGGCGTGCGGATGGGTCCGCTCGCCAACAGCCGGCGCGTGGAAGCGATGGAAGCGCTGGTGGCGGACGCGGTGGCCAAGGGCGCCACGGTGCGCACCGGCGGCGCCCGCATCGGCAACAAGGGCTATTTCTTCGCCCCCACCGTGCTCACCGACGTGCCGCTCTCGGCCCGCATCATGAACGAGGAGCCGTTCGGCCCGGTGGTGCCGATCGCGCCGTTCCACGACCATGACGCGGTGCTGGCGGAAGCCAACCGCCTGCCCTACGGCCTCGCCGCCTATGCCTATACGCGCTCCTCGGTCACCGCCGGGGAGTTCGCCCGCCGGGTGGAAAGCGGCATGATCTCGATCAACCACCACGGCCTTGCGCTGCCGGAAACCCCGTTCGGCGGCGTGAAGGATTCCGGCTACGGCTCGGAAGGCGGCACCGAGGCGATCGAGGCCTATGTGAACACCAAGTTCGTCACGCAGGCCGGCCTCTGAGGTCGGCTGCCCATAGGCGGCGGCGGGCCGGCTGTGCTCCAGTAGGGGCATGAGCCAGCTCTCCGTACCGGCGATTCGGCCGGCCGATCTTGAAGACGCCTTCGCGGTGGTGCGCTCCGGCGCGCCGCTCATTCTCGCCTTGGGCGGCGCCGGCACCGGCAAGACCACTTTTCTGCACGCGCTGCGCGAGGCGGGGGGCACCAAGCAGGCGTTCCTGGCACCCACCGGCGTCGCTGCACTGCAGCTCGGCGGGCAGACCATCCATTCCTTCTTCGGCCTGCCGCCGCGCCTCATCGACCCCAGCGAGGTGAAGCCGAGGGCGCAGCGCCGCACGCTGCTGAAGAAGCTGGAACGCCTCGTCATCGACGAGGTCTCGATGGTGCGCGCGGACCTGCTCGACGCCATAGACCATTGCCTGCGGCTGGCGCGCGGCAGCACCCAGCCGTTCGGCGGCGTGCAGGTGATTCTGGTCGGCGACTTTCTGCAATTGCCGCCGGTGGTGCCCTACGCCGAGCGCGAATTGCTGAGCCGGCTCGGCTATCCTGGGCCGTTCGCCTTCGACGCCCGCGTGCTCACCGAGCTGGAGCCGACCCGCCTGCCGTTCCGCCATGTGCACCGGCAGACCGACCGCGCCTTCGTCGCCCATCTGGCCGCGCTGCGGGCCGGCCGGCAGGTGGACGACGCGGTGGCGGACATCAATGCGGCGTGCCTGCGCCCGCACCGCGCCGGACCGGTGCCGGTGGTGCTGGCGCCGACCAATAGCCGGGTGGACGCCTATAATCGGCGCGGCCTCGATGCGCTTTCCGACCCCGGCCGGCTCTATGAGGGCGCGAGCCAGGGCGAGTTCGACCTCGCCAACGACCGGCTGCCGGTGCCGGAAGCGCTGCTGCTGAAAGTCGGCGCCCGCGTCATGGCGGTGCGCAACGATCCCGAGCGGCAATGGGTCAACGGCTCGGTCGGCACCGTGCTCGGCCTTGCCGAGGATCGCGCCTTCGTGCGGCTGGATGTTGGAACGGTGGTGGAAATCCAGCGCACCGC
>JBGGNI010000036.1:0-13338 GCA_041287585.1 Xanthobacteraceae bacterium
GTCGGCCGTGCTCCAGCCGAGTTGCACCTGCGCGCCGACATCGAGTGCCGGGCGGTCGTCCGAATTGTGGATCTTCACGATGAAGTCGCTGATCCCGCACACCGCGGTGCGCACCCTGATGTGGTCGCCGAGATAGATCAGTTCCTCGACGCGGGCGTCGAAGATGTTCGGCAGCGAACCGGCCATCGGGTTGAGCTTCACCCGTTCCGGGCGGATCGACAGCACGGTGCGGGTGCGCCAGCCGGCGACGTTGGCGGCGAAGGCCTGCACCTGCGTGCCGTCCGGCAGCGTCACCGTGCAGGTGTCGCCGGCACGCTCGGCGACGGTGCCGGCGATGCGGTTGTTCTCGCCGATGAACTGCGCGACGAACGAATTGCGCGGCTGCTCATAGAGCACCGAGGGCGGC
This sequence comes from Xanthobacteraceae bacterium, assembly GCA_041287585.1. Classification (GTDB taxonomy): domain Bacteria; phylum Pseudomonadota; class Alphaproteobacteria; order Rhizobiales; family Xanthobacteraceae; genus Ancylobacter. The sequence goes on from JBGGNI010000036.1 coordinate 407, forward strand.
GCGATCTGCTGGATGACGCCGTCATTGAACACCGCAACGCGGTCCGACATGGTCAGCGCTTCGCTCTGGTCGTGGGTCACGTAGACCACGGTCACGCCGAGCCGATTGTGCAGGTGCTTGATTTCCATCTGCATATGCTCGCGCAACTGCTTGTCGAGCGCGCCGAGCGGCTCGTCCATCAGCACCAGCTTGGGCTCGAACACCAAAGCGCGGGCCAGCGCGACGCGCTGCTGCTGGCCGCCGGAAAGCTGGCCGGGCCGCCGGCTGGCGAAGCTGCCGAGATGCACCATGTCGAGCGCGCGCTTGACGCGCTCCGTGGCATCGCCCGCCGCCACGCCGCGTACCCGCAGCGGAAAGCCGACATTCTCGGCCACCGTCATGTGCGGAAACAGAGCGTAATTCTGGAACACCATGCCGATGTTGCGCTTCTCCGGTGGCACCGTGTTGATCGACCGGCCTTCGATCGAAATGGTGCCGGCGGTGGGCACCTCGAAGCCCGCCAGCATCATCAGCGTGGTGGTCTTGCCGGAGCCGGAAGGACCCAGCAGAGTGAGAAACTCCCCGCGCTCGATGCTGAGATCCAGATTTTTGACGACCAGCGTATCGCCGTCATAGGTCTTCTGGACGCCTGAAAACTCGACGAACATATCGGCGGATGTCACGGCCACTCTGTTATCCCGCTTAGTCGGTGCACATTGCCGTCAACCTCCCGCCCCGCCCGTCTCCGGTTCGGCGCGTGAAGGTGTCCAGACCAAAAGCAACAAGCATGCCATGGGAACACACGCCGGGCACACACGGTCCCCGAGCACAGGGGGCCGGCTACGCGGCGCCGCGGCCGGCTGCATTTTGCTTAAAATGGTTGCAGACCGCCAGCGGGCCGGTCACAGCCCGGCGATCGGGCGCGGCCGGCTGCCGTCGCTGAAGCGCGCGAAGCGGAACGGCGCCGGATCGACCAGCGGGTGCGAGGCCGTGGCGAGTTCGGCGGCAAGCTGCCCGGCCGAAGGACCGATGCCGAAGCCGTGGCCGGAAAATCCGGTGGCGACGACGAGGCCGGGCACGGCGTCGACGGTGGAGATCACCGGCACGGCGTCCGGCATGGCGTCGATATAGCCGGCCCATTGCTGCGCCACCGGAACCCCGGCAAAGCCCGGAAACGCCGCGGCGAGCCGCGACAGGCCGCGAGCCAGCGCGGCGGTGTCCGGCTCCGGGTCGAGCACCCGTACCGCCTCGAACACCGAGGGCCGGTCGAGCGCGGTCGGCCGCCACTGGCGCGCCTCGTCGATGAAGCGGCGACCGAGGCCCAGGCGGAAGGAGCGCCACTCCGCCGCCATCAGCGGCAGGAAATCGAAGCCGTAGCGTAGGCTGTCCGGCACGATCTCGGCCACGCTGGAATGGCCGTCGGCAATGGTGTAGCCGCCGTCCAGCCGCTTGCGGAAGGCAAAGTCGGCCGCCCACATCGCGGTGTCCGGCAGGCCCTGCACCGGCGCGGTGCGCAGCACCGAGGAGCGCACCTTGAGCTGCGGCAGGCGCAGCCCGGCACCCCGGCACAACAGGCTGGTCCAGGCGCCGCCGGCGAAGATCACCGCCTGGCAGCCGATGCGCCCGCGCTCGGTCACCGCCCCGGATATGCGGCCCGCCGAGCGTTCGATGCCGCGCACGGCACAGCCCGCGAGCACGATGGCGCCGCGCCGCCGGGCGCCCGCGATGATGGCCGGCACTGCCTTCTGCGGCTCCGCGCGCCCGTCGCCGGGGGAATAGAGGCCGCCGGCGAAGCCCGGCCCGCCGGGAAACAGCGCCGCCATGCGTGCGGGCCCGACCAGCCGGGCATCGAGGCCGAGCGGGCGGGCATGCTGCTCCAGCCAGGCAGCGCGGCGGGCAAGGTCGGCCTCGCTGGCGCACGAATAGGCGATGCCGGTGCGGCGGAAGCCGGTCTCGCCCTCCACCCGCTCATTCATGCCGCCCCAGAGGCGCAGCGCCTCGGCGGCGAGCGGAATTTCGCGCGGGTCGCGGCCCACGGTGCGGCACCAGCCCCAGTTCCGGCTGGATTGCTCGCCGGCGAGCGCGCCCTTCTCCGCCAGCACCACCGGGATGCCGGCCTCGGCGAGGTGAAGCGCGGCGCAGGCGCCGATGATGCCGCCGCCGACCACCAGCACCGTTGTGGCCGCCGGCAGAGCTTCATCGACGGCGACGGAATCGACGGCGGGTCCCAAGGCGCGCGCCCTCAGTCGCTGCCCGGATCGGGCGTAAAGCCGGCGGCTTTGATGCCGGCGCTCGCCGCCGCCTCGTCATTCTCCGAGGTGTCGCCGGAAATGCCGACGACACCGGCCACCGCCCCGTCCGCATCGCGAATCAGCACGCCGCCCGGCACCGGAACCAGCGCGCCGCCCACCACATGGCTGACGGCGGAAATGAAGAAAGCCTGCTCCTTCGCCCGCTTGAACAGCGAGCGCGAGCCCATGCCCAGCGACAGCGCGCCATAGGCCTTGCCATGGGCGACCTCGGTGCGCTTCAGGCTGGTGCCGTCTTCGGAGGCAGCGGCACGCAATGCGCCGCGCTCGTCGAGCACGACGATGGCCATGGGCTTGAAATTGCCGGCGCGGCAATGGTCGAGAGCGGTCGCCAGAATGGTCTGGGCGGCCTTCAGGGTCAGTGCGGTCATGCTCGGGGCTCTCGCTTTCCTGTCATCGCCGCGCGGCCCAGCCGGCCGGCGCGGCGCCGGACCATAGCACGCACGCTAACGGCGCAAGACGTCGGAACGCCAGGCCGAGCCGGTCAAAGTTCGGTTTTGCTTGTAAAGCCGACCGAGTCGAGTCTGGATCGGTTCCATCTATCGCCCAACGGAGTTTGCGTCGTGATGATCGACCCTGCCGCGCCGCGCGCGGAGCCGCCCGCCGAGAGCCCGGTGATCCGCACCATCGCCATGCCGGCGGACACCAACCCGGCCGGCGATATTTTCGGCGGCTGGCTGATGGCGCACATGGACCTTGCCGCCGGCAATGTCGCCACGCGCCGCGCCAAGGGCCGGGCCGCCACCGTGGCGGTGGAAGCGATGACGTTTCTCAGCCCCGTGCTGGTCGGCGACGAGGTGAGCTTCTACGGCTCGGTGCTTTCCACCGGCCGCTCCTCCATGCGCATCCATATCGAGGCCTGGCGGCGGGCGCGGGAGGAGGACCGCATGGTGCGGGTCACCGAGGCGACCTTCACCTTCGTCGCCATCGGCGAAGACCGCAAATCCCGCCTTTTGCCGCCCTGATCGTGCGCTCCCGGCGCCGCGTCGGTTCGAAGCACCCGGCACCCCCGGCACTGGTCCCGGCCTTGCATCGCAGGGTGCGGCCGCATGGCTGCGTAGGCGCGGCCTCTCGCGCCCGAAACGGACATCGCCTCGATTCATGACGGCCGACCAGACCCTGAAAATCGTCATCGTCGACGAGAATCCGCTGCGCACGGCGGTTCTTGAGGATGGCCTGCGCGAGGCCGGCTACACCGATGTGCTGCGGCTACCTGAGCGCCACAATTTGCTGGCCCGGCTGCACGCCATCGACCCCGACGTGATCATCATCGACCTAGAAGACCCGAGCCGCGACGTCGTCGAGCAGATGTTCCAGGTGAGCCGGCAGGTGAAGCGGCCGATCGCCATGTTCGTCGACCAGTCCGACGGCGCCACCATCGAGGCCGCGATCGAGGCCGGGGTGTCGGCCTACATCGTCGACGGGCTGAAGAAGGAGCGGGTGCGGCCCATCATCGACATGACCATCAGCCGCTTCCGCGCCTTCGCCCGGCTGCGCGAGGAACTGGAGCAGGCCCGCAACGCGCTCGAAGAGCGCAAGACGGTCGACCGCGCCAAGGGCATATTGATGCGCATGAAGGGCCTCGACGAACAGGCCGCCTATGCCCTGCTGCGCCGCGCGGCAATGAACGAGAAGAAGCGCATCGCCGACATCGCGCAATCCATCATCACCGCGGCGGAACTGTTCCGATGAGGTCCGCCATGAGACGGTATCCACGATGAGACGGCTCGCTATCGGTTTCATCCCGCTCACCGATGCGGCGGTGCTGATCGCCTGCGCCGAACGCGGCTTTGCCGCCGCCGAGGGGCTGGAGATCGACCTGCACCGCGAGGTTTCCTGGGCCAATATCCGCGACAAGGTGAATGTCGGCCTGCTCGACGGCGCCCATATGCTGGCCCCGCTCGCCATCGCCTCCTCGCTCGGCCTCGGCCATGTCCGGGTGCCGCTGGTCGCGCCCTTTGCGCTTAACCTCAACGGCAATGCCTTCACCGTCGCCATCGCGCTCCATGAGGCGATGGAGGCGACCGGCGAGCCGCTGGATACGGCGGAGAGCACGGCGCGGGCGCTGGCGCAGGTGGTGCGGGCGCGCCAGCGCGCCGGCGGAGAGCCGCTGACCTTCTCCTCGGTCTATAGCTTCTCCACCCACGCCTACATGCTGCGCGAACTCTTCCGTGCCGGCGGGCTCGATCCGGATCGCGACGTGCGCCTGGTGGTGGTGCCGCCGCCCTATACGGTGGAGAGCCTGCGCGCCGGGCTGATCCACGGCTTCTGCGTCGGCTCGCCCTGGAACAGCGTGGCGGTGCAGGCCGGCGTCGGGCGAATCGCGCTGCTGGGGTCGGAGATGTTGGGACGGGCGCCGGAGAAGGTGCTGGGCGTCCATGCGCGCTTCGCCAATGCGGAGCCGCAGGTGCTGGCACGGCTGATCGCGGCGCTCGACGCTGCGGCGCGCTGGTGCGAGGCCCCGGAGCATCGCGACGACCTCGTCGGGCTGCTGGCCGAGCCGCGCTTCCTCGGCGTGCCCGCCGACCTCGTCCGCCGCACGCTGGCGGGCGACATCATGGTCGCAGCAACGGGCGCGGAGCGCTCGGACCCCGATTTCCTCGTTCTGCACCGGGGCGGCGCGACGCGGCCGGATTCGCGTCACGCGCTGTGGATCTACGCGCAGATGGTGCGCGCCGGCCAGTCGGCCTTCAGCTTGGACGCAGCGCGCGAGGCGCAGTCCGTGTACCGGCCGGACCTTTATGACCAAGCGCTGGCCCGCCAGGCCCCGCCTGCGGCCGGCCCGCACGTGTTCGCCGATCCGGTCGGCACCCGGCTCGGGCCGGCCTTCGACCCGGACGATCTGGAGGCGTATCTGGACCAGCCCTGAGCGTTCGGGGCTTGTTGCGTGAAGTTTCCGCATGAATGGCGCTGCGGCGCACACAATTTGTGCAGCGCGAATATGGTTCCAAGATACCGGCAACGCCGCCATTCCTAACTGTAACCGTTTGAAATTAAATCTTAAATGCGCGATACGCGTGCCGTTTGCGAAAGTGGCACGATTTATGTATGTTCTAAACAGTCATTCGATCAACGATGATCGTGACATTCCCGAATTCGCCCAGCGATGGGCTGCAGCAAAGCCGCTGCCACCGCGACGGTTCGTCCGTCGAGGCTACGGCTTTCTGCGTTTTCATCGCCGCGCTCGGGACTACGGGTGCGGCTTCTCGAACGATTTCCCGAGGGCATCCCCAATGACCGACCAGACGCCGATCTCCCGTGCCCACCCCGGCCTGTCCCGCCGCTCGCTGCTGAAATCCAGCGCGGCGACGCTGGGTGCCGCAGCTCTGTTCGATGCCGTGCGCATGGCGTTCCCCGGCGGCGTGCCCTTCGCCCATGCCGCGGCGCCGGAGACCACCAAGGCGGTGCTCGGCTACATCGCGCTGATGGACGCCGCCCCGCTGGTGATCGCCAAGGAGAAGGGGCTGTTCGCCAAACATGGCGTGCCGGACGTCGAGGTCGCCAAGCAGGCGTCCTGGGGCGCGACGCGCGACAATCTGGTGTTAGGGGGCGCCGCCAACGGCATTGACGGCGCGCACATCCTGTCGCCGATGCCCTATCTGATTTCCACCGGCAAGGTGACGCAGAACAACGTGCCGACGCCGATGTACATCCTGGCGCGGCTCAATCTCGATGCGCAGGCGATCTCGGTCTCCAACGAATACAAGGACCTGGCTGTCACCGCCGACGCCTCCGCGCTCAAGGCGGCCTTTGCCGCGAAGAAGGCCGCGGGCAAGGACGTGAAGATCGCCATGACCTTTCCGGGCGGCACCCACGATCTGTGGATTCGCTACTGGCTGGCCTCCGCCGGCATCGACCCGGACAAGGACGTCTCCACCATCGTGGTGCCGCCGCCGCAGATGGTGGCCAACATGAAGGTCGGCAACATGGACGCCTTCTGCGTCGGCGAGCCGTGGAACGAGCAGCTCGTCAACCAGGGCATCGGCTTCACGGCCTGCACCACCGGCGAGATCTGGAAGCACCACCCGGAGAAGGCGCTCGGCATGCGCGCCGCGTTCGTCGACAAAAACCCCAACGCCACGCAGGCGATCCTGATGGCGGTGATGGAAGCCCAGCAATGGTGCGACCAGATGGCGAACAAGGACGAGATGTCGGCCATCGTCGGCAAGCGGCAATGGTTCAACGTGCCGGTTGCCGACATTGTCGGCCGCGCCAAGGGCGACATCAATTTCGGCAACGGACGGGTGGTGAAGGGCTCCGACCAGTACATGAAGTTCTGGCAGGACCAGGCTTCCTATCCCTTCAAGAGCCACGACGCCTGGTTCGTCACCGAAGATATCCGCTGGGGCAAATTCGATCCGGCGACCGACGTCAAGGCGCTGGTCGACACGGTGAACCGCGAGGATCTGTGGCGCACTGCCGCCAAGCAGCTCGGCGTCACCGATATCCCGGCCTCGCCCTCGCGCGGCAAGGAGACCTTCTTCGACGGTAAGGTGTTCGATCCCGCCAACCCGTCCGCCTACCTCGCCAGCCTCGGCATCAAGCGCATCGCGTGACGCGGGGATCGCATCCCGCGTGAACCTCCCGGACGATTCCGGTTCGGCCTTCGGCCGGCTGGAATGATGCGCGGGAGCGTTTTCCAAACGCTGCCACCGGGCCGCGTTTTCCTCCGATCCCCGTTGATTGGGAGCCTGTCCAATGTCCGTCACCGCGCTGAAAAGCCCGCCGACCCCACCGCGCCCGACCGCGCAGATCGTCCCGCTCGCTCTGCCGCGCAGACCCGCCCGGCCGAGCCGCGCGGCGGCGACCGCCCGCACCGTCGCGGCAGCAGTCGTGCCGCCGGCGATTGTGCTGGTTCTGCTGCTCGGGCTCTGGGAACTGCTGTGTGCCGGCCCCGGCGCGACGCTGCCGCCGCCGTCCACCATCTGGCAGGAATCCTACGACCTGATCGTCAATCCATTCTTCGAGAACGGCTCGCAGGATATCGGGCTCGGCTGGCGGGTGCTGATCTCGCTGCAGCGCGTCGCCATCGGCTTCGGCCTGGCGGCGATCGCGGGCATCGTGCTCGGCGTGCTGGTCGGCCAGTCGGTGTGGGCGATGCGCGGGCTCGACCCGATCTTCCAGGTGCTGCGCACCGTGCCACCGCTGGCCTGGCTGCCCATCGCGCTGGCCGCCTTCCGCGACAGCAACCCCTCGGCGATCTTCGTCATCTTCATCACCGCCATCTGGCCGGTGATCATCAACACCGCGGTCGGGGTGCGCAATATCCCGCAAGACTATCGCAACGTCGCGAAGGTTCTGCGGCTGAACCCGCTGGAATTCTTCCTGAAGATCATGCTGCCCTCGGCGGCGCCCTACATCTTCACCGGCCTTCGCATCGGCATCGGCCTGTCCTGGCTCGCCATCGTCGCGGCTGAAATGCTCACCGGCGGCGTCGGGATCGGCTTCTTCATATGGGATGCGTGGAATTCCTCGCGCCTGCCCGACATCATCGTGGCGCTGGTCTATATCGGCGTGGTCGGTTTCATACTCGACCGCCTCGTCGCCGGCCTCGGCGCCTTCATCACCCGCGGCACCACCGCCTGAAGGAGGGACCGATGACGGCCTATCTCAAGCTCGACCATATCGACAAGTCGTTCGCCCGCGGCGGCACGGTCTCCGAAGTGCTCAAGGATGTCAGCCTGGACATCGCCAAGGGCGAATACGTCTCCGTCATCGGCCATTCCGGCTGCGGCAAGTCCACCTTGCTCAACATCGTCGCCGGCCTCACCGAGGTAAGCGCAGGCGGCGTGATCCTCGAAGGCCGGCAGGTCGACAGCCCCGGCCCGGACCGTGCCGTGGTGTTCCAGAACCACTCGCTGCTGCCCTGGCTCTCGGTCTACGACAATGTGCGGCTCGCGGTCGACAAGGTGTTCGCCGGCGTGAAGAGCCGGGCCGAGCGCCACGCCTGGACGCTGCACAATCTCGATCTGGTGCAGATGGGTCATGCCAAAGACAAGCGCCCCTCCGAGGTTTCCGGCGGCATGAAGCAGCGCGTCGGCATCGCCCGGGCGCTGGCCATGGAGCCGAAGGTGCTGCTGCTCGACGAGCCGTTCGGCGCGCTCGACGCGCTCACCCGCGCCCATCTCCAGGACAGCGTGATGCAGATCCACGCCAGCCTCGGCAACACCGTGATCATGATCACCCACGATGTCGACGAGGCGGTGCTGCTGTCCGACCGCATCGTGATGATGACCAACGGTCCCGCCGCCCGCATCGGCGAGGTGCTCGACGTGCCGCTGGCGCGCCCGCGCCGCCGGCTCGAGCTGGTGACCGACCCCGCCTATCTCAAATGCCGCGAGGCGGTGCTCAAATTTCTCTATGAGCGCCACCGCTTCGTCGAAGCCGCCTGAGGAAACCGAGATGAACCCAGACCAGATCGCCGTACTGCGCACCAGCTTTCAACAGGTGATGCCGATCGCCGACCAGGCCGCCGCGCTGTTCTATGGCCGGCTGTTCGAGACCGCCCCTGAGGTGCGCTCGCTGTTCAAGAGCCCGATCCCCGAACAGGGCCGCAAGCTGATGGCGACGCTCGCCGCGGTGGTGAACGGGCTCGACGACATGGCGAACCTGCTGCCGGCGGTGCAGGCGCTCGGCCGGCGCCATGCCGGCTATGGCGTGACGGCCACGCACTTCGCCCCCGTGGGCGCGGCGCTGCTGTGGACGCTGTCGCAGGGCCTGGGCGAGGCTTACACCCCAGAAGTGGAAGCCGCCTGGGTCGACGCCTATGGCGTTCTCTCCGAGGTGATGCTGGCCGCCGCGTCCCCGGCCGCGCCCCCTGCCGTCGTCCCGGACCCGGCCTGAGGCCGCCATGAGCGAACCGCTGGTCGTCATCGGCAACGGCATGGCCGCCGCCCGCTTCTGCGAGGAACTCACCGACCGCGCACCCGGCCGCTATGCCGTCACCGTGGTCGGTGCCGAGCCGCACCTCGCCTATAACCGGGTGCTGCTGTCCTCCGTGCTGGCCGGAGAGATGCCGGCGCAGGCGGTGGAGCTGCGCCCCGCCGCATGGTGGCGGGCGCGCGGCGTCACGCTGATCTGCGGCCGGCCGGCGCTCGCCGTCGATCTCGGCACGCGCGAGGTGCGCCTGGGCGACGGGCAGGCCCTGCCTTTCGCGCACTTGGTGCTGGCCACCGGCTCGCATCCGCTGCGCCCGCCGCTGCCGGGCATCGATCTGCCCGGTGTTCGCACCTTCCGCGACCTCGCCGATGTCGAGGCCCTGCTCGCCGCCGCCCGGCCCGGCACCCGCGCCGTGGTCATTGGCGGCGGGCTGCTGGGTCTTGAAGCGGCGAGCGGGCTCAACGGCGCCGGGGCGCACACCACCGTCGTGCATCTCGCCGACCGGCTGATGGAACGCCAGCTCGACGCCCGCGCCGCCGCGCTGCTGAAGGCGGCGGTGGAGGCGCGCGGCATCGCCGTCGAACTCGGTGCCTCGACGCAGGCCATCGAGGGCGAGCACCGGGTCGAGGCGCTGCGCCTGGCCGACGGGCAGCGCCTGCCGGCCGACCTCGTCGTCGTCGCCTGCGGCGTGCGGCCCAATGCCGACCTCGCCCGCGCGGCGGGCATAGGCTGCGGGCGCGGCGTGCTGGTCGATGATGGGCTGGCCGGCAGCGTGCCGGGCGTTCACGCCATCGGCGAATGCGCTGAGCATCGCGGCCAGGTCTACGGGCTTGTGGAGCCGGCTTACGAGCAGGCCCGCGTGCTGGCCCGCCGGCTGGCCGGCGAGGACACCGCCTATCAGGGCAGCGTCACCGCCACCAATCTCAAGGTCTCCGGCGTGCATGTCTTCTCTGCCGGGGACTTCCTTGGCGGCGAGGGCAGCCAGGACATGGTGCTGCACGACCCCGGCCTCGGCCTCTATCGCCGGCTGGTGCTGCACGAGGGCCGGCTCACCGGCGCCGTGCTGTTCGGCGACACCGCCGACGGGCTGTTCTTTCTCGATCTCATCCGCTCCGGCCGGGACATCGGCGCGCACCGCGCCGACCTGCCGTTCGGCCGGACCTATCTGGCGGAGGCTGCGTGATGGGCGCCGAATTCACCCCCGAGCAGAAGCGCTATCTGGAAGGCTTCGTCTCCGGCCTCTCGGCCACCCGAGCCGCCGGCGGCCTCGGCACCGCCACCGCCGCTCCTGCTGAACCGACCGGGCCGGATGCGGCGAGCCTCAAGGCGATGGCCCGCTTCGAGGCGGAAGGCCGCAAGCTTTCGCCTGAGGAGAAGGGCAAGCGCGAGGAACTGGGGCTCGATTCCTACGCCCGCATGAAGGCCCACGCCCGCGACGGCGCGTTTCCCAAGGGGCCGGACATCTTCCGCTGGAAATTCCACGGCCTGTTCTATGTGGCGCCGGCACAGGACAGCTTCATGTGCCGGCTGCGCATTCCCAACGGCATCCTCAGCCATTGGCAGTTCGCCGGCATCGCCGACATTACGGAGGTCCATGCCGGGGGCTACTCCCATGTCACCACGCGGGCCAATCTACAAATCCGCGAAATCCCGGTCGGCGACGGCATCCCGGTGCTGGAACGCCTGGTCGCCCTCGGCCTGACCGCCAAGGGATCGGGTGCCGACAATATCCGCAACGTCACCGGCACGCCGACCGCCGGCATCGATCCGCGCGAACTGATCGACACGCGGCCCTACGCGCTGGAATGGCACCACCACATCTTGAACGATCGCTCGCTGTACGGCCTGCCGCGCAAGTTCAACGTCGCCTTCGACGGCGCCGGCACGGTTGGGGCGCTGGAAGACACCAACGATATCGGCTTCCAGGCGGTCGAGGTGATCGAGGGCGCCGGCCCCGCGCCCGGCGTGTGGTTCCGCCTGGCGCTGGGCGGCATTACCGGGCACCGCGATTTCGCCCGCGACACCGGGGTGATCGTGCGCCCTCATGAGGCCACGCGGCTCGCCGACGCCATCGTCCGCGTCTTCATCCGCGAGGGCGACCGCACCAACCGCACCAAGGCGCGGCTGAAATATGTGCTGGATGCCTGGGGGTTCGAAAAGTTCCTCTCCGCCGTCGAGCAGGAGTTCGGCGCGCCGCTCACCCGCGTGCCGGCCGAGGCGCTGGCGCCGCGGCCCGATCCCGACCGGCTCGCCCATATCGGCCCGCAGCCGCAGAAGCAGGCCGGGCTGAACTGGATCGGCGTCGTGCTGCCGGTTGGCAAGATGACGGTGGCGCAGATGCGCGGGCTCGCCCGCATCGCCCATGAGCGCGGCGACGGCGACCTGCGCCTCACCGTCTGGCAGAATCTGCTGATCTCCGGCGTGGCGGATGCCGACGTCGCGCTGGTCGAGGCCGCGGTGGCCATGTTGGGTCTGGAGACCCGAGCGAGCCCGCTGCGCGCCGGGCTGGTGGCCTGCACCGGCTCCACCGGCTGCCGCTTCGCCGCCGCCGACACCAAGGGCACGGCGCAGGCCATCGCGCAGCATTGCGACGGGCGGGTGGAGGTCGACCTGCCGGTCAACATCCATGTCACCGGCTGCCACCATTCCTGCGCCCAGCATTATATCGGCGACATCGGCCTGATCGGCGCCCGCGTTGCGGTCAATGACGAGGGCGACACCGTCGACGGCTATCATCTGCTGGTCGGCGGCGGCTTCGGCTCGGATGCGTCGATCGCCCGCGAGCTTTATCGCGACGTCGCCGCCACCGATGCCCCGCGGGTGGTGGAGCGCCTGCTGAAGAGCTGGCTCGCGGCGCGCGCCACACCCACCGAAACGCTGGCGCAGTTCACCCGCCGCCACGAGCCCGAGGCGCTGCGCGCGCTGTGTGACCGCACGGATATCGCCTCATGAACGCCCCGACCCCGGTTTCCCATCTCGCCTTCCTGCCGGAGACCGCGCCGTTCTCGACGGAGCAGCGGGCCTGGCTCAACGGCTTCTTCGCCGGCATCCTCGCCCCGCAGGGAGCGCCGGTCGCCGCCCCGGCGGACGCCGCCGCACTCGCCGCCCCGCAGGACGACGGCGCACCCTGGCACGACCCCGCCATGGCGCTTGACGAGCGCATGAAGCTGGCTGAGGGCAAGGCGCTGCCGCGCCGGCTGATGGCGGCCATGGCGCAGCAGGATTGCGGCCAGTGCGGCTATAATTGCGAGGATTATTCGGCCGCCATCGCCGGCGGCAAGGAAGCGCGGCTGAACCTCTGCGTGCCGGGCGGCAAGGACACCGCCCGCATGGTGAAGGCACTCGCTGCCGAGCTGGACGGCGCCGTGCCCGCCGCGGCGCCGGCGCCTGCCGCGCCGGCGGCGCTCGGCCCGCCCGGCACGTCGCGCGACAATCCGGCACCGGTCACGCTGGTGGCGCGCCACCGGCTGAACAAGGGCGCCTCCGAGAAGGAGACCTGGCACGTCGAGTTCGACCTCAGTGCCGCCGGGCTGGACTACACGGTGGGCGACAGCTTCGGCATCTACCCGGAGAACGACCCCGGCCTGGTGGAAGCGGTGATGGCGGCGATAAGCGCACCGTCCGATTGCCTCATCGATGAGCGCCCGCTGGCCGATCTGCTGGCCTGTGACGTTGCGCTCGGCGCCGCGCCGGACGGGCTGTTCCAGCTCCTCACCTTCCTCACCGGGGGCGAGCGCCGCCGCAAGGCTCGCGCTTTGGCTGCCG
>JBGGNI010000037.1:0-3271 GCA_041287585.1 Xanthobacteraceae bacterium
CGCGCCACCCGCCATTTCGACAATTGGCTGAAGGCCCGCGGCATCATCGCCATTTCCGGCATCGACACCCGGGCGCTCACCGCGCTGATCCGCGACAAGGGCATGCCGAACGCGGTGATCGCCCACGCGCCGGACGGCACGGTGCTCGAAGGCTTTGGCCTGGGCGCAACCGGGCAGGCGGTCGGCGAGGTGTGCTTCAACACCGCGATGACCGGCTATCAGGAGATCCTCACCGATCCCTCCTATGCCGGGCAGATCATCACCTTTACGTTTCCGCACATCGGCAATGTCGGCACCAACGAAGAGGACATCGAGACCGTCTCGACGGCCGCCGCCTCCGGCGTGCGCGGCGCCGTGCTGCATGCCGACATCACCGAGCCGTCCAACTACCGCGCCACCCGCCATTTCGATCAATGGCTGAAGGCGCGCGGCATCATCGCCATCGCCGGGCTCGACACCCGCGCGCTCACCGCGCTGATTCGCGACAAGGGCATGCCGAACGCCGTCATCGCCCATGCCCCGGACGGTGCGTTCGACATCGCCGCGCTGAAGCAGGAGGCGGCCGCCTGGCCGGGCCTGGTCGGTATGGATCTGGTGCCGATGGTGACCAGCGCCCAGCGGTTCGATTGGGACGAGACGCCGTGGAACTGGCCGCAGGGCTACGGCCGGCGCACCGTGGCGGCGCACCATGTCGTCGCCGTCGACTACGGCATCAAGCGCAACATATTGCGCCTGCTGGCCCAGGCCGGCTGCAAGGTCACGGTGGTGCCGGCCACCGCCACCGCCGAGGAGATCCTGGCGCTGGCGCCGGACGGTGTGTTTCTGTCGAACGGGCCGGGCGACCCCGCCGCCACCGGCGAATATGCCGTGCCGGTGATTCGCGCCATCATCGATCAGGGCGTGCCCACCTTCGGCATCTGCCTCGGCCACCAGATGATCGGGCTGGCGGTCGGCGGCACCACCTTGAAGATGCACCAGGGCCACCACGGCGCGAACCACCCGGTGAAGGATATGACCACCGGCAAGGTCGAGATCACCTCGATGAATCACGGCTTCGCGGTCGATCGCGACAGCCTGCCAGCCAATGCGGTGGAAACCCACATCTCGCTGTTCGACGGCTCCAATGCCGGCATCCAGCTATCCGACAAGCCGGTGTTCTCGGTGCAGTACCACCCCGAGGCCAGCCCCGGCCCGCGCGACAGCCACTATCTGTTCGACCGCTTCGTCGAGCTGATCGCCCGGCACAAGGCAGCGGCGTAGAGGCGGGGCCGTGGCCCCGCCTGCCCCGGTGCTCAGTGTGCGCCGTTGAGCGCGGCGAACACCTTGGCGTAGTCGCCCCGCGCCTCCGCGCCGCGCAGGAAACCGACGCGCTCGACGGTGATTTCCGGCCCGTCGGGATTGGCCTTCATCAGGGCGACGGTCTCAGTGATGAACGCATCCAGCGGCATGGAATTCGGGTTCTGCGCATGGCCCGGCATCAGGTCGGTGGCCACCGCCGGCGGCACGATCTCGATGACGCCGACCGAAGTGCCGGCAAGCTGCGCCCGCAGCGCCTGGCTCCAGGAATGGATAGCGGCCTTGGTGGCATTGTAGGCCGGGGTCGCGACCAGCGGCACGAAGGCAAGGCCCGATGAGACGGTCACCACCGTGGCCGACGCCTGGCGGCGCAGATGCGGCAACAGTGCCGCGGTGAGCCGGATCGGCCCCAGAAGATTTGTGGTGATGATGGCTTCCGGCACCGCGAGGTCGACCGTATCGGCCGTCAGGTCCTCGGCGATCATTATGCCGGCATTGTGGATCACGACATTCAGCGCCGGATGGTCCTGCGTCACCTGCGCAGCAAACGTGGATATCGCAGCCGCATCGGCGACATCGAGCACGGCGTAGCTCATGCCGGGATTGGCGGCGACGGTCTCTTCCAGCGCCGCCCGGCGGCGGCCGGTGATGATGATACGGTTGCCCTCGGCGTGGAGCGCCTCGGCAAGGGCTCGCCCGATGCCGGCATTGCCGCCCGTGATCAGGATGGTGTTGCCGCTGATGTTCATCGCTGCCTCGCAAATGCTGGTGTTTTCGATATGCGGCGTTATAAATGTGTTACTTACCGTTAGAAAGTAGGCACCGAAAAGTTCGATACTTACCTTTTGGAGACTGTCGGAATGACCGCTGCTTCCCGCCCGGCCGACCCGCTCCCTGCCGAACCGTTCGCGCCGATCGATTCGCGGGTGGAAGCGCTGGTCAACGAGGTCATCGGCCGCGTTGCCGACAAATGGACCATGATCGTGCTGGAGGTGCTGTCCGCGCATGGCGAGCTCCGCTTCACCCGCATCGGCGCGCTCGCCGGCGGCATCAGCCAGAAGATGCTGACCCAGACCCTGCGCCAGATGGAGCGCGACGGGCTGGTGGTGCGCACCGTCCACCCGGTGGTGCCGCCCAAGGTGGAGTACCGGCTCACCGAGCTCGGCCACAGCCTGAGCGAAGCGTTCTGCGGCGTTTGGATGTGGGCGGAGCAGAATCTGGAACGCATCGAACGCTCGCGGCACGCATTCGACCGGCAGCGCAACGGCTGACGGCTCCGAGCCGCCCTTTCGCCTCCGGCAAATCTGGTCTATGGGAACCGCCGAGTTCTGGACGAGCCTTCGCGGAGGCGTGGCTTCCGCCAAGAAATTAATCCGGGTCCGCCCAAGGACGCGTTACCCGCGCGTCCTTTTTCGTGCGCCCGGACCAATGCGCGAGCCGCACGGGATCCGATGCCGAAACGCACAGACATCTCCACCATCCTCATCATCGGTGCCGGCCCCATCGTCATCGGGCAGGCCTGCGAGTTCGATTATTCGGGCACCCAGGCCTGCAAGACGCTGAAGGCCGAGGGCTACCGCGTGGTGCTGGTGAATTCCAACCCAGCCACCATCATGACCGACCCGGACCTGGCCGACGCCACCTATGTCGAGCCGATCACCCCGGAAATCGTCGCCAAGATCATCGCCAAGGAGCGCTACGCCATACCGGGCGGCTTCGCGCTGCTGCCCACCATGGGCGGCCAGACCGCGCTGAACTGTGCACTGTCGCTGAAGAAGATGGGCGTGCTGGCGGAATACGACGTCGAGATGATCGGCGCCACGGCGGAAGCGATCGACAAGGCCGAGGACCGCGAGCTGTTCCGCGACGCCATGACCAAGATCGGCCTCGACACGCCGCGCTCGAAGCAGATCAAGACGCTGGTGCAGGCGCTCGGCGTGCTGGACGAGATCGGCCTGCCGGCCATCATCCGCCC
>JBGGNI010000038.1:0-8623 GCA_041287585.1 Xanthobacteraceae bacterium
GACCGTGGCTCTCAGCGAGACGGCCAAGCATGCCGGCTTCCTCAAGAGCAATCTGCGCGAATACGGCATGCTGCTGTCGCTGTTCGCCATCATGCTGTTCTTCCAGCTGGTGACGGACGGCACCCTGCTGCGCCCGCTGAACCTCACCAATCTGGTGCTGCAGAACAGCTACATCGTCATCATGGCGCTGGGCATGCTGCTGGTGATCGTCACCGGCCATATCGACCTCTCGGTCGGCTCGGTGGCCGGCTTTGTCGGCGCGGTCGCCGCGGTGCTGATGGTGCGCTACGGGCTCGATTTCGTGACCGCGACGGTGCTGTGCCTCGTGCTCGGCGCGGTGATCGGCGCGGCCCAGGGCTATTGGGTGGCCTATTTCAAGATTCCGTCCTTCATCGTCACTCTGGCCGGCATGCTGGTGTTCAAGGGTCTGGCACTGGCCATTCTGGCCGGCCAGTCGGTGGGTCCGTTTCCGCCTACCTTCCAGAAACTGTCCTCCGGCTTCATTCCGGAACTGGTGCCCGACGCCGGCGCGCTGTACCCGACCTCGCTCGCCATCGGCGCCGTCATCGCCATCGCCCTCGTTCTGATGAATGTGAAGGCCAGGGCACGGCAGATCAGCCACGGCATCGATGCCGAGCCCTATGGCTTCTTCGTTGCCAAGAATGCGCTGCTGTTCGGCGTCATCATCTATTTCACCTACCTCATCGCCTCGCACCGCGGCCTGCCCAATGTGCTGGTGATCATGCTGGTGCTGATCGCGCTCTACGGCTTCATCACCACGCGCACCACCATCGGCCGGCAGATCTATGCGGTGGGCGGAAATGAGAAGGCGGCCAAGCTCTCCGGCATCAAGACCGAGCGGCTCACCTTCCTCACCTTCGTCAATATGGGCGTGCTGGCGGCTCTCGCCGGCCTGGTCTTCGCCGCGCGGCTGAACACCGCGACGCCGAAGGCCGGCCTCGGCTTCGAACTCGACGTCATCGCCGCCTGCTTCATCGGCGGCGCCTCGGCCTATGGCGGGGTCGGCCGGGTCGGCGGCGCGGTGATCGGTGCTCTGATCATGGGCGTGATGAACAACGGCATGTCGATCCTCGGCATCGGCATCGACTATCAGCAGGTCATCAAGGGGCTGGTGCTGCTGGGCGCGGTTTGCCTCGACGTCTACAACCAGCGCCGGTGAGGGTGCGCGGCCCCGGTCTTCGGGGCCGACAACCAGCACGAGGTGCGGCCCCTGAGGTAAAAAGGTAGTTGACCCTCATCCCATGGCCCCGATATTCAATCGGCAGAGGTACTGTCATGCTACAGCTCGACTCGATCGTCATTTCAGCAGCCGTTTCGGATTGACCCCCGCGTGAGCAAGGCAGAGATCGAGCCCCGCAGCTTCTCAATCGTCGCGAAGCTGGCCGGGGTGATCTGGCCCTTTGTCCTGCTTGTCGTCCTTCAGGGCATCTTCACGGTCTACAGCCTCAATCTCCTGTCGAGCGTGCGGGCCTATGTCGCCGGCGAGGGGATTTGGAGCAAGGCGCAGCAGCGCGCGGTGTTCAACCTGCAGCGCTATGCCGATACCGCCGAACCGAGCTTCTACGGCCGCTACCGCAAGGCGACGGCGATTCCAAGCGACTTCACGGAGGCGCGCCTGGCGCTGACGCGGCCCCGGCCCGATGTGGCCGCGGCCCGGACGGCGCTGCTGCGCGCCGGCAACCACCCCGACGACGTGCCCGGCCTGACGTGGTTGTTCGGCCAGTTCCGGGGCCTTGCCTTCTTCGACCGCTCGATCGACGACTGGGCCAAGGCGGACGTGCAGCTCGACCATCTCCACGCGCTGGCCGAAACGATGCACCAAGGCATCTCAGCCGGCACCGCGACCGCGCAGGACAGGGCGCGGTGGGGCGACGAGATCGCGGCGATCGACGATCGGATCGTGCCGCTGGCCGCGGCGTTCACGCAGTCCATGGGCGAGAGCGCACGCACCATCCGCACGCTGCTGGGTGCGATCAGTGTCGCGCTCGCCGCCGCCCTGGCGCTTCTGGCCACCTGGCGCACCCATCGGTTCCTGTCCGGCCGCCGCAGCCTGGAACAGACCTTGTCCTGGCAGGCATCGCACGACGAAATGACCGAGCTGCCCAACCGCCGCAGTTTCGAGGCGCGTCTGAAGGCGATGCTGCCCAACGTCGGCGGCGCACCCTTCGCATTGATGCTGCTGGATGTGGACCAGCTCAAGATCACCAATGATTCAGGCGGCCCCGCCGCCGGCGACGCGCTGCTGCGGCAGATCGCGGCGGCGCTGCGGGCGAGCGTGCGCGGCGACGACATCGTGGCGCGGATCGGCGGCGACGAATTCGGCGTCGTGCTCGGCGGCTGCCCGCCGCACCGGGCCTACCGGATCGCCGAGCGATTGCGTGCTGCGGTGCAGGACTTGCGTTTCTCGGATGACGGGTGGACATTCAATGCCACTGTGAGCATCGGCGTGGTGAATGTAAGGGAAGGAATTTCTTCGTTCGGCGAACTCATGCAGGCGGCCGATCTGGCGTGCGCGATCGCCAAAGAAAAGGGCTGCAACCGCGTTCAGATGTATAGTTACGGGGACGACGACTTGTTGCGCCGCAGCGGAGAAATGAACTGGGTTCAACGCATTCAGCAGGCGCTGGACGAGGATCGATTCGTTCTCTACGCCCAGAAATTCGTCTCTCTCCGGCCCGATGAGCAGGATGGCCGGCTTCAGACCGAGCTGCTGATCCGGCTGCGCGGCGAAGACGGCGAACTTATTCACCCGCAGCAGTTCATTCCCGCGGCCGAACGCTTCGGCCTGATGCCGCGCATCGACCGCTGGGTGGTGCGCACCGCGTTCGAACTGATCGCCCGGCGCCTGGCCGATCCCCTGGCAGCGCCTTTGGCCTTGTGTGCCATCAATCTCTCGGGCGCCAGCATCAATGACGACAGCTTCCTCGATTTCGTGCGCGGCCAGTTTGCCGCGCACGGGGTGCCGCCGTCATTGGTCTGCTTCGAGATTACCGAGACCAGCGCGATCGCAAATCTAGCCAGCGCCGCCAATCTGGTGGTGGCGCTGCGGGACATCGGGTGTACCTTCGCGCTGGACGATTTCGGCACCGGCATGGCGTCGTTCGCCTATCTGAAGCATCTGCCGGTCGCCTTCGTGAAGATCGACGGCGGCTTCGTGAAAGATATGCTCGTCGACCGGGTCGACCGGGCCATGGTCGAGATGATCAATCATATCGGCCATGTCATGGGAAAGCGTACCATCGCCGAATTTGTCGAGAGCGATGCGCTGCTGGAGGTCCTGCGCGAGATCGGCGTCGACTGCGCCCAGGGCTATGCGGTCGAGCGCCCGATTCCGTTCGCGTTGGCCTGATCGGCCCGGCGCCGCTCCGGCAGGAACCGGATACGGGCCGCGGCGTTGTACCGAGCCGCGATGGAGCGGCTTGGGGAGCAGCTTTCGCCTATGAACCGCAACGTTCTGTACGTTATCATCGCCGTCCTCGCCCTTGGCGGGGGCGTGCTCGCCTACCAGGCCTATGAGCGCGACCGCAACACGCTTCAGATCGAAGTCGGCCCGAACGGCCTCAAGATCGACCCGCCGAAGTAGCCGCCGCAGCGAAAGGCATCGGGCAGCGTGCTGCAATCTCGCGTTGAACGGGCCGTATGTGACGCCGGTAACATCTCCTGGTGCGACAATTTGGCCGAAGTGCGACCGCTCCGGCACCTCTATTGCTGCACAATGGGGTCTTGGCGGCGATCGGATGTGGCAAGCCGCGCGCGACGATTTCGTCGACGGTCCGGAGACGACATGGGCAAGCGCCTCGCCTATATCGACTTTCTAAAAGGCGCCTCGATTTCCCTGGTGGTGTTCTATCATTGTTCGTTGTTTCTGCAGGTCAACGGCTTTCAGGACAACGCCGTCGGCCACGTGATGAATGCGCTGTCGCTGGTCCGCATGCCGGTGTTCTTCTTCGTTTCAGGCTATCTCTCGACCAATCTGGTAAACCGTCCATGGCCGGAGGTGCTGGGCGGGCGGGTGCTGACATTTTTGTGGCTGTTCGGCTTGTGGACCGTCCTGCGCTACCTGTATTTCGGATATCTCGTCGAGAACAAGCTCAACCCGGACGACGCCTTCGGTCTGTCGGCGTTCGTCATGTCGTATATAAATCCTGATACTCAGCTCTGGTTTATCTGGGCGCTGGCAATTTATACGATTGTGGCGAAGCTTACTATCAACCTTTCCAAATGGCTCGTCGTCGGCGGCGCTTTCGTTGTTTCGGCTCTCACGTATTATTCCGTGATCGAAACCTACAGCAACCAGCAGACCTATCTGCTGTGGTACAGCCTGTTCTTCTTTACGGCGCTGCGCTTCAAGCGGGAGATCATCGGGCTCATTGAGCGCAGGTCCGTGCTGGCGCTGGCATCGAGCTTCGCCCTGATGCTGGCTTTTGTGGTTCTGGCCAAATTGTTCGATGTCCGGATTTCGCTCCTGCGCATGCCGCTCTCGATCGCCGCAACCGTAGCGACCATCTTCGCGGCGGCCAGCCTGTGCCGAGCCGGACCGGTAAACGACATCGTGGCCCGCATCGGCGCGATGTCGCTGCCGATCTATCTGGCCCACACCTTCTTCATCGCGGCGCTGGCCAATGCGGCAGCCATGGTGGCCCAGCCGTCGGCGGTCACGACGGTCAGCCTGCTGTTCATCATCGCGCTGGCCAGCATCGCCCTGTCGATCCTGCTCTACCGTGCCGCGCGATCGCTCGGGATCAGGGGTCTGTATGATCTGCCGCGCCCCCAGGCCACCCCGGCACTGCCGTTGCCAGCCGACCGGCCGGACCGGTGCCCTTCGACGTTGAGGGATGAGGCGGGCCACGGGCGGGGGGAATGGTGGGGCCGAGGTCCACCGAAGTAAGGTCCGCCGACGTTTCTGGTCGTCCACCAACCCCAATTCCAACAAGGGGAAGTTCCCTTTCATCGTTTGCAGTTCGTCAACGTCCGCTACAATCCGCGTCGGGTGTTGGGGTGAATGTTGGGGTAAGGGCGACGAGGTCGAGCGCGCTTACCGCCGCGGCGACGCGCTGGAGAAGCGCCGGAGGCTGATGGATGCCTGGGCGGAGTTCGTCGAGGGGACCAAGGCCGACAATGTGCGCGCTGAACGCCGGATGAGCATCAGGGTTAACAACGGGCCGACGCTGGCACCGCCGTAGCGGTGGTTGCACATCCTCGCCGCTGGCTTACCAAGAATGGTCGGCGCGAAAGCTAACCCGCTCCGCGTCCATCAAATCGGTCTGGTGTCCAGAGTCGCTGCAGTTATGCTGCTCGCGGGTGATTGGGGTCCGCGTGACGCCTCCAACTCGGTGCCAGTAGCCGCCGGCACCATTCGGAGCGCCCTCTAAGCACCAGATCGGAAGACATTGTGACCCGCTTAAACTGCCTGCGACTGCCCTGCCGCGCCTTGATTCTGTGGGTTCTGGTTCTCGGCAGCGCATCAGCCACTTTGGCCCAGGCCGTTCCGCCAGGCGCGATCGACGAGTCGTTTCCGCTTCGAGCCGCCGACACGTCCAGCCCACGCGATACATTGAACACATTTCTTCGGGATTTCCGCGACAGCGCCGAGGCTTGGCGGAGCGGCAAGAGCCGCGAGGTGATCGACCGAGCACTGGCGCGCGCACGTGACACCATCGACTTCAGCGACGTTCCCGCCCTCGGCTACAATGCCGCGACCCTCATCGACATGGCTCTATTAAGTGAGGTGCTCGATCGGGTTGAACTCCCGCTTTCGGAGGAGATCCCCGGCGATGCCGAACTTGCGGCCGGCAAAGACGACCAACTCACGCGTTGGGTGATCCCCAATACCAAGCTCGAGATTGTGAAGATCACCGACGGGCCGCGCGCCGGCGAGTATCTGTTCTCCAAGGAAACGGTCGCGGAGCTTCGCACCTACTACGAACTCGCCAAAGACATTCCATACAGGCCCAACGCTCTCGTCGGCATCTATGAGGACATGCTGTCAAGTCCCGGAGACTGGGTGCCCGATAGCTTCCGCGACAGACTTCCCGCATGGGCGACCTTCGTCGCCGCCGGTCATGCCGTCTGGCAATGGATCGCACTGGTGGTCTTGATGGCCATAGGCCTGCCGCTCGTCCCACTCATTCTGTGGGCCGGCATCAACTGGGATGGCAAACGACGCTCAGCCAGTCCATGGCTCCGCTTCGGAACGCCAGTCGCGTTGATCCTCGTTGTCGCCCTGGCCGCGGTGTTCGAAAATCTCGCCGAGAATGTCATCGGGCTCCTCGAACTTCCCATGGAGGTCATTGGCTTCCTGGTCCTCGCCGTTCAGGCGGTGGGCCTGGCTTGGCTCGTGTTCGTACTGTCCAACCGGCTCGCCGACGCGATCGGCGGGCTCGGGAGCGCATCCGACGGACACCGTCACCTCGACGTGGCGATGACGAGGATGCTGTTCCGCCTGATCAGTCTTGTCTTCATGATCCTTCTGGTCGCTGCTGCGGCCAGCAGGATCGGCATTCCGATCGCGCCACTGGTGGCGGGTCTCGGCGCCGGCGGGCTCGCCATCGCACTTGCGGTGCGGCCGACTCTGGAAAACATCATCGGCGGGCTGACGCTTTTCGCCGACCGGCCCGTGCGGGTCGGCGACTTCTGCCGCTACGGGGACGATGTCGGCACGGTCGAGCAGATCGGCCTGCGCTCCACGCGCATCCGCACATTGGAACAGAGCCTGGTTACCGTTCC
The DNA here is from genome assembly GCA_041287585.1 of Xanthobacteraceae bacterium. Classification (GTDB taxonomy): domain Bacteria; phylum Pseudomonadota; class Alphaproteobacteria; order Rhizobiales; family Xanthobacteraceae; genus Ancylobacter. The sequence goes on from JBGGNI010000038.1 coordinate 6,748, forward strand.
CAATAGCGAATTCTCGCAAATGCATCTCGACAATTTCACCGCGCGCCGCACGCGCCTTTTGCAGACCGTGCTGCATATCGGGCACGGAACCACGCCCGAGCAGATGCGCCTCCTGCTCACCCAGCTCCGCGCTCTGCTGAGCGCCAATCCGCTGGTGATGCCCGATTCCTGGCACGTCCGATTTGTCGGCTACGGCGCATTCTCAAAGGATATCGAGGTCTTCGCCTACTTGCGTTGTGAAGACGAGCATACCTTCCTGGCAGCAAGGGAAGAGCTGCTTCTCAGCATCGAGGAAATCGTCCAGCACGTCGAAGCTGGTTTTGCCGTCCGGGGCTGAACACTTAGGTCGGATCGACATTCAGGAGAGAGCCGGCTCGGGAAATCTGGACAGGAGGCGTAGGTGGATGTTCGGCCTGAACGCGGCATGATTGTCGTGTCAAATCGCGTTGAACCTCAGCCCCTTATTGGCAAATGTTGGGGTGTCGCAGGGCGACTTGATCAAAATTCATGTCAGATCAATAAGCTAGCGCCGGGCGGTGGTGGAGCCGAGGGGATTTGAACCCCTGACCTCTGCAGTGCGATTGCAGCGCTCTCCCAACTGAGCTACGGCCCCGCCGCACGGGCCGCGCCTTGTACGGTTTGCGCCGCCGCAATGTCAAGCCACGCTCCGTACCCGGAACGATCCCGTGGCGTCTAAACAGCCTTGCCGCAGCGCGGCAGGGCCAGTATGAGGCTTGCAGGAGCGGTCGACGGCCGCGCGCTCGCCGTCCGTGTTTCGAACCCGCCCCGCCCGAGGCCCGCAATGAATTCGCTTCTCTGGTTGTTCGATACGCTCATCACACTTTATGTGTGGATTCTCATCGCTTCGGCGGTGCTGTCCTGGCTGGTCGCCTTCAATGTGGTGAACGCGCAAAATTCCATTGTGCGCAACATCGGCGAGTTCCTCTGGCGGGTCACCGAGCCGGTTCTGGCGCCGATTCGCCGGGTGCTGCCCAATCTGGGCGGCATCGACATCTCGCCGGTTCTGCTGATCATCGGCCTTTATTTCATCCGCAACCTGGTGTTCGAGCTCCTCGCGTGAACGCCTTGGGGCCGGCTGCATGGTCGGTGCAGCCGGACGGCGTGCGGGTTGACGTGCGGGCCACGCCGCGCGGCGGGCGCGACGCCGTGGACGGCGTGGCCGTGCTGGCGGATGGCCGCCTTGTCCTGAAGGCCCGCATTGCCGTGGCAGCCGAAGACGGCAAGGCCAATGCCGCGCTGGCGCGCCTGCTGGGCAATCTGGTCGGCCTGCCGGTGTCGCGGGTCACTCTGCTGCACGGCGCTTCCGCACGGCTTAAGTGCTTCCACCTTGCCGGCCCGGGCCCCGAGATCGCAGCAAAGCTCGATGCGCTTTACGGCGGCGGGCGGAGCTGAGCGGCAGTCGCTGCGTGGCGGCTTACGCCGGCCAGCCGAAGGCGATCTTGTCCAGAGCCCGGCTGCCGAAGGTCTCCGTTGAGCGGGCCACCGCCTGGCCGCCCAGAGCGCCGTAGAAGCCAACCGCGGGCTCGTTGATGGCGAGCGCCCAGACGGCGAGGCCTTCGAGCCCGCTGCTCTTCAGCTCCTTGCGGGCATCGCGAAACAGGCGCCGGCCGAAGCCAAGGCCCTGATATTCCGGCCTGAGGTAGATTTCGTAGATCTCGCCGTCATAGGGCAGGCTGCGGGCGCGGTTGCGGCCGAAATTGGCGTAGCCTGCCAGCGCATCGCCGAAGGTGAGCACCAGCACCCGGCTGCCGCGCCCGACCGCCGCCTGCCACCAGAGCGGACCGCGGCGGTTGATCATCCGTTCGAGGTCGGCACCGGGAATGATGCCGCGATAGGCGGAGCGCCAAGCCGAATC
>JBGGNI010000039.1:0-44483 GCA_041287585.1 Xanthobacteraceae bacterium
GCCGGCGACCCGTCCCATTCCCCAAGCCGTCAATACCTCTGTCCTTCTCCTGTTGCATCCCGCCTTTCGGATGGAAAAGGAGCGTGGCCTCAGTGCAGCAATTCTATGACAGGAATGTGATTTCGCGAATCAGCGTATGGAATAATGCACGCATCATCTCGTTCGCGCCAGATCATCCTGACAGTGTAGATCATCTATTGTCGAGGCTCTAGCCTGCCGCCATATGGGTTATACGCAAGAGAATGACAAGAATTCCATCGCGCGAATTCTTGTGCCTGTCGCGCGCGACAGGGTTGCGGGCTCATCTGGCGGCGGTGTCGCGCCCGTCCGTTGCGGCGGCGGCCATACCCCATGGCGCGGATGGATTTCCCCGGCCCAGCGGTGCTATGCACGCGGCCAATCGAGACCTTCCGACCTGCGAGGAGCATGAGATCATGACGGGCAAGATCGACGCGGCCAAAATCAACGCCTCCGGGATCAACGCGTCCAGGATCAACGCGTCGCTTGGGCCGGTCGCCGGCGAAGTGACGGAACTGCTCGGCTCGCTCGGGGTCGATGCCGGCCTGTGGCAGGGCGGCAGCCGCGCGGTGCGCTCGCCGGTCACCGGCGAGGTGGTTGCCCATGTCGCGGAAGCCTCGGCGGCCGATGTCGGCGCGGCGGTGGAGCGGGCCGTCGCAGCCTATCACGTCTGGCGAACGGTGCCGGCGCCGCGCAGGGGCGAACTGGTGCGCCTGCTCGGCGAGGAACTGCGCGCCCACAAGACCGAGCTCGGCCGCCTCGTCACGCTGGAAGCCGGCAAGATCGTCTCCGAGGGCCTCGGCGAGGTGCAGGAGATGATCGACATCTGCGACTTCGCGGTCGGCCTGTCGCGCCAGCTCTACGGCCTCACCATCGCCTCCGAGCGCCCGGGCCACCGGATGATGGAGACCTGGCTTCCGGTCGGGCCGGTCGGCATCATCACCGCCTTCAATTTCCCCGTCGCCGTGTGGTCGTGGAACGCGGCGCTGGCGCTGGTCTGCGGCAACAGCCTGCTGTGGAAGCCGTCGGAGAAGACCCCGCTCACCGCGCTCGCCGTGCAGGCGCTGTTCGAGCGGGCCGTCGCCGCCTTCGGCGACGCCCCCGAGGGCCTGTCGCAGGTGCTGATCGGCGGCGGCGAGGTCGGCGCGGCGCTCACTGACGACCCCCGCGTGCCGGTGATCTCGGCGACCGGCTCGACCCGCATGGGCCGCATCGTCGGCGAGCGGGTGGCCAAGCGCTTCGGCCGCTCGATCCTTGAGCTCGGCGGCAACAATGCCGCCATCGTCTGCCCCTCGGCCGATCTCGCCCTGGCATTGCGCGGGATCGCCTTCGCCGCCATGGGCACCGCCGGCCAGCGCTGCACCTCGCTGCGGCGGCTGATCGTCAATGAGGGCGTCTATGACGACCTGGTGCCGCGCCTCGCCAAGGCCTATGGCTCGGTCACCATCGGCGATCCGCGCGCCAGCGGCACGCTTATCGGCCCGCTGATCGACAAGGCGGCGTTCGAGGGCATGCAGGCGGCTCTGGAGCAGGCGAGGGCGGCCGGCGCCACCGTGCATGGCGGCGAGCGCGTCGCGGTGGCCGGCGCGGACGAAGCCTATTACGTGCGTCCGGCGCTGGTGGAGATCGACGAGCAGGTCGACGTGGTGAGGCACGAGACCTTCGCGCCGATCCTCTATGTGCTGCGGGTTGGCGGTCTTACCGAGGCGATCGCGCTGCAGAACGGCGTGCCGCAGGGCCTGTCCTCGTCGATCTTCACCAATGACATGCGCGAGGCCGAGACCTTCATGTCGGCGGAAGGCTCGGATTGCGGCATCGCCAATGTGAATATCGGCCCCTCGGGCGCCGAGATCGGCGGCGCCTTCGGCGGCGAGAAGGAAACCGGCGGCGGCCGCGAGGCCGGCTCGGATGCGTGGAAGGCCTATATGCGGCGCGCCACCAACACCATCAACTATTCCCGCGCGCTGCCGCTGGCGCAGGGCGTGTCCTTCGACGTCGAGAGCTGAGCCGTCACGCCTCCGGCCGCCAGCGCGTCACCACGCGGGCGGCCTCCGGGCGCGGCCGGTCGGGGCTCTCGAGCGTCGGCCGGCCGATATGGATGAAGCCGGCCACCCGTTCGCCGCCTTCCACGCCCAGCAGCGCCGCTGCCTTCGGGTCGCGGCCCGGCCATTTCAGCAGCCACTGGCTGGCGAAGCCGAGCGCGCTGGCCGCCACCGTGAGCGCCATGCCGGCGGCTCCGGCGGACAGCATCTGGTTCCATTCCGGCACCTTGGCTGCGGGGTCCGGCCGGCTCACCAGCACGACGGTGAGCGGCGCGCGCATCAGGTACAGCGTCCACATGTCGGCCTTGGACGCCGGCAGGTCCGGGTTCTGCCGCGCGTAGAGGGCGTCCAGCCGGGCGCCGAGCGCCTGCCGGTCGCCGCCCTCGACGACGATGAACCGCCAGGGCGTCAGCCGGCCGTGATCGGGCACCCGCAGCGCCAGCGCGAACAGCAGGTCGCGTTCCTCCGGGCTCGGCGCCGGCCCGCCAAGGCTGCGCAGCGGCGCCGAGCGGCGCGCGGCCAGCCGCTCGATCATCGGCATCAGCGGCTGCGGCGGGACGAAGGCGGGATCGCGGACGATCTCGGCCGTGGCATGCGCGTGGGCGGCGGGGACGTGAGCTGTTTGGGCCTGCGCCATGTCGGGTCTCCGGTCGATGTCGGACCCGCGACTATACACGAGCGGTGCGCGCCGCCATGCGGACGCGCGAACAAGTGGTACTTGACGGCCGGCCCTCGCGGCCTAGTTCCCTCAGGGCCAACGGAGTTCTGCCATCCCATGAGCTTCCTCATCCGCGCCGTGTTCGCCATCGCCGCCTGCGCCCTGATGGCGGTGGCGGCCGTGCTGCTGGTCTATGCTCCCTACACGGCGCTGCGCCAGGGCCTCGCCGGCGACACGCTGGTGCATGAATCGCTGCTCAACACCGTCGGCTATCTCATCGTCGCCATCGCGCTGTTCGATGTCGCGAAATATTTCTTCGAGGAGGAGGTGCCGGCCGGGCGCGAGAAGCGCACCGCCGCCGATGCCCGGCGCGGGCTCACCAAGTTCCTCTCCACCATCATCATCGCCATCTTCCTGGAGGCGCTGGTGCTGCTGTTCGAGACCGCGCGCGAGGATGTCGCCCACGTGATCTATCCGGCGTTGCTGGTGCTGACCGGCTGCGTGGCCCTGGTCTCGCTCGGCCTTTTCCAGCGCCTCAGCGCCTCGGTGGAGGTGGAAGTCGGCCCGGAACGGGAGACGCCGGAGGGGACCGCAGGGGACATATCCCGTGCGGATGCGTCGGCGCCGCTTGCATCGCCGGGGCCAAATCGCTAGAGAGACAGCGCCTCACGGCGTCGGAGCGTAGCGCAGCCTGGTTAGCGCACTAGTCTGGGGGACTAGGGGTCGGAGGTTCAAATCCTCTCGCTCCGACCATTATTCCAAGAAAAATCAAGGTGCTGCAAGCGTCGGCGGATGTCGACGCGCAGCGGGCTCCCGTGCAGCAAGCCCGGCCCCTTCGAACGGCCTGCCCACGCTACGCCATCTTCAGGCCTCCGTCAGCGTTCGGCCGATCCGCAGCACCTCCTGCACCAGCAGGTCGAGATCACCGGTCCGGGTCCGGTGGTTGGCGATCGCCACGCGCAGGCAATGCCGGCCCTTCACCGTCGTGTCGGACAGCACCGCGATGCCGTCTTCCTGCAATCGCAGCATGATCTCGACGTTCAGCGCCTGCAGCGCCGCCTCATCCGTCAGGCCCGGCGGCCGGTAGCGGAAGCACACGATGGTGATGCTCGCCGGCGCCGCCAGTTCGAGGAGCGGCTCGGCGGCGATCCGCTCGGCGAGGTGATGGGCCTGGGCGATGTTCTGGTCGATCAGCGCCCCGAAGGCCGCCACGCCATGCTGCTTCAGCGCCATCCAGATCTTCAACGCCCGGAATCCGCGCGACATTTGCGGCCCATAATCATAGAGCCACGGCGCCGCCGCGACGCCGCGCGGCTTCTCCTCCAGATATTCCGGCGTCACCGCGAAGGCCGCGTGATGGGAGCGCGCGTCGCGCACCAGCGCGCAGCCGGCCTCGAAGGGCGCATGCAGCCCCTTATGCGGGTCGAGTGCGAGCGAATCGGCCTGCTGGATGCCCGCCACGCGCCAGCGGTTCTCCGGCGCGAGGGCCAGCAGCGCCCCGATGCAGCCGTCGACATGCAGCCAGAGCCCTTCTTCGCGCGCCAGTTGGGCGAGCGCCGGCAGGTCGTCGATGGCGCCGGTATTCACCGTGCCGGCATTGGCGATGATGCAGGCGGGCTGGAGGCCGGCCGCGCGGTCGCCGGCAATGGCCCGGCGCAGCGCTTCCAGGTTGATGCGGCAGTCCCCATCGCTCGGGATGCGGATGAGCGACCGGTTGCCGAGCCCAAGCGCCTCGACCGCCTTGCGATGGCAGCCATGGGTCTGGTCCGAGCCGTAGAAGCGCAGCGGGCGCGGAATGGCGGCGACGCCCTGCTCGCGCACGTCGATGCCGGCCTGGACATTCCGGGCCACGGTGAGGCCGACGAGATTGGCCACCGTGCCGCCGCTCACCAGCGTGCCGCTGGCCGAGGCGGGAAAGCCCATCATCTGCTTGCACCAGTCGACCACCTGCCGGTCGAGCAGGGCGGCGGCATGGTTGCCGCCGCCGAGATTCGAGCCCTGTATGGCGGCGAGGAAGTCGGCCAGCGCACCGGCATAGTTGCTGGCCCCCATATACCAGGCCCAGAAGCGCGGATGGATATTGCCCATCGGATAGGCCATCACCCGCGCGGCGACCTCGTCATAGACCTCGACGAGCGGCATCGGCCCCTGCGGCAGGGCCTCGGCGAATGCCGCCTCCACGTCCTGCGGCATCGGCTGCCAGGGCGGGCGCGAGCGGACGTCGCGCAGATGATCGATCGCCTCGTCGACGATGCGGTGGGACAGCTCGCGCGCCGACGCCCAGTTCTCGGGATCAAGCGTGAGCTCGGCCGCGGCCGGAAGGCCTGCCCCGCAGGCCTCTGCCGTCCGCCTTTCCGGTTGCGCGCTCATGCCGCGAACTGGAAGCCGGGCGTCGAACGCGACAGGGCCAGCTCCTCCTCGTCCATCTCCGCCTCGATGCCTTCGAACAGCGGCGTCGTCATGTAGCGCTCGCCGGTATCGGGCAGCATGCACAGGACCACCGAGCCTTCCGGCGCACGCTCCGCCATCTGCCGCGCCACGCCGAAGGTGGCGCCGCCGGAAATACCGGTGAACAAACCTTCCTTCCGCGCGAGGTCGCGCGCCCATTTGATGCCCTCGGCGCCGGCGACCGGCACTACCTCGTCATAGAGCGTGTGGTCGATCGCTTCCTGAAGCACCAGCGGGATGAAGTCCGGCGTCCATCCCTGGATTGGGTGCGGCTCGAAGGACGGATGGCTCGCCGCCGGTGCGCCGTCGCTGGTGCGTGGCTGCGCGGTTCCGCTGCCGAGCAGCTGCGCATTGGCCGGCTCGGCGAGCACGATGCGGATGTCCGGCCGTTCCCGGCGCAGCACCCGGCCGACGCCGGCAAGCGTCCCGCCGGTGCCATAGCCGGTGACGAACAGATCGAGCCGCGATCCCGCGAAGTCGTTGACGATCTCGCGCCCGGTGGTGGCTTCATGGATGTCGGCATTGGCGGATGTCTCGAACTGGTGCGCGAGGAACCAGCCATTGGCCTGCGCGAGTTCGACCGCCTTGCGGTACATGCCGAAGCCCTTCTCTGCGCGGGGCGTGAGCACCACCTTGGCGCCGAGCATGCGCATCAGCTTGCGACGCTCGACGGAGAAACTGTCGGCCATGGTGACGACGAGCGGATAACCCTTCTGCGCGCACACCATCGCAAGGCCGATGCCGGTATTGCCGCTGGTGGCCTCGATCACCGTCTGGCCGGGCCGGAGCGTCCCGTTGCGCTCGCCTTCCTCGATGATGTTCAGGGCCAGACGGTCCTTCACCGAACCGGCCGGGTTGAAGAACTCCGCCTTGACGTAGATCGTGCGTCCCGCGACGCCGAGATTGTTGATGCGGATGGCGGGCGTGTCGCCCACCGTGTCGAGAATGCTGTCGAATAGCTGGCCGCGCCCGGCCTTCGTCCTGATCATTGGCTGAACAGCCATGGGTGTTCTCCCGTGTGCGTGGGCCGCCGCGAGATTTTCCGGCCGGTCTCGGCTAGTATTCGCGGCGACATACTGTTTCGACGGTTGATGTCGTGCAGATATCTTTCACGCGGGCATGGGAGCCAGCGTGGGAATGGCCATGGAAACGCACGTGGAAAGCGAGCGGACTGCGGCGGGCGCCGCATCGGGCGGCCTGCGGCTGCACCTGCTCGGCACGTTGAGGGTCGAGCGCGACGGGCTGCCCGTAGAACTGCCCGCCTCGCGCAAGGTCCGCGCCTTGCTGGCCTTTCTCGCCCTGTCGCCCCGCCCGGTGTCGCGCAGCCGACTGTGCGACCTGCTGTGGGACGTGCCGGACGACCCGCGCGGCGAGTTGCGCTGGTGCCTCAGCCGGATGCGCGCCGCGCTCGACACGCCCGAGCGCCATCGCGTCGTTGTCGCGGGCGATGGCGTGGCGCTCGACCTGACCGATTGCGACGTCGACATCGCAGAGATCGAGACGGCGATGCAGGCCGGCATCGGCGTACTCGCCGTCGAAACGCTCACCGGGCTGGCACGGCGCTTTGTCGGCGACGTGCTGGAAGGTCTGGTGCTGGAGCGCTGCCCCGGTTTCGACGCGTGGCTGGCGGCGCAGCGGCGGCGCCTGCATGCGTGCCACGTCGCGATCGTCGAACAGCTCGCCCTGCGCCTGTCAGGGGACGAGGCGGGCATGCCTTGTGTCGAACGCTGGGTCGAACTTGCCCCGTTCGATTCCCGCGCCCATGTGGCGCTGCTGGGCAGGCTCGCGCGTCAGGGGCTGTTCCCGGATGCCGAGGAGCACCTTGCCGCCGCAGCCGGGCTGTTCGCGGCCGAGTCGCTCGATTTCGCGCCCGTGCGCCACGCATGGCATGGGTTGCGGGCACATCCTCCGGCAAGTCGCGCCGCAGCGCTTCCTGCCGCCCCGCTCGCCGTCGCGGCGACGATGCCGCTCCCACCCGGGACGGACACCCGCCTTGCCTTGCCGCGCCGGGCCTCGCTGGCGGTCATGCCGTTCCTCGACGAGGTCTCCGGCGGCATCGGCGACGCGCTCACCCACGACATCATCACCCGGCTCGCAAAGCTGCGTAGCCTGTTCATCATCGCGCGCGGGTCGGTCTACGCCCTCGCCGAGCGCGGCGTGTCACCGGAGGATGCCGCGCGCCGGCTCGATGTCGATTATGTGTCCTGCGGAACCGTGCGGCGCTTCGGTACGCAGACCGTCGTCCATGTCGAACTCATGGAGGCGCGAACGGCCCGCATCGTGTGGGCGGAGTCCTATGACTGCCGGCCGGACGACGCGTTCGCCCGCCTCGATGAAATCGGCGACCGGATCGTCGCGGCGGTCGCCGGCGGCATCGAGATGGTGGAGCGCAACCGCGCCATTTTGAAGCCGCCCAGTTCGCTCAACGCGTGGGAGGCCTATCATCGCGGCCTGTGGCACATGTACCGCTTCACCCGCGACGAGAACCAACTGGCGCGACAGTTTTTCGAGCGGGCGATCGCGCTGGACCCGACCTATTCCCGCGCCCATTCCGCGCTGTCCTTCACCCATTGGCAGAGCGCCTTCCAGGGCTGGGGGCATCGCGACCAGGACGTGGCGCAGGCGTTCCGGGCGGCGGGGCAGAGCCTCATCGTCGACGAGCACGATCCTTCGGCCCACTGGGCGATGGGCCGGGCCCTCTGGCTGCGCAACCGCCCCGACGAGGCCGTGCTCGAACTAGAATGCGCCGTCGACCTCAGCCCCAACTTCGCGCTCGGCCACTACGCGCTCGCCTTCGTGCATGCGCAGAGCGGGGATGCATCGACGGCGATCAGCGCCTCGGATCACTCGCGCCATCTCAGCCCCTTCGATCCCCTGCTGTTCGGAATGCTGGGCGCGCGGGCCATGGCTCATGTGCGTCTCGGGCAGTTCGAGGAGGCGGCGGACTGGGCATTGAAGGCGGCGGCGCGCCCCAATGCCCATGTCATCATCCTCGCCATCGCGGCGCATTGCCTGGCGCTGGCCGGGCGCACCGAGGAAGCCCGCCAGTTCATGGCGTCGATCCGCGCCCTGCACCCGGACTATGGCGTCGAGATCTTCCTCGGCACCTTCCAGTTTTCGCAGGAAGCGCAGGCGCTGTTCCGCAAGGGCGCGCTGCGGATCGAAAGCGGCTGAACCTCGACCTTGGCCGGTTCCGCCGTGGCCGACGCTGACTACTCGGCCAGCGCCTCCCGCTGGCGGATGAGGTTGTCCAGCAGCGCCTGCTGTTCCGCGATGCGCTCGGCCGCACGCTCCTCATCGGCGCCGCCGGAAAACGCGGCGGCCTGCTCGGTCAATTGCGACAGGTTCGCGCGTGCGATAGCAATGCGCTCGTCCAGCTCGATCAGGGTCGCGGCGTCAGGCATGTCTCAACTCCTTGGTTGTCGCGAGATAAGTAAGGCCGCGTTTTCGTTTCGGGTAGCCCTGCGCTCCGCATATCGCTATCCGGCCGCCCGCCTGCGTCACGCCACGCTCAAGACGATGGCCGTCAGCACGAGGTAACGGCCGACCTTCGCGGCGGCTACCAGCAGCAGGAACACCGGCAGCGGCTCGCGCATCACCCCGGCGACGAGCGTCAGCGGATCGCCGATCACCGGCGCCCAGGAGAGCAGCAGCGACCATTTCCCGTAGCGGCGGTACCAGCCCTGCGCGCGGTCCAGCGCCGCCGGCTTCACCGGAAACCATGGGCGGTCGGCATAGTGCTCGATGGCGCGGCCGAGCCACCAGTTCACCACCGAGCCGAGCACGTTGCCGAGGCTGGCCACGGCGATCAGCAGCGCCGGCGGCTGCGTGCCGGCGATGAGAAGGCCGGCCAGCACGGCTTCCGACTGCATCGGCAAGATGGTGGCGGCGAGAAGCGCCGAGGCGAACAGCCCGGCATAGGCGGCGAGATCGATCATCGCCCCCGATTAGCGCCCTCGCGCGGCGGAGGGAATGCCCCGGTCGCCCGGCGCCCACGGCGGGCGCGGATCACGCCGCAGCCTGGCCCGGACGGATGACGCCCTTGCGCAGGATGATGTTGCCATAGAGTCGCCGCTCGCCCGAGGCGACGATGGCATAGGCGGCGCGGATGCGGTCGTAGAACGGCTCGCCGGCGATCGGCACCAGGGCGAAGCCCGGCTCGCGGCGGGCGATCACCTCGGCGAATTCCGCGAAGACCGGTTCGATCCGCCCGCATTCGCCATGGGCGCAGGGGCGGAAGGCGGCATCCTCGACCGCGGCGTCGAGCGGCATCACCGACAGAACCGCATCGAGCAGGGCGGGCGCGGAATGCCCGTCCATGCGGATCAGCCGTTTCGCATGCGCGGCGGCCGGGTAATTGGCGTCGACGATGGCGATCTCGTCGCCATGGCCCATGGCACGCAGCGTCATCAGCAGGTCGGGGCCGAGCAGCGGGTCAATGCCCTTGAGCATGGTCTATTCCTTGAAAAGCACGTCGAAATCGCGGGCGAAGGCGGCGAGCAGCGGCAGCGCCGCCCCGCCAATGGCGCGCGCGTCGCGCCCGACCGAGCCCTCGACCACCTGCGCGTCGGTGAGGCCCTGCCGGTCGATGGCGGCGAGCCGCGCGCGGGTACGCTCGACAAGGCGGGTGCGCACGTCGGAGGGAAAGGCGCCGTCGATGACGATGGCTTCGAAATCGATCACCGACAGCATGGCGGCGATGGCCTGCGCCAGCCCGTCCGCCGCCTCGTCCAGCCATTCGTCCAGCGGCGCGGCGAATTTCGACCAGTCGTCGGGGGAGAGCCAGATGTCGGTGCCGGGCAGGCCGCGGGCGATCAGCCGGCGCTCCAGCCGGTAGATGGAGGCGGTGCGGATCAGTTGCTGCAGGCTGGTCGTGCCGTCGGCCTCGCGGCGCAGGATCGGCATCGAGCCGAGCGCCCCGGCATTGCCGCTGCGGCCGGGGAACAGGCTGCCGTTCAGCACCACGCCGCCGCCGACAAAGGTGCCGATATAGAGATAGGCGAAGTCGTGGAAGGCGCCGCCGCGCCCGAAGGTCAGTTCGGCGGCGCAGGCGGATGTGGCGTCGTTGCACGTCCGCACCAGCCAGTCGGGGAACAGCCGCCGCAATTCACGGGTGACGTCGAAGCTGCGCCAGATGGCGAGCGCTCCGGGCGGCGTCTCGAGATCGGTCTCCCAGTTCCATAATTCGAACGGCATGGCGACGCCGAGCCCGGTGATGCGGGCGCGCTGCTCGTCGGTCAGCGCCGCCACCAGCTTCGGAATCTCGCGCGCGGCGAACTCCATCAGCGTCTGCGGCAGCGGGTAGGCATAGGTGATGCGGGCGCGGGCGCGGATGCCGGCGACGAGATCCATCAGCACGAGATCGGAGGAGCGCCGGCCGATCATCAGCCCGAGGCCGAAGGCGCCGTCGGGATTCAGCGAGAACGGCACCGAGGGCTGGCCGATGCGTCCGCGCTGGCGTTCGCCGGCCACCAGCAGGCCGTCGGCCTGAAGCCGGTTCATGATCACGGTGGTGGTCTGGGTGGAAAGCCCGGTGAGGCGGGCGATCTCCACCTTGGCGAGCGACCGGTGGCGGCGGATCAGCGAGAGGATGAGGCGCTCATTGTAGAGGCGCACGCCGTTCTGGTTGGTGCCGCGGCCGGCAGGGGAGGGCGGCGCCGGGTCGTCCGCAAACGAAAAGGACGTGGTCTCGTCCATGCTCCCCGCGCTCCTCGCCGTCTTGTTGTCACGCCACCACTTTGCCGGGTTGGCTTATCCTCCGGCAGCATCGCGCCGGCAACACCGTTCTGTCAATTATTAAATCCAATTGATTTATTTATTGACAGGGGCGTGACGCTGCGGCTTCATGGACGCGTCAAAGAACACGTCGCGGGGCAAACCCGTGCGTCATCACATCATTCCCAAGGGAGGGAAGCATGCGCCGCTCGTTCCGGCATTCACTCGTGTTCTCGGCCGTTTCCGCCATCGCGCTCGCTGCGGCCTCGCTTGCCGGCCCGGCCGTCGCCGCCGACAAGCCGATCGTCGGCATCATCACCAAGACCAATACCAACCCCTTCTTCGTGAAGATGAAGGAGGGCGCCGACGCCAAGGCCAAGGAACTCGGCATGGAGTTGCGCTCCTTCGCCGGCAAGGTCGACGGCGACAACGATTCCCAGGTCGCGGCGGTCGAGAACCTCATCGCCGCCGGCGCCAAGGGCATCCTCATCACGCCGAGCGATTCACGCGCCATCGTGCCCTCCATCGAGAAGGCCCGCGCCGCCGGCATCCTGGTGATCGCCCTCGACACCCCGCTCGATCCGGCGAGCGCGGCGGATGCCACCTTCGCCACCGACAATTTCCTCGCCGGCGAATATATCGGCCAGTGGGCCGCCAAGACGCTGGGCGAGAAGGCCGGCACGGCCCGGCTCGCCCTGCTCGATCTCAACGCGAACCAGGTTTCGGTCGATGTCGCCCGCGATCAGGGTTTCCTCAAGGGCTTCGGCGTCGACCTCGTCAATCCGGCGATGATCGGCGACGAGAAGGACAAGCGCATCGTCGGCCACGACACCACCCTCGGCAACGAGGAGGGCGGCCGCAAGGCGATGGAGAACCTGCTCCAGAAGGATCACGAGGTCTCGGTCGTCTACACCATCAACGAGCCGGCGGCTGCGGGTGCCTATGAGGCGCTGAAATCGGTGGGCCGCGACAAGGACGTGCTGATCGTCTCGGTCGATGGCGGCTGCCCCGGCGTGCGCAACGTCGCCGATGGCGTCATCGGTGCCACCTCCATGCAGTTCCCGCTGCTGATGGCCGCCAGGGGCGTCGAGGCGGTGAGCAAATACGCCAAGGACGGCTCCAAGCCCAAGGCTTCGGAAGGGCTGGACTTCGTCAACACCGGCGTCGAGCTGGTCACCGACAAGCCGGCGGCGGGCCTGCCCTCCATCGATTCGGCCGCCGCGCTCAAGAAGTGCTGGGGCTGATCCGGCCGCCCCTTCCGGCGGCGTGATCGCACGGCCCTGTACGTGGTCGCCGCACCGTCTACTTTAGTCGCAATCGATGGCCTGAAGGCCGTCCAACAGAACCGACGGCGCGCCATTCGGCGCGCCGGCAGGAACCGTGCGGGAGGAGACCTGTGATGACGGACCTTGGCAGCGCCGGACGCCCGGCCATGCAGGAGTTCGAGACCGTCCTCAAGAAGGACACCAAAGTTGCGGAATTCGACGTTCAGCCGAAATCCGGCCTGCAGCGGCTGCAGCATTTCCTGCACGCCAACCCCACCGCCGTGCCGGCCATCGTGCTGCTGCTCGGCATCACCGGCTTCAGCCTCATCGTCGGCAGCCGCTTCCTGTCGTCGTTCAATCTGTCGCTGATCATCCAGCAGGTCACCATCATCGGCGTCATCGGCATCGCCCAGACGCTGATCGTGATCACCGCCGGCATCGATCTGTCGGTCGGCGCCATCATGGTGCTGTGCTCGGTGGTGATGGGCAAGCTGGCGATCACCGCCGGCGTGCCGGTGCCGCTCGCCTTCATGGCCGGCATCGCGGTCGGCGGCGGCTGCGGCGCCATCAACGGCATATTGGTGACGCGGCTCAAGCTGCCGCCCTTCATCGTGACGCTGGGCACCTGGTCGATCTTCTTCGCGCTCAATCTCTGGTACTCGGCCTCCGAGACCATCCGCTCGCAGGACGTCGCCAAGGCCGCGCCCTTTCTGCAGCTGCTCGGCACCCCGGTCGACGTGTTCGGCGCGCGCTTCACCTACGGCACCTTCTTCATGATCGGGCTGGTCGCCTTCGTCTGGTTCGTGCTGAACCGCACCGCCTTCGGCCGCCACCTCTATGCGGTGGGCGACGATGCGGATGCGGCGCGGCTTTCCGGCATCCGCACCGACCGGGTGCTGTTCACCGTCTATGTCGCAGCAGGTGTGATCTGCGCGCTGGGCGCCTGGACGCTGATCGGGCGCATCGGCTCCATCAGCCCGCAGGCCGGCCAGACCGCCAATCTCGACAGCATCACCGCCGTGGTGATCGGCGGCGCCAGCCTGTTCGGCGGGCGCGGCTCGATCGTCGGCACGCTGATCGGCGCGCTGATCGTCGGCGTGTTCCGCAACGGCCTCGCTTTGTCCGGCGTCGACGTGCTTTGGCAGGAATTCACCGTCGGCTGCCTGATCATCGTCGCCGTCGCCCTCGACCAGTGGATCCGCAAGGTGTCGGCATGACCAACGAGATCAAGGCTCCCGTTCTACAGGCGCGCGGCCTGGTCAAGCGCTATGGCCGGGTCACCGCGATGGACCGCGCCGATTTCGACCTGTATCCCGGCGAGATCCTCGCCGTGATCGGCGACAACGGTGCCGGCAAGTCCTCGCTCATCCGCGCGCTGTCCGGCGCGCTGGTGCCGGATGAGGGCGAAGTGCGCCTCGACGGCGTGCCGGTGCAGTTCCGCACGCCACTGGACGCCCAGGCGGCCGGCATCGAGACCGTGCACCAGTCGTTGGCGCTGTCGCCCAGCCTGTCGATCGCCGACAACATGTTCCTCGGGCGCGAGATCCGCATGGCCGGCCCGCTCGGCTCGGTGCTGCGCATGCTGGACCGGCGCGCCATGCAGCGCATCGCCCGCGAGAAGCTCACCGAGCTCGGCCTGATGACGGTGCAGAGCATCAATCAGCGGGTCGAGACGCTGTCCGGCGGCCAGCGCCAGGGCGTGGCGGTGGCGCGCGCCGCCGCCTTCGGCTCGCGGGTGGTGATCATGGACGAGCCCACCGCGGCGCTGGGCGTGAAGGAATCGCGCCGGGTGCTCGAACTCATATTGGAGGTGAAGAGCCGCGGCCTGCCGATCGTGCTCATCAGCCACAACATGCCGCATGTGTTCGAGATCGCCGACCGCATCCATGTCCACCGGCTGGGCCGGCGGCTGTGCGTCATCAATCCGAAGGACTACACCATGTCGGATGCCGTGGCGTTCATGACCGGGGCGAAGGCGCCGGCCGAGCTGGCAGCCTGAGCGCCGCGGGCCGGCGCCTCACGACACCGGCTGCAGCTTGCCATCGGCGGGGGAGGCATCGGCCGGCGCGGCGGACTGCAACCGGCCGGCAAACGCCAGAATGAGGGCGGCGAGCTCCGGCTCGTCGACCAGCAGGGCGGCGTCGTCCGCGACCAGCCAGCGGCGGTAGCGCTGGTTTCTCTCCGGCCAGTCCGCGAGCTCGCGGCGCACCTCCAGCGGATAGACGGCGACTTTGGTGAGGGCGAAATGGCCTTCCAGGCGCTTCCAGTATTTGTAGCTGCCGAACTTCTTGCGGCCGATCTCGCCGACGACCCCGGCCTCCTGGCGCGCTTCGATCTGGGCCGCCTTCCAGGACTTGCGTCCCGCCATCGGCCAGCCCTTGGGAATGACGAAGCGCCGCGTCTCCCGCGAGCTGATCAGCATGAGCTCGACGCCGGAATCGGGCCGCACGCGGAACGGCAGCGCCGCCACCTGCTGCAACGGCTCCCGTCTTGCGCGCCGTTTCGGCGTGTCGAGCTTGCCCCTGTCCATGACATGACAAACTAGACGATTCGGCCGGCGAGGCGATGGCAGATGCGGCCGCTGGTGTGTCGTATATTGGGGCGTCCGGAGGAAACCATGCCACGAAGCGCCGCCCGCCTGATCGCCGCCCTCGGGCTGCTCGCCGCCATTATGGGCTCCGCGCGCGCCTTCGAGGCGCCGGCCTGGTCCGGCAGCTATGTCGGACGGCTGCAGGTTCTGGCGCTGATGCAGAGCCTGAATGCCGAGCTGTTGAGCCGGGACAGCGCCACCGCGACGCTGGAGCTATGGTGCGCCGCCCACCGCCTCGCCGCACCGGCCCGCATCGTGGCCGACCGGGTGGGCGGCGCCGAGGAGCCGGCCTCGGACGAGATCCGCGCCCTGCTTCAGGTGTCGGCGCAAGAGCCGGTGGTCTATCGCCGGGTCCGGCTGCGCTGCGGCGCGCATGTGCTGTCCGAGGCCGACAACTGGTATGTGCCGTCGCTGCTGACGCCGGAGATGAACCGCCAGCTCACCGAGACCGACGCTCCGTTCGGCCGCGTGGTGCGCCCGCTGGATTTCCGCCGCCGCACGCTGGCCGCCCGTCTCATGTGGTCGCCGCTGCCCGAAGGCTGGGAAATGGCCGCCGCGCCGCCTGCATCGGCGCCTCTTGCCCTGCCGCCCTTCCTGATCGAGCACCGCGCCGTGCTGACCCTGCCGGACGGGCGCGCCTTCAGCGCGCTGGTGGAGAGCTACACCTCGGCGGCGCTCGCCTTCCCGGCTCCTGCCGTCCCATGACGGGAGGGGGCAGCTGGTCGGACAGGGGAGAATCGGCGAAGCCACAGTATTCTGTATTGAAGCGCCTGCAGCGGTCTCTCCCCTGGGTCCCGGCTCGGCGCTTCGGCTGCGCACAGCTGGTCCGGAACGCGGCGGCGGTATGCTGGGACTTTTCAGACCGTCTCTTAAACGTATAATTATCTACTCAATACCTTTGCGATTTCCTCAGCTATTTGAGCCTGGCTGTAAGGCTTGGCAATTCGAGGCAGCGCAATTTCAAGTCCTTTCGGCAAGTCGGCGTAGCCGGAGGCCAATAATATCGGAAGCGTGGGATTGAGTTTTCGAGCCTCGAGTGCCAGCTGCGCGCCATTCATCCCGGGCATTGAAAAATCCGTTATCAGAAGATCGACCGCGTTCGATTGAAGAAGTTTCAGAGCCTGTTCACCCGAGCTCGCTTCAATGACGTCATGACCGAGATCGTCAAGCATACCGACGGTGCTCATCGCGATCAGCGTATCATCGTCCACCACCAGAATGGTCGCGCGCAGGGCCCCGGCTGGGGACACAGGCTCATGCTGAACATCCACAATTGGATATTCACTGGTCACGGGCAGGAAGATATCTGCCGTGGTGCCCTTGCCGACCTCGCTGCTGAGACGAAGAGCACCATTCAGCTGCACTGCCAGGCCATGGATCATGGAAAGGCCAAGCCCGGTGCCCTTGCCGAGTTCCTTGGTCGAGAAGAACGGTTCGGTCGCTTTTCCCAGCGTCTTTGGATCCATTCCTTGGCCGGTATCTGAAACCCGCAGGCGGACATAGCGGCCCTTGGCTAGATCGACTTGCTGCTCCTGATCTACCGCATCGAGCTCGATCGTGATCAAGCCTCCGTTCGGCATGGCGTCGCGGGCGTTCACCGTGAGGTTCAGCAAGGCCAGCTCGACCTGGTTGGCATCGGCCATCGCTATCGGGAGGCGATCAGGAATGCACATTCGAATTTCGATTTGCGAGCCGACCGACCGTTCGAGCAAATTTTCCATTTCTCGCACGAGCTTGGCGAGATCGGTGGGCTCCACGCGCAGATCCTGCCGCCGCGCAAATGCCAGCAGACGTTGCGTGAGAGCCGCCCCTCGTTGGGCACCTTGAACGGCGCCGTCCAACAGCCTGACCGCCTTGGGGTCGAGGCCGCGCTTTCTCAGCAGCTCCAGATTGCCAAGCACCACCATCAGCAAATTGTTGAAGTCATGCGCCACGCCGCCGGTAAGTTGGCCGATCATCTCCAGTTTCTGTGCTTGCCGAAGCTGCTCTTCCGTTCGTTTGCGCTGCTCGATTCCGGCAAGGACGGCAGCGTGCGCCTCCTTCAAGGCCGCGGTGCGTTCGGCTACGCGCGCTTCGAGCGTCTCGTTCAGGCGGCGCATTTCGTCCTCGGCATGTCGCCGCTCGGTCACATCGGACGAAACACCCACCAGGCGGACCTTTTCTCCCGCCCGAACCAGCCGGGCCCGGACTTCTGCCCATCGAACCGTTCCATCCGGCCAGCGCACGCGGTAAATCGCCGAATAGTCAGAACCGGTTTCGACTGCGACGCGCACGCCTTCCTGCATCCGTGATCGATCATCGGGGTGGACCGTCCGAAGGAGGTCCTCATACGACAGCCCCTCATGAGGCTTGCGACCGAAAAGCGCCTTGCAGCTGGCCGTGGTGGTCAAGGCATGTGACGCAAGGTCGAGTGCCCAGGAGCCGAGCCGGCCGGCGATCAGTGCCGTCCGCAGGCTTTCCTCGCCCTCGTGCAGCTCTTCGATCAAGGTGCGGGCATCAAACTGGCGCTGCCGTCCCTTCTGTGCGGCACGGGCCACGCTGAGAAACGTGGTGGGGTGAAAGGGTCGCTCCAGGAAGGTCACATTCCCGAGGGACTCCGACAGCCGGGCGGCCGCCGGGCTCTGGTCCGGCACGCCGCCCCGGCGGGTCAGCACGATGATCGGCAAATCGGACCATGGAGGCTGAGCCGACAAACGGCCGGCGAAGGGCCGAAGCTCGGCGGCCCTGACGGCCTCCTCGGTGATGACCGCAAACAGAACGTCATCGTCCAGGGCGCTCTCAAGCGCGCGTAGGTCCCGGCAGCTCAACGAACGTAGACCAAGATCTGCCAGGAGGCCCGCTGCGACCGCAGCGTCCCGCCCGTGAGGCGCGAGGATCAGGACGATGCCGGGGCTTGTATCAGCACGTTTCATTCGTCGATCGGCATGGCGTTCTGGGGTGTGGAGTTTCCTACAAACGTGGGAACGCCGCGAAGGATCCCCTGAAAGCCCTCCAGCGGCTCGCCAAGGCGCAGCCCGCCCTCGCCGATGAGAAACTCTCGAATGGTATCTTCGTGGAAGCCGGTTCGCTTCTTGATGATCGAGACAGCTCGCCTCACCCGGCCCAGCGCTTCGAAAAAGCGCAGCAATATCACCGTATCCGCCAAATAGGTCAGGTCCACCGGCGCTTTCATGTCACCGACCAAACCGTGCTGGGCAACGGTCAGGATCGTATTCGCACCCTGGCGATTCAGGTACTGAAGGAGTTCATGGATATGCAGGATCAGCGATTGCTCCTCCGGCATCGCCGCCTGGTAGCCGTTGATGCTGTCTATTACGATAGTCTTCGCGTTCATCACCGCGACGCGGTCGCGAACGCGGCTGGCAAATTCTCCTGGCGACATCTCCGCAGCATCGATCTGCTCGACATGGAGCTTCCCGCTGTCCTGCATGGCTTCAAGGTCAAATCCCATCGGGCGGGTGCGATCGAAAAGCAGGCCGAGTTCCTCGTCAAAGACAAAAAGCGCCGCCTTTTCCCCACGCTGCACGGCGGCAGAAATAAACTGCAGAGCGAACGTGCTTTTTCCTGTCCCCGCCGGTCCCAGGATCAGAGTGCTGGAGCCCTGTTCGATACCCCCGCCCAACAGCTCATCGAGCGCCGGAATGTTCGTCGACGCCTGCCTGCGCTCGAACCGCGTTCGATGTTCGGCCGCCACCAGGCGGGGAAAGACAGCCACCCCGCCGGTTCGGATCGTGAAATCATGATAGCCGCCGCGCGACGCCTGTCCGCGGTACTTGGAAATGCGCAGCCGGCGCCGTTCTGCGCCATAGGTGGGTGCCAATTCCTCGAGCTGGATCACACCGTGCACAACGCTATGGGCGGTCTTGTCCGTTGCCTCGGAGGTGCGATCGTCCAGCATCAGGACCGTGGACCCGTGCCGGGAAAAATAGTGCTTCAGCGCCAGTATCTGCCTTCGGTAGCGCAGCGAGCTCTGTGCCAGCAGACGAATTTCCGACAGGCTATCCAAGACCACCCGCGCAGGGCGCGTTTTCTCAAAAATATCAAATATTTGCTGGGTCGCCTCACCAAGCTCCAGATCTGACGAGTAAAGCAGGGACTGTTGATCATCCGCATCGAGCAGGCTCTCAGGAGGAACGAGTTCGAACACCTTGATACGATCGTCGATGATCCAGCCATGTGAAGCCGCACCGTCGCGGAGTTCGCGCTCCGTTTCGGAAAGGGTGATGTAGAGACCCGTCTCCCCGGCGGCTGCGCCTTCGATGAGAAAACGCAGCGCAATGGTCGTCTTGCCTGTCCCAGGCGTTCCCTCCAGCAGAAAGACGTGCCCGACAGCCAGGCCCCCGGAGAGGATATCGTCCAAACCCGGGACGCCCGTGCGGGCCTTGAGTACGGCGAGCTTCGGTTCCATTCATCTCTCCGCCGGTCCAGCGACCGATATAGGGCGCAGGACGCCACAGTCAGCCTGAGCTGCCGGTTTAGATGCGGTAGGCTGAAAGTGAAACCGCGGGACCTCCGCTGAAGGTCAACCCTAATACCAATGCTCACTCGGCCATCATATCGGCCAGGCGGCGTGCGGTGCCGAGTGCCAGGGTCCAGCCGAGCATGCCGTGGCCGATGTTGAGATAGAGGCCGGCGATGCGCCGCGACGGCCCGATCAGCGGTCGCGAGGACGGCGTCATCGGGCGCTCCCCGGACCAGCGCCAGGCTTCGGAGGTCGGGGCGAAGAGGTCGGGGAACACCTCCTGCGCGGCCCGTTCCAGCACCTGGCACCGCGCGGCGTCGAAGCCGCCGCCGCGCGGTGCAACATCGGCCAGCCCGGCAACCCGGAAGCGGTCGCCGATTCGGGCGAAGGCCAGCTTGCGCTTGACATCGGTCAGGCTGACCGACGGCGCGTCGACCGGGGCCGGCAGGGTGAGCGAATAGCCTCGCACCGGCCAGATGGCCTGCGCCTCCGGCACGTCGCGCAGCAGGCTGCCGACCTGCGGCCCGGCCGCGATCACGGCGAGGTCGACCGGCCGTTCGTCGCGGTCGCGAAACCGCACGGCGTGCAGACGGCCATTGTGCCGCGTGAAGCCGGTGACATGGTGATCGAACAGCGTGGTGACGCCGTAGTGCCGCACGAGATGGTCGCCGAGCCCGCGGCAGAAGGCGGCGGCATCGCCCACCGCATCGTGCGGGGTGTGGATCACCCCGGCGATGGCGCCGGCAAACCTGTCGAGAGCGGGCTCTACCACCGATGCCTCGGCGCGGGTCATCATGGTCTGGCTGAGGCCGCGGGCCCGCTTGCGCTCCACTGTCGGGCGCGCGGCCGCAAACGCGGCGGCATCGGGGTAGAGATGCAGCTTGCCCGCGACGCGATAGGAAAAATCGAGATCGACTTCCGCCAGAAGGTTCGCCATCTCTCGGCGCGAGGCCTCGGCAAGGTCGAGAATGTGGGCCGTGTTGGACCACCACGGCCCGGTGCCGGCGTTCAGCAGGAATTGCACGCCCCAGATCAGGAAGTGCGGGTCGAGGCTCCACGTCACCCGGAACGCCGGATCGCAGCCCAGCGCGATCGAAGGCAAATGCCGCAACAGGGCGGGCGAGGCCATGGCGTCGCCATAGGCATAGGAGAGCTGGGCGGCGTTGCCGGCGCTGGCGCCACGGCCGGGCTCGGCCCGGCTGTCGACCAGCACGACATCGTGGCCCTGCCTCGCCAGTATATAGGCCGTGCTGACGCCGACGACACCGGCGCCGATGACGGCGATTGTCTTGCGCTTCATGACGGCACCACATCATAGGCCGCCGGCGGCCGGTGAACGGCGCTGCCATCCCGCTCCAGGGCGGCAGCGATGCCGAGCACGCGTGCGTCGTCGAGCCGGCGGCCGATCAGTTGGAGACCGATGGGCAGACCGTCGCGCGACAGCCCGATCGGTATCGAGGCCGCACACAGATCGAGCATGTTCACATAGCGCCCGAAGACGCTCAGTGCCATGTTGGACTGATCGATGTCGGAGATCGGCGGCGGCAGGATCGGCGCTCCGGGCATGACCAGCAGATCGTAGCCGGCAAAGGCTGCCGCGAACTGTGCCTTCCATCTCCGCTTCACCGCGTGCAGCTCGGCGAGTTCGGACGGAGCGATGCCGCGGCCGAGATTGATGCGCGCGCGGATTTCCGGGGCGACGTCGGTGTCGGGATCCTCGGTTATCGCGTGCAGGCTCGCATAACTCTCCGCCGACATCAGCCGTCCGGCGGTCTCGCACATCGTCGCGAGCGGCACCGGCAGGCTCACGCGTGCGACGCCGCCGAACCGGTGGCCAAGCGCGGCCAGGCTCGCCTCGAAGCGCTGCCGAACCTCGTCGTCGAGCCGCCCGAAGGCGGGGTCCTCGAGCGTGGCGAATCGTCCCTGCGTGGTCTCGGCCTCGTCGCTCAGACGGAAGCCGCAGCCGGGAACCGCGAGGGTCGCGGCATCCTGCGCATCCGCTCCGGCGAGGGCGGCGATCGCCGCCCGGACGTCCCGCACGCTGCGCGCCAGGACGCCGACGCTGTCGTGCGAAGGCGAGAGGTAGCGCATCCCGCCCCGGCCGATCAGTCCCGGCGTCGACTTGTGGCCGAACAGCCCGCAGAACGCCGCAGGGATGCGCACCGAGCCGCCGGTATCGGTGCCGATGGCGATCGGCACCATGCCGCTCGCCACCGCGACCGCCGAACCGCTGCTGGAGCCGCCGGGCGCGCGATGAACCGCCGGGTCGTACGGGTTCCATGGCGCGCCCAGCACCGGGTTGGTGCCCCAGCCGCCAAAGGCAAATTCCACTGTGTGGGTCTTGCCGACGATCACCGCGCCGGCCTCTTCCAGCTTGCGAACGGCGGTCGCGGAGGCGGTGGCCCTGTGGTCAGGAAAGCTGCGCGAGCCGGCGCCGGTGCGGTAGCCTTCGATGTCGAACAGGTCCTTCACCGCGACCGGCACGCCATGCAGCGGCCCGCGCAGCATGCCCGCGGCCCGCTCGTCGTCACGTTCGGCGGCCATGCGCATCGCCCGCTCGTCGAGCCTCAGCACGAAGGCGTGGAGCATGCCGTCCATCCGGTCGATGCGCTCCAGACTTCGGCGCACCGCTTGCCGGCTTGTCAGCCGTCCGTCGGCAATCCGCCTGCCGATGTCGATGGCATCCATGCGGAATGTATCCATGGCCTTCACCTGTTTCCGAAGCACCCGGCCTTTAAAACTTCGCCATGGCACGTCACTTGCTTGCTGGATTTACGTCTGATGACTTGGTTTGAATTTTAGATTTCGGACTTTTCGTTGGAGGTTTTGATGCCTGTGGCAGAGTTCGCCGAACGGCCGGAGGCGCGCGCCGAATCCGGCAGCGACTATGTGACCTGGCTGGACAGCGTCTGGTCCCGGCGCTTGCCGAGCGTGCCGGACCGCAGGCCCGAGCTCAGCATCGGCATTCTGCTGTGGCCGGGCTTTCCGATGATGTCGCTTGCCGGCATCGTGGAGCCGTTGCGCCATGCCGGCGACTTTGGCGACAATTCCCAGCCGGTGCACTGCCGCTGGTCCGTCGTCGGCGAGCGCAGCGCCTCGGTCGCGGCGAGCTGCGGTCTTCGCGTACAGCCTGACCTGCCTTATGTGAACCCGACGGATTTCGATTATATCGTCGTCATCGGCGGTCTGCTGCCGCAGTTGCGTGCGGCGCCGAGCCGGCATCGCGATTACTTGAGGGTGGCCGCCTCGGCCGGGGTTCCGCTCATCGGCGTGTGCACCGGCATTTTCGTGCTGGCCCAGGAGGGGCTGCTGGCGGGGCGCAAGGTTGCCGTGCACCCTTTCCACCGCGAGGATTTCCAAGCGGCCTTTCCGTCGCTGAGGATCACGTCGCGCGACGATTTCCTGTCGGACGGCGACCGGATCACCGTGCCGGGCGGGGTCTCGATCCTCAGCCTGATGGCCGACCTGGTGCGCACCCATTGCGGCGCCGACCGGGCCGCCAAAGTGGCCCACCAGCTCTCTTTGGCCGACCAGCCGGCGGCCAATGCGTTCGACCGCAGCCGGGTGTCGAATTTTCGCTATTCGGCGGATCCGCGCATCCAGCGCGCCGTGGTGATGATCGAAAGCCGGATGGGGCAGGACGCCGTGCCCGACGACATCGCCACCCGCATCGGGCTGAGCAGCCGGCAGTTCGGCCGGCTGTTCAAGGAACAGCTCGGGATGTCGCCGAAGAAGTTCATCATCGAGACGCGGCTGCGCTATGCGCGCTGGCTGATCGAGAACACCCGGCGCTCGATCACCGAGATCGCCTACGAGACCGGGTTTTCCGACTGCGCGCACCTCGCCACCTCGTTCAAGGCCAAGTACGGCAAGGCGCCGACCCAGTGCCGGTAAAGCCGTGCGCTCAGGCGGCCGACCGCTCCCCGCGTCGGAAGCCCTCGCTGGCCCGCATCAAATCCCGCGTGTAGGGCGCGGTGACGCGCCCGGCGACGAGGTCGGCGGACGTGAGCTCCTCCACCATGCGGCCGCTGCGCATCACCGCCAGACGCTGGCATATGTGAGTGACGACGCCGAGATCGTGGGTGACCATCACGAAGGTCAGATTGCGGTCGCGCCGCACCTGTTCGAGCAGGTTCAGCACCTCCGCCTGCACCGAGGCGTCGAGCGCGGAGGTCGGCTCGTCGAGCAGCAGGATCGCCGGCTCCAGGATCAAGGCCCGTGCGATGGCGACGCGCTGGCGCTGGCCGCCCGACAATTGGTGCGGGTAGCGGAAACGGAAGTTTGAGCCGAGCCCGACCTCGTCGAGCGCCCGCAGGATACGGCTCTCGCCGTCACCGATGCCCTGCACGGCCAGCGGCTCCAGCAATTGCCGGTCGATGGTCTGGCGCGGATGCAGCGATCCGTAGGGATCCTGAAACACCATCTGGACGCGGGAATAGAACGCCTTGTCGCGCCGCCCAAGCTTCAGCGCCTCGCCCGAAAGCCGGATCGCGCCGGATGTGACCGGGGCGAGGCCGGCAACCGCGCGCAGCAGGGTCGACTTGCCCGACCCGGATTCGCCGACCAGGCCGAACGCCTCGCCGGGGGCGATGTCGACGCTCACTTCGTCCAGCGCGTGATAGCCGCCATAGACGACGCTCAGCTTTTCGACCGAAAGTGCCGGGGATGTGCGGTCGATGGTCATAGGCGCCACTCCGGCTGGCGGTCGAGGACAGGCAGGGGGTGGCGGTCGGTGCCGAGCGTAGGCATGCAGTTGAGCAGCCCGCGGGTGTAGGGGTGCTTGGCGTTGCCGAGTTCGGCAGCAGAGATCTCCTCGACCACCCGGCCGGCATACATCACCAGGACGCGGTCGCAGAACGAGGACACCAGCCGCAGATCGTGGGAAACGAAGATCAGCCCCATGCCGCGGTCGGCCACCAGCCGGTCGAGAATGGAGAGCACCTCAAGCTGCACCGTGACGTCGAGCGCCGAGGTCGGCTCGTCGGCGATGAGCAGTTCCGGGCCTGCGATCAGCATCATCGCGATCATGGCGCGCTGGCCCATGCCGCCGGAGACCTCATGCGGATAGAGATCGAAAACCCGCGCCGGGTCGCGGATCTGAACCGCCGCCAGCATGTCGAGCGCGCGCGCGCGGGCCTCGGCGCGGCTGACGCTCTCGTGGGTGCGCAGCGTCTCGACGATCTGCCGACCGATGCTCATCACAGGATTGAGCGAGTATTTCGGATCCTGCAGCACCATGGCGATGCGGCCGCCGCGCAGATTGCGCCGCACCGCGGGCGTCGCCGACAGCAGGTCGATGCCGTCGAATTCCAGCCGCCGCGCGGTAATGCGCGCCTGCGGCGGGGTCAGGCCCATGATGGCGCGCCCGGTCTGCGATTTGCCCGAGCCGCTTTCGCCGACGATGCCGAGCCGTTCGCGACCCAGCGTGAACGTCATGCCGCGGACGGCTTCCACCATGCCGCTGCGGCTTGGGAAGGAGACCCGCAGATCCTCCACATGAAGCAGGGTGCTCATCGGCCGCTCTCCCTTGGGTCGAGTGCATCGCGCAGGCCGTCGCCGACCAGATTGAAGCCGAGGCTGACGATCAGGATCGCCATGCCCGGCATGGTCGCGACCCACCACTGGTCGAGAATGAAGCGCCGGCCGGACGCGATCATCGCGCCCCATTCCGGCGAGGGCGGCTGCGCGCCGAGCCCGAGAAAGCCGAGGCCGGCGGCGATGAGGATGATCCCGGCCATGTCGAGCGTGACCCGCACGATCAGCGAGGACAGGCACATCGGCATGACGTGGCGCAGCACGATGCGGAACGGCGAGGCGCCCATGAGCTGTACGGCGGCGAGATAGTCGGTGTTGCGCACCGCCAGCGTCTCGGCGCGGGCCATGCGCGCATAAGGCGGCCAGGAGGTCACCGCGATCGCGATCACCGCATTCTCGATGCCCGGCCCCAGCGCCGCCACCAGCGCCAGCGCCAGCACCAGCTTGGGAAAGGCGAGGAAGATGTCGGTGATGCGCATCAGCAGGGCATCGACCCAGCCGCCGGCATAGCCGGCGACCGTGCCGACCAGAAGGCCGATCGGCGCGGTGATCGCGGCCACCAGCAGGACCACGGTCAGCGTGAGCCGCGAGCCGTAGATCAGGCGCGAGAGGATGTCGCGTCCCTGGTCGTCGGTGCCCAGCAGATAGCCGGGGCTCAGCGGCGGCAGCAGCCGGGTCGTGGCGAGGCTGCCTGCGGTGGGGGAGTGCGGGGCCAGGACGCTCGCGAAGGCGGCGACCAGCACCAGCGCAATGAGGATCGCCAATCCGACCAGCGCCAGCCGGTTCGAGGCAAAGCGCAGCCAGTTCATATAAGCCCGCCCGAGGCGCGCCTGCATGCGTGACTGCGGCCGATCCGACAGCAACCAGGCGCGGGTGCCGGGCGGGGACGGGGCGAGTGTGTCGCTCATGATGCGCGCGTCCTCGGGTCGAGCGTCCGGTACAGCAGATCGGACAGCAGGTTGATGCCGATGAAGGTGGAGCCGATGATGATGGTGCCGCCGAGCACGGCGTTCATGTCGGCGTTCTGCAGCGAGTTGGTGATGTAGAGCCCGAGGCCCGGCCAGGAAAACACGGTCTCGGTGAGCACCGAACCCTCCAGCAGCCCGGCATAGGACAGGGCGATCACGGTCACCAGCGGCACGGCGGCGTTGCGCAAGGCATGGCGCCAGATGATGCGGCTCTCCGACAATCCCTTGGCACGCGCCGCGACGACGTATTCCTGCCCCAGCTCGTTCAGCATGAAGCTGCGCGTCATGCGGCTGATATAGGCCATGGAGAAATAGCCGAGCAGCGCCGCCGGCAGGATGATGTGCCGGAACACATCCCAGGCGACCTCCCACTCGCCCTGCCACAGCGCATCGACGAGATAGAGGCCGGTGGTCGGCACGAAGCTGTACTCGAAAGCGATGCCGATCCGGCCCGGATAGGCCACCCAGCCGAGCTTGGCGTAGAACAGCAGCAGCGCCAGCAGGCCGAGCCAGAAGATCGGCACCGAATAGCCGATCAGCCCGATGACGCGGACGATCTGGTCGACCAGGCTGCCGCGCTTCACCGCCGCCAGCACGCCGAGCGGTATGCCGAAGCAGGTGCCGATCAGCACGCCGAGCGTGGCCAGCTCGATGGTGGCGGGAAAGACATGGGCGATGTCGCTCATCACCGGATTGGTGGTGAGCACGGAGGTGCCGAAATCGCCGCTCAGCGCCTGCCGGACATAGATGAAGAACTGCTGGTAGAGCGGCAGATTGAGGCCCATCGCCTCGCGGGTGCGCTCGATGGCCGAGGCCGGCGCGCGGTCGCCGAGCACGGCGAGAACCGGGTCGACCGGGATCACCCGGCCGATGAAGAAGGTCACCGCGAGCAGCCCGAGGAAGGTGGTGACCACCACGCCGGCAAAGCGCGCCGTGCCGAGGATCAGCTTCCCGGCCTTGGCGTGAAGCTGCGGGCCGGTTCGACGGTTGTCGGACAGCGTCGTTGAACTCATCGAACCGGCCTCCGGGTCAGGTGTTGGGGGTCAGTTCTTGGAAACCGGGGCGACGAAGTTGGTGTCGAAGGTCGGGCCGAGCTTGTAGCCCTTCACATTGCCGCCGACGCCCGCCACCTCGGTCTGCTGGAAGATCAGCGCGAAGGGGCTGGTGTCGAGCACGGCCTTCTGCAGGTCCTGGTAGAGTGCGGCGCGCTTGGCGCTGTCCTTTTCCAAGAGCGCCGCCTTGGTCGTGGCGGTCAGCTCGGGCACGTCCCAGGCATTGCGCCAGGCCAGCGTCTTGAACTTGCCGGCATCGGAATTGTCCGCGTTGGCGGTGAAAGTCTCGGCGTTGGAATTCGGGTCCCAGTAATCCGAGCCCCACTGACCGATATAGATGTCGTGGTTGCGGGCGCGATACTTGGTAAGCGTCTGCTTGCCGTCGCCGGGGATGATCTCGATCTTGACGCCGGCCTGCGAGGCGGTCTGCTGGAACGCCTCGGCAATGCCGGTGACGGGCTGGGTGCTGCGCACGTCCATGGTGACGGTGAAACCGTCCTTCAGGCCCGCTTTGGCGAGCAGCTCCTTCGCCTTGGCGACATTGAGCGTGTAAGGCTTGGCGTCGAGTTCGCCCAGCACGCCCTTGGGCAGGAAGGTCTGGTGGATTTCGCCGATGCCCTTGATGAGGGTGCCGCCGATGGCATCGTAGTCGATCAGGTATTTCAGGGCTTCGCGCACCTCGGGCTTGGCGAGGTTCGCGTTCTTCTGGTTGAAGCTGATGTAATAGACCGTGCCTTTCGGCGTGCTGGTGACGGCCAGCCCAGGCTTCTTGGCGACGGCGGCGAGGTCGCCCGGCTCCAGATTGCGGGCGACATCGATGTCGCCGGCCTCCAGCGCGAGACGCTGGCCGGCGCTTTCCTTCATGTGGCGATAGACGATGCGCAGCAGCTTGGCCTTGTCGCCATAGAATTTGTCGTTGCGCTCCAGCACCACCGCCTCATTGGCCCGCCACTCGCGCAGCTTGTAGGGCCCCGAACCGGCAAAGTTGGTCTTGAGCCAGGCATTGCCGAAATCGGTGTCGTACTTGTTGGTGGCGTCGATGGTGAGCGCCTTGGCCTTCGGCAGCACCAGCTTCTTGTCGACCGCCGAAATCGGGCTGGCCGCCATCACATTGAGCACGAAGCTCGGCGCATAAGGCTGGTCGATGGTGATCGCCAGCGTAGCGGGGTCGATCGCCTTGACCTTCTGCGCGACGTTGTCGCCGGTGAGGCCGAACTGGTTGAGCAGGAAGGCCGGGCTCTTGTCGAGCTTCACCATGCGTTCGAACGACCAGGCCAGGTCCTCGGCGGTAATCGGGTTGCCGGAGGCGAAGGTGAGGCCGGGCTTGAGCTTGAAGGTGTAGGTGAGCCCGTCGTCCGAGACGGTCCAGCTCGCGGCCAGATCGCCCACCACCTTGCTGGTGTCGTTCAGATCGAGCCGCACCAGCTGGCTGTAGATGTTGCCGATCACCTCGCCGGCGGTCAGCTCGAAGGATTCCGCCGGGTCCATGCTGATGATGTCGTCGATGGCGAAGCCCTCGACCAGCGTGTCGGCCGGCGTCTTGGCCATCGCCGGCGTGCCGGCTGCCATCAGAAGGGAAAGGGCGGTGCCCATCGCGAGGGCGCCGAATAGGGGTCGTCGTTGCATGATCATGTTGGGCCTCTTCTGGAAGGGTGTTGTTCGGTTCAGGTTTCTTCATGCCAGGCGCGGCTGAGGATTCTCAGCCAGTTCTCCCGGCAGATTTTCGAGAGGTCCTCGGCACAGAAACCATCGGCGGCCAGTGCGGCGACGAGGTTCTGCTGGCCGGCCGCATCGCCGATGCCGGCCGGAATGACCGCGCCGTCGAAGTCGGAGCCCAGCGCCACGCAATCGACGCCCATGCGCTCCACCAGGTAGCGGATATGCGCGACCATGGCGGAGAGCGGCGTATCCGCGTCTTCCCGTCCGTCCGGCCGCAGCATGGTGGTGGCGTAGTTCAGCCCGACGATGCCGCGGCTCTCGCGCACGGCGTC
This sequence comes from Xanthobacteraceae bacterium, assembly GCA_041287585.1. Classification (GTDB taxonomy): domain Bacteria; phylum Pseudomonadota; class Alphaproteobacteria; order Rhizobiales; family Xanthobacteraceae; genus Ancylobacter. Next base: position 28,745 of record JBGGNI010000039.1, read on the forward strand.
GAGCTGGCGGTCGGTCAGATTGCGGGCCACCGGGGAGAGCGCGTGGGCGTTGGAATGGCTGGCGACGAGCGGCTGGTCCGTGGTGCGTGCCACATCCCAGAAGCCCTGCTCGGTGATGTGGGCGAGGTCGACCACGATGCCGAGCCGGTTGCAGGCACGAATGAGGTCGAAGCCGGCGCCGGTCAGACCCGGTCCGGTGTCGGGGCTCATCGGATAGGCGAACGGCACCCCGTGGCCGAAGCTATTGTGGCGGCTCCACACCGGGCCCAGCGAGCGAAGCCCGGCGGCGTGGAAGGTCTCCAGCGCGGCAAGGTCCGCGCCTATGGGCTCGCAGCCTTCCATGTGCAGCACGGCGGCGAAACCGCCCTGCGCCATCGCGGCGCGGATCTGGGCGGTACTCCGGCAGATCGTCCAAAGCCCCGCCCGGTCCAGGCGAAAGGCGATCGCCGCGAGTTCCAGCGCGGTGTCGAGCGCGGCACGCCGATCGAGCGGCCCCGCCATCGGCGTCGAATAGTGGCCCCGCTCGTCCGGCGTCTTGAGGACCAGGTCGCCGGACGAGACGAAGATCGCGCACAGCCCCCCGGCAAGCCCGCCGCGCCGTGCGCGCGGCGCATCGATATGTCCCTCACTGATGCCTTCGCCGTACTCGCGCACCGGATCGACGCCCTGCGCCGCGTGCGTCCAAAGCCGCAGCAGGACGTCATTGTGACCGTCGAAGACCGCCTCCATGGGAACAGACATGCTGGGCTCACCACCGCCAAACGTCGCCTAATCGACTTGGCAATGGTGGGGCACGCCGGCAGCGATTCATTTTGGATTTCGGCCATCCTCTTTTATTTTCCGCCACAGTCGAAAGTGCCGGCGAAAGAGGGTTGGCGCCGATGCGCGCGCGATACGCGTCGCGCCGGCACGGTCGCCGGCGGCATGGCGTTCTTGATCCGGGCGCTCAATGGCCGATGGGAAACCAATCCACCAACGAAAACGCCCGCACCTTGCGTCAGGTACGGGCGGCAAACGCAAACCCCCAAAGTCGGGAGCTTAGAAAACAGATGGTGCCCAGGAGAGGACTCGAACCTCCACGGTGTTACCCACTGGTACCTGAAACCAGCGCGTCTACCAATTCCGCCACCTGGGCACGGGGGCGACACATAGTCGGCTGGTGCGCGCCTTGTCAACGAGCGTTTCGCATCCCGCCGCTGGACGCTCTCGCTGCGGCGCGGTAATCCTGCTCGCCTGTTCAGCCGCACATGCCGGGAGCCCGCAATGGTGGACGCCGTTCTGACCGACGACGCCGTGCTCGACGATACCGAGTTGCTGCCGCGCCACGCCGCCACGATGAGCCGGCTCGCCACCGTCTATGGCGGCTCCGGCTTTCTCGGCCGGCATGTGGTGCGCGCTCTGGCGCGCCGGGGCTGGCGGGTGCGGGTCGCCGTGCGCCGGCCGGACCTTGCCGGCCATCTCCAGCCGCTTGGCGTGGTGGGGCAGGTGCAGCCGGTGCAGGCCAATCTGCGCTATCCGGCCTCGGTGCTGCGCGCGGCTGAAGGCGCCGAGCTGATCGTCAATCTGGTCGGCATCCTTCACGAGACCGGCCGGCAGAATTTCGAAGCGGTGCAGAGCTTCGGCGCCAAGCAGGTGGCCGGCGCGGCGCGCGAGGTCGGTGCGCGGCTGGTGCATGTCTCGGCGATCGGCGCCGATGAGCAGTCGCAATCGGCCTATGCCCGCACCAAGGCGGCCGGCGAGGCCGCCGCGCTGGCGGCAGTGCCGGAGGCGGTGGTGCTGCGGCCCTCCATCGTTTTCGGGCCGGAGGACGATTTCTTCAACCGATTCGCCGCCATGGCGCGGCTTTCCCCGGTGCTGCCGCTGGTGGGCGGCGGCGCCACGCGCTTCCAGCCGGTGTTCGTCGGCGATGTGGCCGATGCCGTGGTGCGCGCCGCGCAAGGCGGGGCCGAGCCCGGCACGGTGTATGAGCTCGGCGGGCCGGAGGTGCGCTCCTTCCGCGAACTGATCGAGATCGTGCTGCGCGAGACCGGCCGCAAGCGGCTGCTGCTGCCGCTGCCGTTCAGCATCGCCGCGCTGCAGGCGCGCGTGCTGGAACTGCTGCCGAACCCGCTGCTGACCCGCGACCAGGTGAAGCTGCTGGCCGCCGACAATGTGGTGTCGGAGGCCGCCCGCGCGGAAGGCCGCACCCTCGCCGGGCTCGGCATCCAGCCCACCGCGCTCGGCGCGGTGCTGCCGGGCTATCTGTGGCGCTACCGCAAGGCCGGCCAGTTCAGCGCGGCGGAAGAGAACCGCGCCGATCCGGCGGCCTGAGCCGGCGGCTCAGCCGACCAGCGCCAGCGCCACCAGCCCGACACCGCCCACGGCGATTCGCCACCAGCCGAACGGCGTCATGCCGTGGCGCGAGACGAAGGCGACCAGCGTGCGCACCACGAACAGCGCCGCGGCGAAGGCGGCGATGAAGCCGACGAAGATGATGACCCCGTCGTCCAGCGAGAGCGCAGCGCTGTTCTTGTAGAGGTCGTAGACGAACGCCCCGGCCATGGTCGGCAGCGCGAGGAAGAAGGAAAATTCCGCTGCCGCCCTGCGGCTGACGCCGAGCAGCAAAGCGCCGACAATGGTGGAGCCGGAGCGCGACACGCCGGGAATCATCGCCAGGCACTGGAAAAACCCGATCTTGAGCGCAGTCAAGGGCGGCAGCTCCATGGCATCGTCCACGGTGGGGCGCAGGCGCAGCGTATCGATCCACAGCAGCACGATGCCGCCGAGAATCAGCATCACGCAGATCAGCGCCGGCGATTCGAACAGCACCTCCTTGATGAAGCCGTGCAGCGCGGCACCGATGACGGCGGCCGGCAGGAAGGCGATGACGATGCCGAGCACGAAGCGTCGCGCCCGGTCGCTGCGCGGCAGCGCCAGCAGTACCTGCCAGAAGCGCTGAAAATACACCACCAGGATCGCCAGAATGGCGCCGAGCTGGATCATCACCTCGAACGACTTGCCGGTGCTCTCGAAGCCGAGGAAATGCCCGGCCAGCAGAATGTGGCCGGTGGAGGAGACGGGTATGAACTCGGTGAGGCCTTCGAGAAGGCCAAGCAGGAAGGCCTCGAACAGGGTGCTGAACGACATGAAACGTTTCCGGGCAGACGGCGGGTGCGGGGATTGGGCGAAGAGCGGCGGGTCGCGGTGCGGCGCATCCTGTCCTTTTCGCGGTTGCGAAGCAATGTGACCCAACGGAGGCCGGCAGCGCCATCAATTCGACCAACACGCAGCGGTGTTTGACGCCGTCGCGGCGCGGGTGAATCGCTGCGGCCACGGAGATGGGAATGAAGAGATTCGTGCGCGGACTGCTCGGCAGCCTCGCTGTAATGCTCGGCACCGCCGGCGCCGCCCAGGCGGCCGGCGGCTATGTCACCACCAATGTCAATTTACGCGCCGGGCCGAGCACGGCCTATCCCGCGGTCGCGATACTGCAAGGCGGCACGCCGCTGGAGATCGTCGGCTGCCTGGAAGGCTGGACCTGGTGCGACGTCGAATGGCAGGGCTATCGCGGCTGGGTGTCCGGCCGCTACATCGAATACGTCTATGAAGGCCGGCGGGTGCTGGTGCCGGACTACGCGCCCTATATCGGCCTGCCGGTGATCGGCTTCAGCTTCAATGATTACTGGGGCAGCTATTATCGCGGCCGCTCCTGGTATTCGACCTCCGACCGCTGGGGCCCGCCGCCGCCCTATTACGCCCGCCCCGGCTATCGGCCACCGCCGCCGCCCTATGGCGGGCCGGGGTATCGCCCGCCGCCGTATGGCAGCCCTGGATACCGGCCGCCGCCGAACGACGGGCCGGGCTATCGTCCGCCGCCGAACCGCCCGCCGGCCTATGGCAATCCGGGTTACCGGCCCCCGCCGGATGGTGGTCCGGGCTACCGGCCGCCGGCCCCTGGAAATCCGGGCTACCGGCCGCCGTCGAACGACGGCCCCGGCTATCGTCCGCCGCCGAACCGGCCGCCCGAAGGCAGGCCCCCCCAGGGTCGCCCGCCGGAGGGACGCCCGCCGCAAGGTCGCCCGCCCGAGGGTGGGCCGCCTCCCGGACGTCCGCCACAGGGCGGTCCGCCGCCCGGCCGGCCGCAGCAAGGCGGGCCGCCTTCGAGCGGCGGCCGGCAGCCCTCCTGTCCGCCGGGGGGCAACTGCCCGCCGCCGCGCTGAGCCCGGCGGCCACGTTACCGCCGCCCCGGACCTCGGGGCGGCGAGACTGCGTGCTTGAATTTCCCGCTCCGCTCCTGTAGAGCGTGCGGCCTTCTGAACCGCCCGGCGAAAAGGGCTGCCGTGGCGGTTCGAATGCTCACCTAAAGATCAGGCCGTCGTTCCCGCATGGGAGCGCACACGGCCGCGGAGACGAGCCAAATGCCCAAGATGAAGACCAAGTCCGGAGCGAAGAAACGCTTCAAGCTCTCCGGCACCGGCAAGGTGATCATGGCCCAGGCAGGCAAGCGCCATGGCATGATCAAGCGCACCACCAAGCAGATCCGCAATCAGCGCGGCACCACGGTCATGTCCGAGCGTGATGCGCCGATCATTCGGAAATACTTTCTGCCCAATGGCTGACGCCGCCCCTTAGCCCGTTCCCCGGAGAACCCACATGGCACGCGTAAAGCGCGGCGTAACGTCCCACGCCAAGCACAAAAAAGTCCTGAAAGCGGCGAAAGGCTATTACGGCCGCCGCAAGAACACCATCCGCATCGCCAAGCAGGCGGTGGAGAAGGCGAACCAGTACGCCTATCGCGATCGCAAGAACCGCAAGCGCAATTTCCGCGCTCTGTGGATCCAGCGCATCAATGCGGCGACCCGCGAGCTCGGCTTCACCTATGGCCGATTTATCGACGGTCTCGGCAAGGCCGGGATCGAGGTTGACCGCAAGGTGCTCTCGGATATCGCCATCCACGAGCCCGAAGCGTTCAAGGCACTCGTCGAGCAAGCCAAGGCCGCGCTGGATCAGCCGGCGCTGGAACAGCCCGCCGCCGCCTGATCCCGTCTGCCGGGACCGAAACGGGGAAGCCCCGCGCGCAAGCGCCGGGGCTTTTCGTCGTGAAGTGCCGACTGCGTGAATTACCGACTGAACGAGGATACCGGGATGTCCGTCGCCGCTTTGCCCAACCTTGACGCGCTGGAGGCCGAGATCGCGGCCGGCCTTTCGGCTGCCGCCGACGACGCGGCGCTGGAAGCCGTGCGCATCGGCGCGCTCGGCAAGAAGGGTTCAGTCTCCGAGCTGCTGAAGAGCTTGGGGAGCATGAGCCCGGACGAGCGCCGCACAGCCGGCCCGGCGATCAACGGCCTGCGCGACCGCATCAGCGCCGCCGTCGCCGCCCGCCGCACCACGCTGAAGTCCGAGGCGCTGGCCCGGCGGCTGGAGACCGAGCGGGTCGACGTCACGCTCCCCGTCCGCGAGCCCGCCGCCGAACTCGGCCGCCTGCACCCGATCAGCCAGGTGATCGACGAGCTGACCGCCATCTTCGCCGATATGGGCTTCGCGGTGGCCGAGGGGCCGGACATCGAGACCGATTTCCACAATTTCACCGCGCTGAACTTCCCCGAGGGCCATCCCGCCCGCGAAATGCACGACACCTTCTTCCTGCCGCAGAAGGAGGACGGCTCGCGGCTGGTGCTGCGCACCCACACCTCGCCGGTGCAGGTGCGCACCATGCTCGCCAAGACGCCGCCGATCCGCGTCATCTGCCCCGGCCGCACCTATCGCTGCGACAGCGACCAGACCCACACGCCGATGTTCCACCAGGTCGAGGGGCTGGTGATCGACAAGGGCTCGCATCTCGGCCACCTGAAGTGGATTTTGCAGGAGTTCTGCAAGGCGTTCTTCGAGGTGGAGAACGTCGTCATGCGGTTCCGGCCGTCCTTCTTCCCCTTCACCGAGCCGTCCATGGAGGTCGATATCCAGTGCGACCGCTCCCGCCCCGGCGAGATCCGCTTCGGCGAGGGCTCGGACTGGCTGGAGATTCTCGGTTGCGGCATGGTGCATCCGAACGTGCTGCATAATTGCGGCATCGACCCGGAGGTCTATCAGGGCTTCGCCTGGGGCATGGGCATCGACCGGATCGCCATGTTGAAATATGGCATGCCGGACCTGCGCGCCTTCTTCGAGGCCGATGTGCGCTGGCTCTCCCACTACGGCTTCCGCCCGCTGGACTTCCCGACGCTGGCGGGCGGGTTGTCGAACTGAAGGGCTCGTCATCCCGGACGGCCCGCAGGGCCGAGCCGGGATCGCCATCCGCATTTCATCCGACTTACGATCCCGGCTCTACGCTTCGCTTAGGCCGGGATGACGTCTGACAGGGTTCCGTCCCATGAAATTCACCCTCTCCTGGCTGAAACAGCACCTCGATACGCAGGCTTCGCTCGACGACATCGTCGGGGCGCTCAACCGTATCGGGCTGGAGGTCGAAGGCGTCGAGGACAAGGCCGGCAAGCTCAAGGACTTCACCATCGCCTATGTGATCTCGGCGGTGCAGCACCCCAATGCCGACAAACTGCGGGTCTGCATGGTGGATACCGGGCAGGGCGCACCGGTGCAGGTGGTGTGCGGAGCGCCGAACGCGCGCACCGGCATGAAGAGCGTGTTCTCGCCCCCCGGCACCTATATTCCCGGCAAGAACATCACGCTCGGCATCGGCACCATTCGCGGCGTCGAGAGCCGCGGCATGCTGTGCTCGGCGGCCGAACTGCAGACCTCGGACGACCATGACGGCATCATCGATCTGCCAGAGGATGCTCCGGTCGGCGCCGGCTACGCCGAATGGGCGGGGCTGGGCGATCCGGTGATCGAGATCGCGGTGACGCCGAACCGTGCCGATTGCCTCGGCGTTTCCGGCGTGGCGCGCGATCTTGCCGCTGCCGGGCTCGGCCGGCTGTCCACCCCGGCGGTCTGGCCGGTGGAGGGCAGCTTCCCCTGCCCGGTCGGCGTCACCATCGAGGACGGCGCGCCGTGCCCGGCCTTCGCGCTGCGGCTGGTGCGCGGGGTGACGAACGGCCCCTCGCCGGACTGGCTGCAGGCGCAGTTGCGCGCCATCGGCCTGCGCCCGATCAGCGCCCTGGTCGATATCACCAATCTGCTCACCTTCGACCGCTCCCGCCCGCTGCACGTCTTCGACGCCGCCAAGGTGACCGGCGACCTGGTGGTGCGGCGCGCCCGCACGGGCGAGAGCCTGCTGGCGCTGGACGGCAAGACCTATGCGCTGGACGATAGCATGGGCGTGATCGCCGATGATCGCGGCGTGGAATCGCTGGCCGGCATCATGGGCGGCGAAGACTCCGGCTGCGACGCGGCGACCACGGACGTGCTGATCGAATCGGCGCTGTGGGACCCCATCAGCATCGCCCAGACCGGGCGGCGGCTCGGCATCCATTCCGATGCGCGCTTCCGCTTCGAGCGCGGCGTCGATCCCGCCTTCATGCGCGCCGGGCTGGAACTGGCGACCAAGCTGGTGCTGGAACTGTGCGGCGGGCAGGCCTCGCAGGTGGTCCTCGCCGGTACGGTGCCCGATACCGCCCGCAGCATCGATTTCCCGCTCGCCCTCACCGCCCGCCTTACCGGGCTGGAGGCGAGCGACGACGAGGCGATCGACACGCTGGAACGGCTTGGCTTCATCGTCGCCGGTGCCGGCCCGGTGGTGCAGGTCAGCCCGCCGTCGTGGCGTGCCGATATCGAGGGCAAGGCCGATCTGGTGGAGGAGGTGGTGCGCATCCTCGGTCTCGACCGCGTGCCCGCCGCCCCCTTCCCCCGCGACGAGACCGCCCGCAAGCCGGTGCTGACGCCCTTGCAACTGCGCACCCGCAAGACCCGCCGGGCGCTGGCGGCGCGCGGGCTGGTGGAGGCGGTCACCTGGTCGTTCGTGCCGAAGGCGGTGGCCGAGCTGTTCGGCGGCGGCAAGCCCGAGCTGGCGCTGGCCAATCCGATCGCCGCCGATCTGTCCGACATGCGCCCCAGCCTGCTTCCCGGCCTGATCCGCGCCGCGCAGGCCAATGCCGACCGCGGCCTCGGTGACGTCGGTCTGTTCGAGGTCGGCCAGGTCTTTGCCGGCGACCGGCCGCAGGACCAGTTCATCGCCGCCAGCGGCCTGCGCCGCCTCACCGCCAAGCCGGCCGGAGCGGGGCGGCACTGGTCCGGCGCGGCAGGGCCGGTTGACGCGTTCGACGCCAAGGCCGATGCGCTCGCCGTGCTGGCGGCGGCCGGCGCGCCAGTGGCCAATCTCCAGGTCTCGGCGGATGCGCCGTCCTGGTTCCACCCCGGCCGCTCCGGCAGCTTCCGGCTCGGCGCCAATGTGCTCGGCCATTTCGGCGAGCTCCACCCGGCGGTGCTGGATGCCCTGGGCGCCGGCGGGCCGCTGGTGGCGTTCGAGGTGGTGCTGGACCGCGTGCCGGTTCCGAAGGCCAAGCCGACGCGGGTCAAGCCGGCGCTCGACGTCTCGGCCTTCCAGCCGGTGGAGCGCGATTTCGCCTTCGTGGTGGAGCGCTCCATTGCCTCCGCCGACCTGGCGCGCGCGGCGCTGGCCGCCGACCGCAAGCTGATCGCTGGGGTGAACCTGTTCGATCTCTATGAGGGCCCCGGCATCGAGTCCGGCAAGAAGTCGGTGGCACTCGCCATCACGCTGCAGCCGCGCGAGAAGACGCTGACCGATGCCGAGATCGAGGCGGTGGCGGCCCGCATCGTCGCCGAGGTCGGCCGCAAGACCGGCGCGACGCTGCGAAGCTGAGACCGGCGCGGCCTTTAACGCGCGCTTAACCACGGCGCGCGGAAGCCCGCCGGCGTTTACTCTGCGGTTAGCGGGGCCTGCGCAACTGGGGCGGAATCCATCGCCCCCGTTTCGCCCCAGTTCCTGCCCGCGAGCCCTCGCCGATGCGCGCACCTGCTGCCTCGATGCTTCTCGTCCTGTTGTGCGCGCCTGCCATGGCGCAGCCGCGCACCCAGCTTGCCGCCTCCACCCCGCTGTCGCCGAATCTCGGCGGCGGCTTCATCGAATTCATGGTCACCGGCAATCCCGCCCCGCGCGCCGCCCGGCCGGCCTGGCAGCCGGGGGCGCCGATCGTCCTGCCGCCCGGCATGAGGCTGGACACGGCGGGCGTGCCGCGCCAGCGCCCCAACGACGTGCCGCCGCTCGCGGCAGGCGCCCTGCCGGCGGATGGGAGCACGGGAGTCTCTGCCGCGCATCTCGACCCGCAGACCGTCGACTATCCGGCCAATGACCCGCCCGGCACCATCATCGTCGATACCGGCGCGCGCTTCCTCTATCTGGTGCAGGACGGCGGCAAGGCGCTGCGCTATGGCGTCGGGGTGGGCCGCGCCGGCTTCGAATGGACCGGCGTCAAGCGCATCTCGCGCAAGCGGGAATGGCCGGACTGGCGCCCGCCCCGCGAAATGCTGGCCCGGCGGCCGGACTTGCCGCGCCACATGCCCGGCGGGCCGGACAATCCACTGGGCGCCCGCGCGCTCTATCTCGGCTCCACGCTCTACCGCATCCACGGCTCCAACGAGCCGCACACCATCGGCATGGCGGTGTCGTCCGGCTGCATCCGCATGCGCAACGAGGACGTCATCGACCTGTACGAGCGCGTCGGCGTCGGCACCAAGGTGCGCGTGCTCTAAACGCAGCGTTTGTGACGCCGGCGCGCGATTGAAGGTCGCGGCGCCGATCGCCCGCCATTACCATCATTCCGCCGCGTCTCGACCGTAACGCCGCGGCGGGATGCGGCGGCAGGAGAGCGGGCGATGCACAACGAGGATGGCGGCTTTCTTTTTTCGGCCCTGGCCTTTCTTGCCGCCGCCGTCGTCGCCGTGCCGATCACCAAGCGGCTCGGCCTGTCGCCCATTGTCGGCTATCTGCTGGCCGGCGTCGTCATCGGCCCGTTCGGGCTCGGCGTGTTCCGCGATCCGCACCGGGTGTTCACGCTCGCTGAGATCGGCATCGTGCTGCTGCTGTTCGTGATCGGGCTGGAAATGCAGCTCTCGCGGCTGCTGGCGCTGCGCTGGACCATATTGGGCCTCGGCACCGCGCAGCTCGTGCTCACCGGAATCGGCATCGGCGTGCTGCTGTACTATGGCGGCTATGATTTCGACTGGCGCGCCGCCACCGTGGCCGGCGTGGCGCTGTCGCTGTCCGCCACCTCCATCGCCCTGCAATTGCTGGAACAACGTAACGGCCTGGCCCAGCCCTACGGCCAGCGCGCCTTCGCGGTGCTGCTGTATCAGGACATGGCGGTGGTGCCGCTGCTGGCCCTGCTGCCCCTGCTGGCGCCGGCGGCGACGCAGGGCGGCGGCCACACGCTGTTCGAAGACCTCGGCCGGGTGGCGCTGGTCGCCGCCGCCATCTCGGTGGTGGTGCTGGTCGGGCGCTATGCGCTCACCCCGCTGTTCCGGCTGCTGGCGCAGAGCGGCGCCCGCGAGGCGATGACCGCCGCCGCCCTTCTCGTCGTGCTCGGTGCCGGCACCCTGATGATGGAGGTCGGCATGTCGATGGCGCTCGGCGCGTTCCTCGCCGGGCTGGTGCTGTCCGAATCGAGCTTCCGGCACGAGCTGGAGGCCAATATCGACGCGTTTCGCGGCCTGCTGCTGGCGCTGTTCTTCATGAGCGTGGGCATGAGCGTCGACCTGCATGTGGTGCTGGCGCACGCCCCGCGCCTGGTCGCCGCCACGGTGCTGGTGACGCTGGTGAAGGCGGCGGTGATGTGGGCCGTGTTCCGCGCCAACGGCCATGACAGCGCCGAAGCGCTGCGCTCGGCCTCGGTGCTCACCCCGGCCGGCGAGTTCTCCTTCGTGCTGTTCCCGATCGGCCTCGCGCTCGGCCTGCTGACGCAGTTGCAGACCGACATGCTGGTGGCGTGCGCGGTGATGACCATGCTGCTCGGCCCGCCCGCGGCGCTGATCTGCGAGCGGCTGGCCGACCGGCTGGAGCCCAAGCGCGCGACGCCCGAAGCCGACGATTTTTCCGATGCGCACGGCGCGGTGCTGGTCATCGGCTTCGGCCGCTTCGGCCAGATCGTCTCGCAATGCCTGCTGGCGCAGGGGCTGGAGGTGACCATCATCGACAACGACGTCGAGATGATCCAGAGCGCCGCGCGCTTCGGCGTGCGCATCTATTACGGCGATGGCACGCGGCTGGACGTGGTGCGCGCCGCCGGCGCCGAAAAGGCGCGGGTGGTGGCGGTGTGCGTCGACAAGCGCGAGGCCGCCGACCGCATCGTCGACATGATCCGCGCCCAGATGCCCGGCGTGCGGCTGCATGTGCGCGCCTATGACCGCACCCACACCCTCGCCTTGCGGGCCAAGGGGGTGGCGTACGAAATGCGCGAGACCTTCGAATCGGCCATGACGTTCGGCGATGCGACGCTGCAGGCCATGGGCCTCGACGCCGCGACCGCCGGCGCGGTGGTGGCGGACGTGCGCACCCGCGACCTGGAGCGCCTGGCCCGCCAGGAGGTGGAGGGCATCGACCTGATTTCCGGGCGCCCGGTGGAGCCGCAGCCGCTCACCATCCCCGCCAAGACCGCGCGGCCGCTCAATCCCGAGGCCGAGGACGTCATCAACCACGAGACCGAATTCTCCTCCTGAGCCGCCCCTGGCGGAACCGCGGCGGACCGTCCGGCGTTCGCCCTCAGTGTCCGGCGGCTGTTGCGGAGAAGCCGCAGCCGCCGGACATATGGCGGCGGCGGCAAAATTCAGTTGAATTGACGCCTGCGGCAAGTGAAACAAAAACGTCGTATACGGGGTTCTTGATGATGCGGTCCGTGCGTGTTGTGCCCGCCTTTATTGCCGCCTTCGTCGCCCTGCTGACACTCAGCATCGTCGCCGCTCCGGCACGCGCCCAGTCCCAATCTGCATCCCCGGCCGCTGCGCCGACCCGCCCCGGCCACGTCTATCTGCTGCGCGGCCTCGCCAATGTGTTCTCGTTCGGCATGGATACGCTGGCGCAGAAGCTGACGGCGCAGGGCGTGAAGGCCACCGTGCACAGCTACACCGACTGGCAGACCCTCGCCCGCATGGCGACGGCCGAGGCGGCGTCCGTCGGCGGGCGCTACCCCATCATCATCGTCGGCCATTCGCTCGGCGCCGACGCCGCGCTCTATATGGCCAACCGGCTGGCGGACGGCGGCACGCCGGTGGTGCTGGTGGCGACGTTCGATCCGGTGACGCCGCGCATCAACGCCTCGCCCAAGATCGGCCGGGTGCTGAACTTCTACCAGGCCGGCGGCTCGGGTAAAGCCGTGGGCGGCGCCAATGTCAGCAATGTCGATCTGACCGGAACCAACAGCCTCACCCATTTCAACATCGACAAGGCGGCCGACCTGCATGCGCAGGTGATCGCCCAGGTGATGAAGGCGGCGGGACCCACCGTGGCGCGCAAGCCGCGGCGCAAGCCCGCCGCCCCCATCGCGGCACCGGAGGCCGCCGCCCCGGCGGAAGCCGCCGCCCCCGGCGCGACGCCGGCATCGGGCGGGCAGGCGGCGGCCAGTTCCGTTGCCACCCCGGCGGCAGCCGCCGCGCCGGCCGCCGAGTCCGCCAAGCCCGCATCGGCCATGTGACGGCGAAATACCGGTTCCCTCCGTTCGGGCCGCCGGCCTAGAATGCCTCCAGTCAAAAAAGGGGGGCGCCCATGTCCGGGCTCGTCATGCCGGAGCCGGATGCCGGTGTTCTGGCGCGCCGGGGCGAAATCATCGCCGCGCTGCGGGCCATCGTGCCGGGCGAGGGCGTCATCGATTCCACCATCGAGATGCGGCCCTATGAGTCGGACGGGCTGACCGCCTACCGGCAATTACCGCTCGCGGTGGTGCTGCCCTCCACCACCGAGCAGGTCTCGCGCGTGCTGGCCTATTGCCACGCCAACGAGGTGCGGGTAGTGCCGCGCGGCGCCGGCACCTCGCTGTCCGGCGGGGCGCTGCCGCTGGCCGACGCCATTCTGCTCGGCATGGGCAAGTTCAACCGCATTCTCGACATCGACATTCCCAACCGCACCGTCACCGCACAGCCGGGCGTCACCAATCTCGGCATCAGCAATGCGGTGGCGGGGCAGAGCTTCTATTACGCGCCGGACCCCTCCTCGCAGATCGCCTGCACCATCGGCGGCAATGTGGCGGAGAATTCCGGCGGGGTGCACTGCCTGAAATACGGCCTCACCACCAATAATGTGCTGGGCGTCGAGCTGGTGCTGATCACCGGCGAGGTGGTCCGGCTGGGCGGCAAGCACCTCGATTCCGGCGGGCTCGACCTGCTCGGCGTCATCGTCGGCTCGGAGGGGCTGCTCGGCGTCGTCACCGAGGTGACGGTGCGCATCCTGCGCAAGCCGGAGACCGCGCGCGCCGTGCTGGTCGGCTTCCCTTCCTCCGAGGCGGGCGGGGCGTGCGTCGCCAGCATCATCGCGGCCGGCATCATTCCCGGCGGCATGGAGATGATGGACCGGCCGGCGATCCACGCCGCCGAAGCGTTCGTCAAAGTGGGCTATCCGCTCGACGTCGAAGCGCTGCTGATCGTCGAGCTGGACGGGCCGGCGGCCGAAGTCGATCATCTGATCGAGCGGGTGGCCGAATTGGCACGCGCCTGCGGCGCCGTGACCCTGCGCGCCTCGACCAGCGAGGAGGAGCGCGTCGCCTTCTGGGCCGGGCGCAAGGCCGCCTTCCCGGCGGTGGGGCGCATCTCGCCGGATTATTACTGCATGGACGGCACGATTCCGCGCAAGGCGCTGCCGCTGGTGCTGTCGCGCATGGCGGAGCTTTCGGTGCAGCACGGGCTGCAGGTCGCCAATGTGTTCCACGCCGGCGACGGCAATCTGCACCCGCTCATTCTCTACGACGCCAACAAGCCCGGCGAGCTGGAATCGGCGGAGGCGTTCGGCAACGACATCTTGCGGCTGTGCGTGGAAGTGGGCGGCGTGCTCACCGGCGAGCACGGCGTCGGCGTCGAGAAGCGCGATCTGATGCCGACCATGTTCAACGAGACCGACCTCGCCCAGCAGCAGCGGCTGAAGTGCGCGTTCGACCCCAAATCCCTGCTCAACCCCGGCAAGATGTTCCCCACGCTGCACCGCTGCGCCGAACTCGGGCGGGTGCATGTGAGCGGCGGCCAGATGCCCTTTCCCGACCTGCCGAGGTTCTGATTCCCCATGCCGACCCTGCTGGTGAGGAATGCGCGTCTGCTCGTCACCATGGACGGGCAGCGCCGCGAGATCGCCGGCGGCGGCCTGTTCGCCCGCGACGGCATCATCGAGCAGGTGGGTCCCAGCGCGGAATTGCCGGAAAGTGCCGACCGGGTGCTGGACCTTTCCAACCATCTGGTGCTGCCGGGCCTGGTCAATTGCCACCACCATCTCGACCAGACGCTGACCCGCAATCTGCCGGCGGCGCAGAACACCAATCTGTTCCGCTGGCTCAAGGCCCATTACCGGCTCTGGGCGGCGCGCACGCCGGAGGCCTCGCGCACCGCGACGCTGGTCGGGCTCGCCGAGCTGGCGCTCTCCGGCTGCACCACGGTGTTCGACCACGCCTATGTGTTCCGCAATGGCTGCCGGATCGACGACCAGATCGCGGCGGCCCGCGAGATCGGGCTGCGCTTCATGGTCTCGCGCGGCTCGATGTCGCTCGGCCAGTCGCGCGGCGGGCTGCCGCCGGACGACTGCGTGGAGGCGGAAGACGATATTCTCGCCGACAGCGAGCGGGCGATCGCCGCCTATCACGACCCGGCGCCCGGCGCGATGCTGCAGATCGCGCTCGCGCCCTGCTCGCCCTTCTCGGTGTCGGAGGGGCTGATGCGCGATTCGGCGATGCTCGCCCGCGCCAAGGGGGTGCGGCTGCACACCCATCTCGCCGAGACGGTGGACGAGGAGCGCTACACGCTGGAGCGCTTCGGCGCGCGTCCGGTCGCTTATATGGAGCGGCTCGGCTGGCTGGGCGAGGATGTCTGGTTCGCCCACGCCGTGCATGTGAACGAGGCCGAGATCGGCCGCTTTGCCGCCACCGGCTCCGGCGTGTGCCATTGCCCGTGCTCGAACATGCGGCTCGCCTCCGGCATCGCTCCGGTGCGGGCCTATCGGGCGGCGGGCGTCAAGGTCGGCATCGGCGTCGACGGCTCGGCCAGCAATGACGGCAACCACATGCTGGCCGAGGTGCGCCAGGCCATGCTGCTGGCGCGGCTGAAGATCGCCCTGCGCCCGCCGGAGGGACCCGACACCGCGCTCTCCACCTCCGACCCCTCGCGCGACCATGAATGGATGACCGCGCGCGAGGCGCTGGAAATCGCCACGCTGGGCGGCGCCGCGGTGCTGGGGCGCAGCGATATCGGCGCGCTGGCACCCGGCATGTGCGCGGATTTCTTCGCGCTCGACCTCGAAACGCTGGCCTTTGCCGGCGGGCTGGCGGACCCGGTGGCGGCCGCGCTGTTCTGCGGGCCGCACCGTTCGGCCTATACGGTGGTTGCCGGGCGGGTGGTGGTGGAAGGCGGGCAGCTTGCCGGCCTGGATCTCGGCCCGGTGATCGCCGAGCACAACAGGCATGCGGCGCGGCTCGCCGCTTTGGTGGAGTGAGGCGATGACCGACCATATGCGGCCGCGCGACGAGGCCGAGGTTGCGGAGGCGGTGCGCTGGGCTCTGGCACAGGGGCGCACGCTGGAGGTGGCCGGCACCGGCACCAAGCGCGGCCTCGGCCGCACCATCCAGACCGATGCCGCGCTCGACCTTTCCGCGCTGTCCGGCGT
>JBGGNI010000040.1:0-10921 GCA_041287585.1 Xanthobacteraceae bacterium
CCCTTCATCGTGTTCGACGATGCCGACCTCGACGCCGCGGTGGAGGGCGCCATGCTCTCCAAGTTCCGCAATATGGGCCAGACCTGCGTCTGCGCGAACCGCATCTATGCGCAGGCCGGCATCCACGACGCCTTCGTCGCCAAGCTGACCGAGGCGGTCGGCCGGCTCAAGGTCGGCGACGGCATGGAAGAGGGCGTGACGCAGGGCCCGCTGATCAATGCCGACGCCATCGCCAAGGTCGAAGCCCATCTGGCGGACGCGATCACCAAGGGCGCGCAGGTGATTACCGGCGGGCGGCGCCATGGGCGCGGCGGCAGCTTCTTCGAGCCCACCGTGCTGACCGGCCTCACCGCGTCCATGCTGGTGGCGCGCGAAGAGACCTTCGGCCCGGTGGCGCCGGTGTTCCGCTTCGAAACCGAGGATGAGGTTGTGGCGGCGGCCAACGACACCGAGTTCGGCCTCGCCGCCTATTTCTTCTCGCGCGACATCGGCCGGGTGTTCCGGGTGGCGGAGGCGCTGGAATACGGCATCGTCGGCATCAATTCCGGCCTGGTATCCACCGAGCTCGCCCCCTTCGGCGGCGTCAAGGAGAGCGGCAATGGCCGCGAGGGCTCGCACCACGGCATCGACGAGTTCGTCGAGAAGAAATACCTGCTGGTGGCCGGGCTGGGGCGGTAACCCTCAGCTCAGCTTCATCTTGAAGCCCTCATGGCTGCGGGCGAAGCCGAGGCGCTCATAGAAGCGGTGGGCGTCCACCCGCTGCTTGTTGGAGCCGAGCGACAGCGAGGCCGCCCCGCGGCGGCGCGCATGCTCGACGGCGAAGGCGACCATGGCGGCGCCGACGCCGCGGCCGCGTTGGTCGGGCGCGACGTGCACCGCTTCCAGCACCGCGCGCGTCGCCCCATGGTCGAGCAGCGTCACGATGAGATCGAGCTGAAACGTGCCGACCACCCTGCCCTTCGTCCACGCCACGAACAGGTCGCTGGTCGGGCTGCCGGCGATGGCGGCGAAAGCCCGAGCATACGCCGCGCCCTCGGCCGGATCGGTGCAGTCGGCATGGCCGAAGGCGGTGTCGGCCGCCAGTATTGCGACAATGGCGCCGAGATCGACCCGCCGCGCGCGCTGGATGACGATCACAGCCCGAGCTTGGCTTTGAGCAGATCGTTCACCGCCTGCGGATTGGCCTTGCCCCCAGTCGCCTTCATGGTCTGGCCGACGAACCAGCCGAGCAGGGTCGGCTTGGCGATGGCCTGCGCCACCTTCTCCGGGTTGGCGGCGATAATGGCGTCGATGGCGGCCTCGATGGCGCCGGTGTCGGTCACCTGCTTCAGCCCGCGCGCCTCGACCAGCGCCCGCGGATCGCCGCCCTCGGTGAAGACGATCTCGAACAGTTCCTTGGCGATCTTGCCGGAGATGGTGCCGTCGGCAATCAGATCGACGATGGCGCCGACCTGCGCGGCTGAGATCGGCGAGGCGGCGATGTCGCGGCTGTCCTTGTTCAGCCGGCCGAACAACTCATTGATGACGAAGTTCGCCGCCGCCTTGGCGTCGCGGCCGTTGGCGACCGCCTCGTAATAGTCCGCCGTCTCCTTTTCGGCGACCAGCACGCCGGCGTCGTAGGGCGAAAGTCCGTAATCGGCGACGAAGCGCGCCTTCTTCTCGTCCGGCAGTTCCGGCAGATGGCTCTTCAGCTCGTCGACGAAAGCCTGGTCGAACTCCAGCGGCAGCAGGTCCGGGTCCGGGAAATAGCGGTAATCGTGCGCCTCTTCCTTGGAGCGCATGGAGCGCGTCTCGCCGCGGCCGGGATCGAACAAACGGGTTTCCTGGGCGATGCTGCCGCCGTCTTCCAGAATCCCGATCTGCCGGCGCGCCTCGGTATCCACCGCCTGGCCGATGAAGCGAATGGAGTTGACGTTCTTGATCTCGCAGCGGGTGCCGAACGGCTCGCTCGGCCGGCGCACCGAGACATTGACGTCGGCGCGAAGGCTGCCCTTCTCCATGTCGCCGTCGCAGGTGCCGAGATAGCGCAGAATGGTGCGCAGCTTGGTGACATAGGCCTTCGCCTCGTCGGCCGATCGCAGATCCGGCTTGGAGACGATCTCCATCAGCGCGACGCCGGAACGGTTGAGGTCGACCAGCGACTGCGTCGGGTGCAGATCATGAATCGATTTGCCGGCATCCTGCTCCAGATGCAGCCGCTCGATGCCCACTTCGAAACTGGCGCCGTCCGGCAGATCGACCAGCACCACGCCCTCGCCGACGATGGGGCTCTTGTACTGGCTGATCTGGTAGCCCTGCGGCAGGTCGGCATAGAAATAGTTCTTGCGGTCGAACACCGAACGCAAATGGATCGCCGCCTTCAGCCCGAGCCCGGTGCGCACGGCCTGGCGCACGCATTCGGCATTGATCACCGGCAGCATGCCGGGCATCGCGGCGTCGACCAGCGAAACATGGTCGTTCGGCTCGCCGCCGAACTGGGTGGAGGCGCCGGAGAACAGCTTGGAGTTCGACGTGACCTGGGCATGGATTTCCATGCCGACCACCACTTCCCAGTCGCCGGTTGCGCCGCGGATCAGCTTCTTGGGGTCGGCGGGGCGAGCATACATGTTCATTGGGCGGGCCTTGATATGCGTCACGAGCTTTTGGGGCTTCCCTACTCTCATGCTAAAACGGTCGCAACTGGGAGGGATCACCCAGCGCGGAGTTTGAGATGAACCTGCGTACCGATGTACCTATGGCGAAAGAGGCCTTTCTGCGTTGGTCGGAGCGGCAGGACGGTCGGTATGAGTTCGTCGAGGGCAAGATCGTGATGATGACAGGCGCCTCGGTGAACCATAATAGGGTAGCCGGAAACCTGTTCGGCCTGCTCTGGTCGCGGCTCGATCCTGCCCTGTGGCAGGTCGCCCAGTCGGATTACGCGGTCGAAACGTTGCGCGGCTTGCGTTATCCGGACGTCCTGGCAGAGCCCGTTGGGGCCCAGGGCAGTGCCTATATCTCCCCAGGACCTGTGCTTCTCGCCGAAGTGCTCTCGCCCTCCTCACTGGAAACCGACATTCACGAGAAGCGCGGCGAATACACCGCCCTGCCCTCACTCCAGGCCTATGTCGTTCTCGCGCAGGACGAACCGCGGCTCTGGCTGTGGCAGCGTGGCGAGGACGGTGTGTTTCCGCATGCCGGCGAAATGATCGTGGGAGCGGAGGCGGTGCTCGCTCTGCCCGCGCTCGGCGTCGCGCTGTCGCTGGCCGAGATGTATCGCGGCGTGCGTTGACGCGTCATTCGATGCCGACCAGCGCATAGGGGCATTGCAGCGCCACGGCATCGGGACCGTCGCGCCAGCACAGGATGCGATCGCTGGTGTCGACAATCAGTTCCGTGGGGTCGGTCTTCTCGTTGTTGGGCTTCGGGCGGCGGCCGAACAGTATGCGCCCCGGTTCGATCGACTTCACGATGTGGTAGTATTCTGCCTTGCCGTTCGGGCGCTCCTGCAATTCGCGCCACACATTGCCGCCGAGATTGACGACCGTGGCGTCCAGCAGCCGATAGGTGCCGCTCGCCTCGTCAAAATAGGGCGTCTTGAAGTTGATGGTACGGGCGGAGGCGAGGTCGAGCGGCCGGCGGGCGCCGGTGAACAGCGCCACCACCGAAAGGCCCACCACGCCGAGCACCATCAGCGTGAAGATGCCGATGCCCAAGAGCGGCGCGGCATGGTCCGACCGCGACAGGTAGATGATACCCGCCGCGCCGATGATCAGGCAGGACAGTGCCACGATGCCGAGCCCGGTCTCGCTCGCCGCTTTTATGATCGCCGGCGTATTCTGTAAAACGGCTTGAAGCCATTCCATGCTTGCCCCCCTCGATCAGCGGCGCTTTTGTCAGGGCCGACCGTTGGGAGATCAGGATGCGCGCTTGCCGCCTGCGCTTCAATTGCAAGTTTTCGCGGCGTTTGCTTTGCGTCAGCGCAGCCGCGCGTCCTCATAGGCCACCACCCAGGCGATCAGTACCCGCCAGAGGTGCTCCACCAGGTCCTTGGGCACGTCGTGCGCGAGCGCGTGCGCCGTGACCTTGTCGATCACGTCTTCCACCCGCTCTGGCAGCAAGGCGGCAAGGCCCTCGTCGCGCTTGATGTCGATCACCCGGCGCACCACGTCGAGCCGCCTGGCCAGCAGTACGACGAGTTCGGCGTCGAGCGCGTCGATTTCCGCCCGATACGGCGCCAGCACCCGTTCCGCTTCCGGCAGTTCGCGCCCCATCACTCCCACCAGCGCTGGTCGATCTCGAACCGGCCGGCGGCGTCTTCCACCACCTGGCCCAGCGAGAACAGGGTCTCTTCGTCGAACGGCCGGCCGATGAGCTGGAGGCCGAGCGGCAGCTTTTCCGAGGAAAGCCCCGCCGGCACGGCCAGCCCCGGCAGCCCGGCCATGTTCACCGTCACGGTGAAAATGTCCTGCAAATACATCTCGACCGGATCGGCACCGGACTTCTCGCCGACTCCGAAGGCGGCCGACGGCGTCGCCGGCGCCAGCACGGCATCGACCCCGTCGGCGAACGCGGTCTCGAAGTCGCGCTTGATCAGCGTGCGCACCTGCTGCGCCTTGAGATAATAGGCGTCGTAATAGCCCGCGGAGAGAACATAGGTGCCGATCATGATGCGACGGCGCACCTCGCTGCCGAAGCCGGCGGCGCGGGTCTTCTCGTACATCTCGACAATGTTGCGTCCTGGCACCCGCGTACCGTAGCGCACCCCGTCATAGCGCGCGAGGTTCGAAGAGGCCTCGGCAGGTGCGACAATGTAATAAGCCGGCAGTGCATATTTGGTGTGGGGCAGGCTGATCTCCACCACCCGCGCACCTGCGTCCCGAAGCCAGGTCGCGCCCTGCTCCCACAGGGCTTCGATCTCCGCCGGCATGCCCTCGACACGGTATTCCCTGGGAATGCCGATAGTGAGGCCTTTCACGGAGCGGCCCACCGCCTGCTCATAGTCGGGCACCGGGCGGTCGGCGCTGGTGGAATCCTTGGCGTCGTGCCCGGCCATGGAGCGCAGCAGCAGCGCGGCATCGTTCACCGTGCGGGCGAACGGGCCGGCCTGGTCGAGCGAGGAGGCAAACGCCACGATACCCCAGCGCGAGCACCGCCCATAGGTCGGCTTGATGCCGACGATGCCGGTGAGTGCCGCCGGCTGGCGGATGGAGCCGCCGGTGTCGGTGCCGGTGGCGCCGGCGCACAGGTGCGCCGCAACCGCCGCGGCCGAGCCGCCGGAAGAGCCGCCCGGCACCAGCGGTGCCGGCGAGCCGGCGCGCCGCCAGGGCGAGACCACGGGACCGAAGGCGCTCGATTCGTTGGACGAGCCCATGGCGAACTCGTCATTGTTCAGCTTGCCCAGCATCACCGCACCGGCGCCCCACAGCCTGGCGGTGACGGTAGATTCATAAGGCGGTACGAAATCGCCCAGAATTCTGGAGCACGCCGTGGTGCGCACCCCCTCGGTGGCGAACATGTCCTTGACGCCGAGCGGAATGCCTTCGAGCGGCCCGGCCTCGCCGGCCTTGATGCGGGCATCGCTCGCCCGCGCCATGTCGCGGGCCTTGTCCGGTGTCGCCAGCACATAGGCATTCAACGGCCCGGCCTGTTCGATGGCGGCGAGATAGGCATCGGTCAGCTCCAGCGCGCTGAACCGGCCCTGCGTGAGCCCTTCGCGGGCCTGCGTCAGCGACAGGCGGATGAGATCGTGCATCGGCCTACTCCACCACTTTCGGCACGGCGAAGAAGCCGTCTTCGACCACCGGCGCATTGGCCAGCACCTGCACCGGAATATGCCCGTCGGTCACCGCATCGGCGCGCTGCGGCAGGCGCATCGGAGTGACGCTGGTCATCGGCTCGACACCGGCGACATCCACTTCGTTCAACTGCTCGACAAAGGCGAGTATGGCGTTGAGCTCGCCCTGGAGATGGGCCACTTCCTCCTCGGTCACGGCGATGCGCGCGAGATGCGCCACACGCCGGACCGTCGCCTGATCGACCGACATCGGACTTCCTGACATGACAAGGGGGCGGCCCGCCGCCCGGACTGTCGCGCCCTATAGCAGGGCGCCGCGCCGCCCCGCAACGCGGCTTAAAGCTCGACCGGCACGCCCTTCTCCGGCACCAGCACCGTGGCCTCCTCGCCGACCAGCTCAACGAAGCGCTCCGCGGTCGGCGCAATGATGGGGAAGGAGCCGTAGTGGCACGGAATGATGGTCAGGCCCGGCAGATAGCGCTGCACTGCCAGCGCCGCGGTCTCCGGGCCCATGGTGAAGCGGTCGCCGATCGGCACCATGACGACCTCCGGCTGGTGGATTTCGGCCAGCAGCGCCATGTCGGAGAAGATGTCGGTGTCGCCCATGTGCCAGACGGTCGGCTCGCCGGGCGCCTTCACGATGACGCCGCCGGGATTGCCGAGATAGATGGCCTGGCCGCCCACCAGGTCGCCGGACGCGTGGTCCGCCCGCACCAGGCTCACCGTGAAGCCGTCTTGCTGCGTGGTGCCGCCGAGGCCCATCGGGTCGAACGTCTTCAGCCCGTTCTGCACCAGCCACATGCACAGATCGTAATTGGCCACCACCGTGGCCCCGGTGGCTTCCGCGATCGCCAGCGTGTCGCCGACATGGTCGCTGTGGCCGTGGGTGAGCAGGATATGGGTGGTGCCGAGCACGGCGACGTCGCGGCTGCTGTCGAAGGCCGGGTTGCCGGAAAAGAACGGGTCGATCAGCACCACCTTGTCGGCGAAATCGAGACGGAAGGCGGAATGGCCGTACCAGGTGATCTTCATGCAGGACTCCTTGGATCCGGTAACGCTGGGGACAATAGGGCGAAGTCGCCACGCCACAAGGGCCGGCGGGCGAGTTGGCGGCGCCGGCCGCCCATGCTACGGCCAAGGCGATGAGTGCGCCGATCCTGCCCCTTGCTGAAGCTGCCGCCGTGCTGCCGCCCCGCGGCACGCTGATCGGCATCGATCTCGGCACCAAGACCATCGGCGTCGCCAGCAGCGACCCCGACCGGCGGCTCGCGGCCAGCGTCGAGACCATCGCCCGCAAGCAGTTCACGCCGGATGCAGCGCGGCTGCTGGCGTTGGCGGGTGCGCGCGGCGCCGTCGGCTTCGTGCTCGGACTGCCGATCAATATGGACGGCAGCGAGGGTCCGCGAGCCCAATCCACCCGCGCCTTCGCCCGCAATTTCGCCCGGTTGACCGAATTGCCCATCGCGCTGTGGGACGAGCGGCTGTCGACCGCGGCGGTGGAGCGCGACCTCATCGCCGCCGATGTCAGCCGTGCCAAACGCGCGGCGGTGGTGGACCAGCACGCCGCCGCCTTCATCCTGCAAGGCGCGCTCGACCGTCTGCGCCGGCTCGCCGAGCTGTGACCGCGTGCCATGATCGAGGTTCTGGTCGCCCTGGTTCCAGTCTTCCTCATCATCGCGCTCGGCGTGGTGCTGCGGCACACGCTGCTGCGTGAGGATGCGCATTGGCGCGGGCTGGAGCGGCTCACGTATTTCGTGCTGTTTCCGGCGCTGCTCATGGTCAGCCTTGCCCGCACCGATCTCGGTGGTGTTGCGGTGCTGGAGGTTTCCGCCGCACTGCTGGGCGCCATCGCCCTGATGACCCTTGCCCTGCTGGGTTGCCGGGTGGCGATTTGCCGTGTGCTTGCGCTGAGCGGACCGAGCTTCACCTCGTTCGCTCAGGGTGCGCTGCGCTGGAACACCTATGTCGGGCTGGCGGTTGCCGGCGGCCTCGCCGGACCGGCGGGGCTGGCGGTCGCCGCCGTGGCGATCGCCGTCATCATTCCGAGCGTCAATGTGCTTAGTGTCGTCATTCTTGCGCGGTATGCCGGCAGCGGCCAGCTGAATGGCGCCGACGTGTTCCGCCAGATTGCCCGCAATCCCTTCATCTGGTCGTGCGCGGCGGGTGCGCTCATCAATGTGCTGCATCTGCCGACGCCGCCGGTGCTGGTCACCTTTGCCGACATACTGGGGCGCGCGTCGCTGGCGCTGGGTCTGCTGGTGGTCGGCGCCGGGCTGGTGCTGTCCGATCTGCGCCGGCCGCACGCTGCGACCTGGTGGGCGGCCGTGCTGAAACTGCTGGTGCTGCCGGCACTGGCGGTCACCATCGGTCGGTTTTGCGGGCTCGGCGGCGTCGACCTATTGGTGGTCGCCATCGCCGCCGCGGTGCCTTCGGCCCCGAACGGCTACGTGCTGGCCCGCCAGATGGGCGGCGACGCGCCCTTGCTGGCGCAGATGCTGACCTTGCAGACGCTGCTGTCGGCGATCACGCTGCCTCTGGTGATCGCCGCCGTTCAGCTGCTGTAAGGCGCGCGATCAGCAACGGCCCCAATAGCCGCGATTATAGCCGGTCTGCACCCAGCATTTGCCGTACGGCGCCCGCGGCGGCGGGGCATAGACGTAGCGAGGCGCCGGCGCATAGTACACCTGGGGCGGCGCATAATATTGCGGCTGGGCGTAGACCACCGGCGGCTCGTAATAGCCTGGGCCGTAATTGTAATTGTTGTAATAGGGCCGCGAGGCCGCGCCGGCGATGGCGGCACCGGCAATGACGCCGGCCGCGACGCCCGCGCCGACCCAGCAGCCGTTGCAGCGCACCTGATCGGTCATGGCGGGCAGGTCTGGCTTTACGCCGGCGGCAAGCGGCCCGATGGGCGCCGCGCCGGCGGGCGACAGCATGGTGGCGGCCAGCGTCGCGGCGAGACCGGTCGCAATGGCGGCGCGATGAATGCGGGAGTGAGTCATGGGAACTCTCCTGGGGGGCACGCCGTAACGCGGCGTGTTGGTATGGAGTCTCGGTCCGTGGCGGTGAACGCCGACTGAATGCACGGTGACCATTCCGTGACGTCATTTCGGCGCTTGTGTCACCATTCAGGCGGTTTCAGACACAAATCTTGAGGTAAAAACGCGCGCCGGCGCCTTCCGTTCCGAATCCTATGGACATCTGCACCGTGGCGCTTGCGGCCGGGCGCGGCTGCGTCTATCCAGCCGACTTCGATATGGCATCGAACTCCACAGCATCCTTCGCCCTCTCCGGCCGGCATCTGCTCGGCATCGAAGGGCTGTCGCCCGGCGATATAGTCGGCCTGCTCGACCTCGCCGAAGAATTCGTCACGCTCAATCGCCAGGTCGAGAAAAAGCGGGCGACGCTGCGCGGGCGCACCCAGATCAATCTGTTCTTCGAAGCCTCGACGCGGACCCAGTCCTCCTTCGAGCTGGCCGGAAAGCGCCTCGGCGCCGATGTGATGAACATGTCGGTCAGCACCTCGTCGGTGAAGAAGGGCGAGACGCTGATCGACACCGCGGTGACGCTGAACGCCATGCACCCGGACATATTGGTGATGCGCCACCACGCTTCCGGCGCCGTCGAACTGCTGGCCCGCAAGGTGGACGGCGCGGTGGTCAATGCCGGCGACGGCACCCATGAGCACCCCACTCAGGCCCTGCTCGACGCGCTCACCATCCGCCGGAACAAGGGGCGGATCGAGGGGCTGAACATCGCCATTTGCGGCGACATCCTGCATTCGCGCGTCGCCCGTTCCAACATCCTGCTGCTGCACGCACTGGGCGCACGGGTGCGGGTGGTCGGCCCCTCGACGCTGCTGCCCGCCGGCATCGACCGATTCGGCGTCGAGGTGCACCGCGACATGCGCGCGGGGCTGGACGGCGCCGACATCGTGATGACGCTGCGCCTGCAGCGCGAGCGCATGAGCGGCTCGTTCGTGCCTTCGGTGAAGGAGTATTTCCATTATTGGGGCCTCGACGAAGCCAAGCTTCGCTACGCCAAGCCCGATGTGCTGGTGATGCATCCCGGCCCGATGAACCGCGGCGTGGAGATCGATTCGGCCGTCGCCGATGGCCCGCAGTCGCTGATCCGCGAACAGGTCGAGATGGGCGTGGCGGTGCGCATGGCGGTGCTGGAAGCCCTTGCCCGGAACCTGCCCAATGCATGAGTTGCCCAATGCATGAGCCCCGCCCCGTTCTGCTCGCCGGCGGCCGCCTGCTGGACCCCTCGCGCACGCTCGATTTGCCGGGCGACCTCCTGGTGATGGACGGCGTGATCCGCGCCGCCGAGCCGGGCCTGCGCGCCGCCGGATTGCCGGAAGGCACCGAGGTGGTGGACTGCCGCGGCCTCATCGTCATGCCCGGCCTGGTCGACATGCGCGCCTTCATCGGCGAGCCCGGCGCCGAGCACCGCGAGACGCTGGCTTCCGCCAGCCAGGCGGCGGCGGCGGGTGGGGTCACCACCATCATCTGCCAGCCGGACACCGACCCGGTGATCGACGATCCCGCCATCGTCGATTTCGTGATGCGCCGCGCCCGCGACACCGCCATCGTGCGCATCAACCCCATGGCCGCGCTCACCAAAGGGCTGGCGGGCAAGGAAATGACCGAGATCGGGCTGCTGCGCGCCGCCGGTGCGGTCGCCTTCACCGATGCCGCCCGCAGCCTCGCCTCCGCCCAGACGCTGCGCCGCGCCTTGACCTATGCGCGGGATTTCGACGCTCTGATCGTCCACCACACCGAAGACGCCACGCTGACCGGCGAAGGCGTGATGAATGCCGGCGAACTCGCCTCCCGGCTCGGCCTTTCGGGCGTGCCGAAGGCGGCCGAAACCATCGTTCTGGAGCGCGACATCCGGCTGGTGGCGATCACCGGCGGGCGCTACCACGCCGCTTCGCTGACCTGCGCCGAATCGATCGAGGTGCTGCGCCGCGCCAAGGAGGCCGGGCTGCCGGTCACCGGTTCCGCCTCGATCAACCATCTGACGCTGAACGAGCGCGACGTCGTCGGCTACCGCACCTTCTTCAAGCTGTCGCCGCCGCTGCGCTCCGAGACGGACCGGCTGGCGCTGGCCGATGCGGTAGCCGAAGGGGTGATCGATGTGATC
>JBGGNI010000041.1:0-60337 GCA_041287585.1 Xanthobacteraceae bacterium
ACATCGACCCGCAGGCCTACCTCGCCGACGCCATCACGAGGATCGTAAGCGGGCATCCCAACAGCCGGATCGACGAGCTGTTGCCGTGGCCCTATCCGGCCCAGCCCGCCCTCAGCGACGTGGCCTAACGACGACGCTTACGTTCAGGAGTGCTCTGAGCACAGTCTTTCTTACACCGGCAACGTGAAAATCATATCACAGCGGTTTCAATTTTTGGTAATCAAAGACGTCAGCCACGCTCGAACTAATCCAATATAGGGTGCAACGACCATTAGAGGTGCCCATAGACCGAACAGACGACTATAGGCCCAACTGGGCCCAAATGGATAACCGAGAGGATGATTGATGAGACGAAGACGCTCCGACCAGGTCAGTCCCGGCGCCTTCCAGTCCTTCCGCCCGCCGACATTCGCGTCGCATATGCCGATATAACCGGGCAAGATCCAGTTACGAATACCGCGCTGTCTGGCGATCAATCCAAGCGTCAAATCCGCATGCATTTGAACGAAAGCTGAATTGATCGATCCGGTTCGTTGAGCAACCTCTCGAGAAATCAGAACAAAATTTCCATTTATCGTGTGACACTCGCGTGGCTCGGTGGGAAATGGCGCGATGCGCCTGAATTTCCACGGCAAAATGCTCGATGATCTCTCAAATCCGCTATAAGTTACAACTTCGGCTTCTCGCTTTCGGGTTGCTCCGATAATGAGATGTTCACCCGCAAATTTGTGTTTTATTTCTATAGACGTCGCAATCGCGCGCTCAAGTGAGTCGGGAAACAATTCCACGTCGTCATTCAACCATAAATAATAATCGTGATTTTCCGCCAGTGCCGCTCCATACGCAACGCGCATACCGCCGGCCCAGAAGCAATTCCCATCTCCATGATGGATATGTACACTCGGAAAATGCTTGGCCACTGCCGCCGCGGTTCCATCGGAACTCGCATCGTCAAGCAGGTGTATAACAAGGTGCGTTTCGCTCGGAAGGCGAGATGAGTAGAGTCTTTGGAGACAGCTCAACGTCTTTTCGCGACGATTGAAGCTGGCGATACATACGGCGATCGTCGATTTCACCATTATGCTAACTTGTTATTAATAAAAATGAAAGTGACGAGGAGCGCAGTGCCGGCGTCGATGGGTTCGATGTTCCGCCGTCTTGCTCGGCAATGCCCCGTGCTCCCGTCCGTGCACAGCGGCCCGACGTTATGCTCCGACAAGACCCACCGGGCCGGGAGCGCGGCAAAAACGGGATGACGGATCCCCGGCGGCCAGCATGTGAGGTTCAGTTTTTATAAATCTGGGCGTCATAATCGTTAACAACCCTTTCATATGGCTTAAATGGCTTGCCACGACTGGCGATGGGACTCGATTTCACCGGTTCGACGTCGCCCTCTTTATCTCTTTTTTGGTGTGTTATTCGCTGTGTTCCGGTCCATCGCTTTAGGATCTGTTCGACAAACACATGAACGACGAACCGGGGCGCGAGTACAAGGTATCGGCGGCGAAGCCGTCTCGGCTCGCACATAAACCGAAATAGCCATTCCAGACCAAACCTTTGCATCCATCGCGGCGCCCGAGCAGACCGCCCAGACAAAAAATCAAAGGCCGCACCTACCCCGATAAAGACGCCACGGCCAATCAGTGGGGCCGCCTTCATCATAAAATATTCTTGCTTGGGGCTGGAGATGCCAATCCAAATGTAATCAGCCTTACTATATTTAATATTGGCAATTTCGTCCAAAATTTCCGACGTTGCAGTGAAGCCCTCATCAATGTCCCGCATCGGCGGAGAAAAAACGCCCGCAATAATAAGGCCCGGGTACATGCTGCTAAGCTTATCGGCCAAATCTTCAGCAACCCCCGGTAGGCCACCGTAAAAATAGTGACTTTTTTTGGTGACTATAGAATCCTTGCAAATTCGCGCCATGAGATCGGCGCCGGCGACTCGGTCGATCTCTCTCCCATAACCCCTGAGTTTGGCAATCCAGACGAGGGGCATTCCGTCCGGCACGACTAAATCAGCCTTCTTATGAAGATCAAGAAGCGATTTCTTTTCATAGGTCAGCATCAGGCTGCCAACCTCGCGAACAAAAACCGTATGAAAGGAAAGCGAATCCGTCCAATCATCCAGTATGGAAGAAACATGATCCAATGTTACAATATCTACCGGCACACCAAGTATGCTCGTCCGCTTCAGCACTCGGGAGTTTTTCATATCAACCATAAGGAACAACTCCGCCGCCACGGAATAATAGTAACATATATTCTATATTAACTCAAGGATAAATTATCCGCCTTTGGTGAATATCCCCTTACCAGCGTTCGGAAAATCTCATTTTTGTCGCTGGGATAAAGGCGCAGGTCGGAACAATCGGAATGGTTCCATCCTTTGTTCCCGTTCGATCTGGCCAACGCCCGCCGCGGCGGTAAGCCGAACAGCGATAGGCATCGAAAGAGAACCGGTCGAGCCTCGCCTGACTTGCCCGGTGGGCATCACGCGGGCTCGCTTCGAGCGGCGGGTGTGAAGCTGCAGCGTTTGCAGTGTGTTGAGGTGACCATCGGCGTCACCTCTGTCGGCACCGCCGTCCGAATTGCGCCGGCCATTTCCGCCATAGCGAGTTGCCTCACCACATCCATCGACGTCACCCTTCTGTCGCCGTCAATCCTGCCAAATCATTTGCGTGCCAACCGTTAGCACCCCGTCCGTGTAAATTTGCTGCACTGTAGCAAAAGCTGCCGGATATGACGAGGGGCTGTCGAAATCGGCGTGGCAGAAGGGGTCGTGGAGTCACCCCGTCGGCGTTCCGGCGAAGCGGCCGCAGCGCGCCAATTGGCGGGCCGTCTCGACTTTGCCCCGCTCATCCCCTACAAAAGTGGCTCAAATTCTAGGGTGAGCCGTGGGAATGCAGTGCGCCAAACCGCAGTTTCGTGCCCTTTCCCGATCCATCGGCACGCACGTCTGGCGTCCTCGACATCTTCATCATTCCGATGGGAGCCCGTTTCACCGATGGTCTCAAGGTGCGTCGCACAATTTCCCGCACCTGACCGATGGCTGGGGCTTCGGACATTCGCGATTCAAATGTCGGAGGCGGCGACAATGGGCGTGCCTGCCAGTTCCGCCCGTTGGACCCGCGGACTATGACGGAGCAATTGCTCGCAGTCGGTTGGATCGGCGCCCTGCCGGTCGTTGCGACTTTGGTCGGCGGGTTTTGGCGCCGGCGGCCGCACACTGCACCTCGCCGGCTCCATCGTGGCGCAAAAAGGCGGGTGCGTGATTCAGCTCGACCTGGGCAAATGGCTACCCAGCCAGAGTGACGGGCCATCGCCGGGAACAGGTGCAACCCGGCGGGCCATAGGCTCGCAGACGTGTCGGCTTTTCCCGCAGATCGGACTGAACGCCCATGAGTGTGTCACAACCCATTGCGCGCAGCGTCCGCATCACCTTTGCCGCTACCATTCTCTCCGGCCTCATGCAGGCCGTCATTATGGTCGTTCTCGTGCGACTGCTCGGACCAGCCGACTACGGCATCTATGCCGTGGCGGTTGCCACGACGGCGGTGACGATCGCCTTCATAACCGGAACGATCGAACGCACCCTGATCGTCTCGGCCGCACGGTTCGACCTCGCGGGTCTTTCCGTCCCGCTGTTCCTCTGCTCGGTGATGTTTGCCAGCCTGACTCTGGCGGGTCTTGGCGTGCTGAACGCCCTGGGCGTCACCCATCTGGCGCTCCAGGCGATTGCGGTCATCTTCGTGGGCCAGCTTGCAAACGGCTTCGGGACCATCGCTCGGGTGCATCTGCGCCGCCGGCTCGAATTCGGCTGGATCACGGTCAGCGAGTTGTCTGGGCAGTTCCTCGGCACCGGGCTGGTGGCCATCACCCTTGCCTATTTCGGTTTCGGCTACCAAGCGCTGCTGGCCGGCACAGTGGTTCAGGGCGTGGTGGTGATGGCCATCATGCAGGCGAAGACCCCGATCGATCTCGTATGGCCGGTTCGATGGCGGGACATGCTGCAGATCGGCAAGAGCGCACTCAGCCTGGGCCAGTCCAGCAGCCTGGAAGTGGCGCGGATCTACCTACCGGTCTTCATCGTCGGACGTCTCGGCGACGTAGCGCTCGGCCTGTTCAACCGGTCCTACAGTCTGGTGCAGCTTCCGGTGGAGGTGCTGACCTCATCGGTCAACCGCGTGGCCATTTCCGCCCTCGTTGCCGTCTCCGGCGACCGGCAGCGGCTGCTTCGTGCGAGCCGTCTCTATCTCTTCGTCGTCACCGCAATCGCCTTTCCGATCACAGCGGGCATAGCCGGGGCCGCAACGGAGTTCACCCATGTGATCATGGGCGAGAAATGGCTGGCGGCCATCCCGCTTGTCCCATGGCTGGGCCTCGCGGGCGCCTGCCTGTTGGCGAGCCGCTGCATCGGGGTTCTCGGCGAGGCGATGCGGGCGTTCCGCGCCAAGGCGATCATCGAATTCACGGCGATTCTCGTGCTGGGCGCGGCCATGCTCGGCGGCGCAGCGTTCGGCCTCCTGACCTGCGTCATTGGCATGGGCCTTGCGGGGCTTTATTACTGGATGGCGCATATCATCATGGCGGCTCGGCTGCTGAACATATCGAGATGGGAGGTGGTGAAATGGCATCTCCCGGCACTCGCCGCCGCAACGGCATGCGCCGGATGGGGCGTCCTGCTGTCGTCGGCGCTGGAAGGTTGGCCGGTGGCCTATGTCTTCGCGGCACAGATATCGGGATGCGGAATGCTGAGCGCCGGCTACTATGTGATGTTTCATCCCGGTCTCGTACTCACCGTGCTGGCCCACCTGCTCCCCGGACGCAGGCTGCCCTTGGTCGGGCTGATCCGGGCCTGGGCGGAACGACGCCATGGCGCGGCCGGCTAATCAGCGGCGCCTTTGGCCTCTGCCAGGCTGATAGAGACCGTCATTCCGGTTTCGTCCTCTGCACCTCGACGTCATTATCGGATCGGAGCCTGTCTTGCATTTCTTCAGCCTCGACCTGCATATCGCCGTCATCGGCGACATCAAGCGAGCCTTGGCGGCGCTCGGCCATTCGGTGACCGACTGGACCCTTTCGGCCCATGCATGGGTGCTGGGGCGCGAGCGGGACAAGGTCGACGTCATCAACCATCTCAATTGGCGCTCCATCGACCAGGCGATGTGCGACGCCTTCTACGAGCGGTACCGGGACGAACTGGCGCACTATGACGGCTTCATCGTCACGCACTCGCCGTGCTTTGCCATGCTGTACGAGCGGTGGAATAAGCCGATCATCACTGTAGCATCGACGCGCTACGAGCACCCCTTCACGAACCAGCCGGAAAAATGGCGGACGCTCAACGCGTTCCTCCGGCGTTCGATCGACAGCGGCCTTGTCACGCCGCTGTCGAACAACCGGTACGACGGAGCCTATGCCGAGTTCTTCACCGGGCGGGCTTGGCCGACGATCTCCAGCTTCTGCGATTACACCGACATGCACTACCAGCCTGCGTCGAGAAAGTTTCTATACTGGTCGAAATTCAAAGACGCCGAGCTCGGCCCTCTCCTCCTCGACAAGGACCGCTTCAAGCCAGGCCGGCTGCGCCGGCAGCTCAACCGAATCCCCTTCGTCCCCAAGGAGCGCGGCTTTACCTGGGAAACGATCGGCACGTATCGCGGTGTCGTCCATATTCCCTATAACGCTTCGCTCATGTCGATCTTCGAGCAATACGCCGCCAATATCCCGCTATTCTTCCCAAGCTTCGATTTCCTGATGGATTTGTACAAAGATCATGCGGATCATGGTGTGCTATCTGAGATCAGCTTCAACCAGATCATGAAATTGCCGCCAGGATCGTCCATCGGCGCCGGATCGCTGGATCCCAACGACTTCCAGAACCTCGATACGGTGCGACACTGGGTTGCGTTGTCCGACTTCTACCAGGAAGACATCTTGCCCCATCTCATCTATTTTGATTCATTCGAACAACTCGACGCACTGCTGCGCGACACCAATCTCGACGGCATATCCCGCAAGATGCAGGATCATAACCGCAATCGACATGCGTTGGCGCTCCAGCAGTGGAATACGGTGCTGACCGCGCTCCAGAATGGCGCCCGCCCATGAAAATCCTCCATCTGCTCAACGAACTGCGCTTCAGCGGCGCCGAGGTTCTCCTGACATCGGCTGCCGAGGAGTTGAAGGCCGGCGGCCTTTCGCACACCATCGTCAGCATGGGTTCGACCGTGGGCGAATATGCGCCACAACTAGAAGCCGCGGGCTACAAGGTCGTTCACATCCCTTTCTCGAAGTCGCCCATGTTTTTTTTCCGGCTGTGGGCTTTTGTGCGAGCCGGACGGTTCGACGGCATCCACATCCATGCCGAGCGCGCAAATTTCTGGACCGCGCTCATCGCGCTGACCTCCGCCCGCCGGGTGGTGCGCACGCTGCACAACGCCTTTCCGTTCGAAGGAAACCTGCGCCGGCTGCGCGGATGGCAAAGGCAAGCGCTGCAGCGCATGGGCGTCATCTTCGTCGCCTGCTCGGATCTCGTCCGCCGCAACGAAAAGGAGCGGTTCGGTATTGATGCGAGGGTGGTCTGGAACTGGATGGATCCCGGTCGGGTTCGGCTGACTACGGCCGAAAGTCGCCGGGCGGCGCGTGTGAGGCTCGACATCCCGGAAGATGCATTCTGCATCGTGTCGCTGGGTAACTATGGTCCCGCCAAAAATCAGCAGGCTATCGTCGCTGCGGTACGCTCATGCGCGCCGGATTTCGAGGTGCTTTATCTGCATTGCGGCTCCGGGGGCAGCGCGTTTGCCGCTGCGACGAATCTGTCGGCCGAGGACCCCGTGCGGCTGATGGGGCCGATGCAGGACATCGCCGACGTACTGACGGCATCCGACGCCTTCGTCAGCGCCTCTTTTTTTGAAGGCGGTCAGATTTCCCTGCTGGAAGCCGGCATGGCCGGTGCGGTGTGCATCACGACGAAGGCGGGTCTCGCCGAAGAGTTCGAGGGCGTGCCCAATGTCGTCTTCGTCGAGCCGACCGCCGAAAGCCTTGAGGCCGGCATGCGCGCCGTGCACAGCCGTCCGCTCGACGAACGTCTGGCGGACGCCGTCGGCATCAGCGGGTTCGTCGCCGGAAACTTCGTGCCATCGATCGGCGCGCCCAAATATGTCGCCATCTACCGCGGTATGATCAATGAACCGACATCGCCGGCGGTGAGACCATCAACGGTGGCTCGCACATGATTTCGGTGGGCGGGCCGCCATGCCGCTGTGAGTGGATGAAGCCCCGTCTATGCTGAGCTGCGGGCGCACACGCGTCCAGAACACTGTTGGAAAGACGAATCGATGCACCGTTCGAACCCAAACAGGCAGTCGCCTTCGGTGAACGCCGTTGAGTTCCCGCCCAACAGATGGGTCGTCGTACTGTTCTGGGTCGTGCTGCTATGCGCCCTGTACCGTGAAGTGTCCGGTCAATTTACCCTTTTCTACATCGGCAACTTCAATCTCACCATTGCCGAGCCGATCATCGGCATGAGTACGTGGGTCCTGCTGCGGCATGCTGGACGAAAGCCCCGTATAACGCTCGGCTCCGTGCTGGCGCTCTGCTACGCTGTTCTGCTGCTCATCAATTTGATGCGCGGCATGGGCGGAAACCGTTACGATGCGATTATCACTCTCCGACTGAACGGAGGGCTTGCCGTGATCCTGGCGCTGAGCGCCTTCATATTTCCGCGTGAACTTTGGCACCCGCGAGTCCAGCGAATCGTCGTCATCATCGGCGCCATTCTTTCGGCGCTGGTGATCGTACGCGTCATCATGGGTCCGGGCTTCCTCATGATCGGACGGGAGGAACTCGATCCGAGTAACATCAACGACGGTGGCCGGCCGCTCTCTGCGCAAGGCACCATCGTTCTTGCGATGGCGCTCGTAACCGTGCTCGCCAACTTCATGCTGCCGCACAACCGCGGTGGCGGGCGGCCGATCCAACTGTTTGCAAGCCTCGGCATGATGTTGACGGTGGTTCTGACGAAGCAGGCGACGGCCACGATCGCCTGTTTCGCCGCATGCGCAGCGCTGATCGCCCTCATGCCCGGCCGCTCGCGCTCATTGCGGATGATCGCCTGTGGAACGGCTGCCGCGGTCGCGCTGTTCAGCATCTATGTGCTGCCCGAGGTCGTGTCGATCGAGACGATCAACAGCTATCTGCCCAGCGGCATGGCGTTCGACGTCGCGAAGCGCGAAGCGACCTTCGAGTTCCGGAATGAGATCTGGAGCGGTCTCA
Source organism: Xanthobacteraceae bacterium (assembly GCA_041287585.1). Lineage (GTDB taxonomy): Bacteria > Pseudomonadota > Alphaproteobacteria > Rhizobiales > Xanthobacteraceae > Ancylobacter. The sequence continues at coordinate 8,283 of JBGGNI010000041.1, forward strand.
TGGCCGATCGGGAGACCTGGCCCTGGCTGTCCCAAGTCATCGGTCTGCCCGCCGGCGTTAAGCCGTACATCTGGATTCACTATTGGGGAGGCACCCAATGGGAGCTCGGTCTCCACAGTATGTATTACGGCATCCTGCCGGTGGCTGGTATCGTCGGGCTCGCGTTTTATTGCGGCCTCCTCGCCTACGCCGCCTGGACCTGCCTGATCGGTTCGCTCAAGGGCACGCCGGAATACTCCCCAAGTGCGCCTATCGGCCTGTCGTTGGCAATCATCGCCTTTATCTTCAGCGTCTCCTACGACATGCGCAACGAAAACGGTCTCATGTTGCTTCTGGCGCTGGCCGGCGGAGCCCCTGTCGTGGCCCGCTACACTGCGAGGCGCCCCATGGCCGCGCGTCGCGGTGCATTCGACTCGCCCGGCGGGTTCGAGCCACGAGCACCCGCAACGCATACGCCGTCCCGCAGGAGCTAGCCCGATGCTCGCGCGGCTATGGAAATGGGCAAAGCGCCGCCTCTTCGTGGGAAAGGGCGTTACAATCGGTCGGGATTTTCAACTCGGCATCCTGTCCTATATTTCAGCGGCACGGCAGCTCGCCATTGGCGACCATGTGTATGTCGGCAAGTTCTGCTCCATCCAGTGCAGCGGAACCATCGGCAACGGCGTGCTGATCGCGAACAATGTCGGCATCGTCGGACGCCGCGACCATGACATGCGCTCCGTCGGGGTTCTGATCCGCCAGGCGCCCTGGGTCGGCGATACGGCGCGGATCGCCGACGATCCCAAAAGCTGGATCGCGATCCACGACGATGTGTGGATCGGCTACGGCTCGGTGCTGTTGAGCGGCATCATCGTGGGCCGGGGCGCCGTCGTCGCGGCAGGCTCGGTTGTGTTCGACGATGTGGCGCCTTACGCGGTCGTCGCCGGCAATCCCGCCCGGCCGATCTCGATGCGTTTCACGCCCGATCAGATCGCGGCACATGAGAGAATTCTAAGCGACCGGGCTTTTTCGGGCGGCAAGCAGGCATCTGGATGACCAAGCGCGTTTCCTACATCTTTCCGATCTCGCACCACTTTCGCTACCCGTTTCATCTCCGGCTGCGCGAGCGTCTGGCCGCACATGATGTGGACTACGTGGTCAGCTACTGCGCCCCCTATGGCGCGAATCTACAGAAGAACGACACGGTCGACATTCCATGGGGCCATCGCGTGCCGCTGCTGCGCATCGGCGGCGCCCAGCTTCAATGGGCCCCGCGCGATGTCCTGGAGTCCGATCTCGTGATCGTGCAGCAGGAGAACAAGCTGCTCCTCAACTATCCTTGCCAGATCCTGAGCATGGCGGGCCTGCGCAAGGTCGCCTTCTTCGGCCATGGCCGGAACTTCCAAGCGGCGGACGCACGGTCTCCTGGCGAGCGCTGGAAGCGATTCTGGGCCACCAAGGTGGACTGGTGGTTCGCCTACACCGATGAAACCCGAAGCCTGCTCTCGGGCCTTGGCTTTCCGGAAAACCGCATCACCGTGTTCAACAACGCCGTCGATACCAGCGAGCTGAGCGCCACCGCTGCCAGGGTAACCCCGGAGCGCCTCGATCAGCGCCGACGCGAGCTCGGCCTTTCAGGTCATACGGTCGGCGTTTATGTTGGCGGCCTTTATCCCGACAAGCGCCTGGCGTTCCTGGTGAGCGCGCTGGACCGGATTCGCAGCGAGGTCCCGGATTTCGAATTTATCATTGCCGGTGGCGGTCCCGATCTTCCCTTTGTCCAGGCTGCAGCGTCAACGCGACCCTGGCTGAAAGTCGTGGGGCCGCGGTTTGGCGATGAGAAAGTTGAACTCATGCTGTTGGGGAGCGTCTTCCTGATACCGGGATTGGTAGGGTTGGCAATACTCGATGCCGCGACGCTGGGCTTGCCCACCATAACCACAAACTACCCCTTCCATAGTCCTGAAATCGCCTATCTCCGCGACGGAGTGAATGGTATTATTGTGCGCCCATGGGAGGACGACAGCGAATATGCCGCGCAGGTCATTGCACTGCTCCGCGATAAGAGGCGCCTGTCGGCGATGTCGGATGCCGCGCGTATCGTGGGCAGCAATTATACCATCGAGGCAATGGCCGATGCTTTTTCAAACGGCGTTTTGAGCGCACTGTCTTGATTTCGCTAAGATTTAATCAAGAAAATCGATTCGAGCGCAGTTGATCTGTCGTGCCGAACGAGGCAGGTCCGCGACGGACATCGCAGGGATTTCGTGTCGACCGGAATCCCGACCAGCGCGGAATCAACGCCAAGCCCAGACATCCTGATTGTCGGCGTGGGCGACAGGCGCCGGCAGCATCGCTGATCGAGGCCGGCGTCCCCGATGTCTACGATGTCGAAGGCGGCGCCCCCGCGCTGCTCGGCGGCGAGCCTGCCATTTCCTGCGGCTGACGGCGCGCTGCCGGGGTGGACGTCCTGAGTCTTCCGTTTTCCCTGCGCAAGCCTGCGAGACCGATGCCCATGAAGGGCACCGGTCTCGCAGCAGCGGGCTGCTGAACCGGTTGCCCGGTCAGAGACCGCTGCGGAGCACCGCGTCGGCTACGACGATCCTCTTCGGCAGCAGGCCGAGACTGAAGAAGGTGTCGGCCACCCGTTGCTGGTCGGCGATCACCCTCTCGGTGAGCGGGGTTACGCCGAAGCTCTGGCGTCCGACCGCGATGGTCAGCACCGGCGCCGGTATGCCGGTCGAGGGCGCAAGTTCGGCCACGGCGGCGGCGGGGTCCTTCTGGATCCAGTCGTCGGTCTCGCCAATGGCCTGGATCAGCGCGGCGATCACCTTCGGATTCGCCTCGGCGAAGCGCCGCGAGCCGAGATAGAACTGATAGTTCGGCACGATGCCTTCGGCCGTGGTCAGCGTGCGGGCCTTGACCGCGACCTCGGCGGACGCCTGGAACGGGTCCCAGATCGCCCAGGCATCGATGGCGCCCTTCTCGAAGGCCGCGCGCGCATCCGCCGGCGGCAGGAATTTGGGGGTAATGTCGGAATAGCCGACGCCGGCCTTCTCCAGAGCCTTCACCAGCAGGAAATGGACGTTGGACCCCTTGTTGAGACCGACCGTCTTGCCCTTGAGGTCGGCAACCGTGGCGATCGGGCTGTCCTTCGGCACCAGTATGGCCTCGCCCTTGGGCGCCGGCGGCTCATTGGCGAGATAGACCAGATTGTCGCTTGCGGCCTGCGCGAAGATCGGCGGAGCCTCGCCGGTCTGGCCGATGTCGATGGCGCCGGCGTTCAGTGCCTCCAGCATTTGCGGGCCGGCAGCGAACTCGGCCCATTTTACCGTGATGCCGAGCGGTTCCAGCTTCTTCTCCAGAACGCCGCGGCCCTTGAGCAGCACCAGCGTGCCGTATTTCTGGAAGCCGACGCGCACCTCGCCGGCGGCGCGGGCGGAGCGCAGCGCGGGGGCGGACAGCGTGGCGGCGAGGCCGGCGGCGCCGGCCAGCACGAAGCGGCGGGAAAGGCGTATCATGGGTCTTCCTTTGTTGATCAGCCGGCAAACAGATGGGTGAGTAGGCGCTCTTCCAGCGCGGCGAGTTCCGCCGAGCCGCGCCGTCGCGGGCGCGGCAGCTCGACGGCGAGATCGCAGGCGATGCGCCCGCGGTCGATGAGGATGACGCGGTCGGCGAGCGCCAGAGCCTCGGCGACGTCGTGGGTGACGAGGAGTGCGGTGAAGCCCTGCTCCAGCCAGATGCGCTCGATCAGCCCCTGCATCTCGATGCGGGTCAGCGCGTCGAGCGCGCCGAGCGGCTCGTCCAGCGCCAGCAGGCGCGGACGCGAGGCCAGCGCCCTCGCCAGCGCCACGCGCTGCTTCTGCCCGCCCGATAGCACGGCCGGCCATTCGCCGGCGCGGTCGGCCAGTCCGACCTCCGCGAGAATGGCGCGGGCCAGGCGCGCGCGCTCGGACGCCGGCGTGCGCGCCGGCAGGCCGACCTCGACATTGGCGCCGACCCGCTGCCACGGCAGCAGGCGCGGCTCCTGGAACATCAGGCGGATCGCCTCCCGGTCGGCGTCGCCCTCGAAGGCGATCTCGCCGCTGGTCGGCTGGTCGAGGCCGGCGATGAGGCGCAGCAATGTGGACTTGCCGCAGCCGCTCTTGCCGATGACGGCGACGAACTGGCCGGCCGGTATAGTGAGATCGAGCCGCTCCAGCACGCGCTTGTCGCCGAAGTGGCGGCTGAGGCGCTCGGCACGGACGGCGAGGCCGCGCTGAGCTGCGGGCGCAGGGTACGCAGCGGCCGATCGCGCGGGAGCAGGGGCGGCGGCAGTCATGGTGCGGCTCCGCTCAGCTCTTCGGCGTGTTGAAAGCAGGGTGCCACTGCAGGCACAGACGCTCCAGCCCGCTGGTCAGCACGTCCGCCAGCTTGCCGAGCAGGGCGTAGATCAGGATGGCCAGCACCACGACATCGACCAGCAGGAATTCGCGGGCCTGCATCGCCATGTGGCCGAGGCCGGACGAGGCGGCGATCGTCTCGGCCACGATCAGCGTCAGCCACATGATGCCGAGGGCAAAGCGCAGCCCGACGAAGATGGAGGGCAGTGCGCCGGGCAGGATCACCCGCCGGAAAAGGGTGAGCGGGGCCATGCCGTAGACCCGGCCCATTTCGATCAATTGGGGATCGACCGTGCGTACGCCGTGCAGCGTGTTGATGTAGATCGGGAAGAACACGCCGAGCGCGACCAGGAAAAGCTTGGCCTCCTCGTCGATGCCGAACCACAAGATGACCAGCGGGATCAGCGCCAGGTGGGGCACGTTGCGCACCATCTGCAGCGTCGTATCGGTGTAGCGGCGCGACAGATCCGACAGGCCGTTGGCGATGCCGAACACCAGGCCGATGAGCCCGCCCACCACCAGCCCGCTCAGGGCGCGCAGCGTGCTCACCGCCATGTGTTGGACCAGTTCGCCCGATTTCAGCGCCTGCCAGCCGGCGCTCGCGACGGCGGAAGGTGCCGGCAGCACGTTGGGCGCGATATGGCCCCAATGCGACAGCGCTTCCCACGCCGCGATCAGCAGTGCCGGCAGGATCCAGCCGGCGATCTGCGCTTCCAGCCGGGTGAAGGCCGAGCGGGGGCCGGCGACCCCCAGCCGGGCACGCATCCTTCCGGCGCCGAATCGCGCGCCGCGTTCTGCCAGCGACATATCAGGCCGCCCTTTCGACCGGACGGAGATTCATCTCACGCATACGCAGCTCCCTTGCAGAACGCGCCGTCCAAACCGGCTCGATGCCGGCGCACCCAATTAACTCTTGCATGAAATAGGCTAGTTATCTATCGAAAATATATACCATGAAGGGAGCCTATCCATGACACGTGCGTTCACAGGCCGCGCAGGGTGCCGTCACCTGAGCAGGCAGGCGCGGGTGCGGTCGATGTGCGGATCGATTTCCGATACAATCCCCCGGCGTTCTGAACGCCGGCTCCCGAACGTCCCTGGTCCGGTGCGTCGCCACGCGGCGATTGCGGTGGCTGCAGAGTAGGAAAAACCATGTCTCACGCCGGCGCCTCCGACGACGGACTGAACGTCTTCTGGTTTCTGCCCACCCATGGCGACGGGCGCTATCTGGGAACCGGAATCGGCGCCCGCGAGGTCGATATCGACTATCTGCGCCAGGTCGCGCAGGCCGCCGATCGCCTGGGCTATTACGGCGTGCTGATTCCCACGGGGAAGAGCTGCGAGGATTCCTGGCTGGTGGCTTCCGCTCTCGCCCCGGTCACCAAGCGCCTGCGCTATCTGGTGGCGGTGCGGCCGGGCCTCGCCTCGCCGACGCTCTACGCCCGCATGACCGCGACGCTCGACCGCATCTCGGACGGACGCCTGCTGATCAATATCGTCACCGGCGGCGACCCGGTGGAGAATGCCGGCGACGGCATTTTCCTCGACCATGACGAGCGCTACGAGGTGACGGACGAGTTTCTGCAGGTTTATCGCCGCCTGCTGGCCGGCGAGCGGGTGACCTATTTCGGCAAGCACATCAAGGTCGAGGACGCCAATCTGCTGTTCCCGCCGGTGCAGGAGAACGGCCCGGCGCTGTATTTCGGCGGCTCCTCGGCAGCCGCCAACAAGGTCGCCGCCGAGCACGTCGACAAGTACCTCACCTGGGGCGAGCCTCCGGCGGCGGTCGAGGCCAAGGTCAAGCAGGTCCGGGCACTCGCCGAGGCCGAGGGCCGCAAAGTGAGCTTCGGCATCCGCCTGCACGTCATCGCCCGCGAGACCGACGCCAAGGCATGGGATGCGGCCGAGGATCTGATCCGTTATCTCGACGACGACACCATCGCAGCCGCGCAGAAGGTGTTCTCCCGCCTCGATTCGGTCGGCCAGGCGCGGATGAGCGCGCTGCATGGCGGGCACCGCGACAAGCTCGAGGTCAGCCCCAATCTATGGGCCGGCGTCGGGCTGGTGCGCGGCGGCGCCGGCACGGCGCTGGTCGGCTCCGGCGAGACGGTCGCCCGGCGCATCCAGGAATATGCCGATCTCGGCATCGACAGCTTCATCTTCTCCGGTTACCCGCATCTGGAAGAAGCCTACCGCGTGGCCGAGCTGGTGCTGCCGCGCCTCAAGCTCAACCATTCCATCGCCCGGCCGAGCGGCAAGGTGAATACCGGCCCGTTCGGCGAGACCATCGCCAACGACTACCGGCCCCCGGTCCGTTCGGCGCAGTCGTAAGCGCGGCGCGGCCGGGCGATATACGACCGCCTTCCGTCACGGCCGCGTTTTGAGCGCGCGGCGGGCGATGCTGGCGGCGAATAGCGGGGTCTCCCGGCGGTTGTGATCGCCGCCCGCTTCCTGCCGGGCCGCTGCGGCCTGCTCGAAGGTCTGGCCGTGCGCGGCGATGAAATCCAGGAACACGTCGGTCGGGTGCGAGGTGACGCGGTTGGTGTAGCGGGTGCGGCCGCCCTCGATCGCCTCGGCGATGAGTTCCCAGACAACATTGACCTGCGTGCGCCCGACCGGCGTGAAGACGTCGGAGATCGAGTTCATCCGGCAATAGCCCGCCGTCGCTTGTTCGGCGACATAGTGCTGGACCACCAGCGCGGTGCCTATCATCTCGACATTGATCGACATCTGGCGGCCGTCATCGGTCGTTGTCGTTCCGGCAGCGATGTGGTCGGGCGGGCAGCAGCGCAGATACTCGGCCTCCGGCACAGTGAAGAGCCAGTCGGCGATATCGACCCGCTCCAGCGGTACGTCGATCTCGGCGGAATAGGCGGACTGCGAGAGGATCTTGTCGGTGAGAACTTTCATGGCGGTACCTTCTCGGCGGGTTCGTCTTTCGTTGCGGCGCGCTGCGTGGGTCGCAATTCGGACGCAAAGCGACGCCGGGCATGTCTTTGCGCGGTGCCGCGGCCGGCGTATTTCGAGATTTCTAGGGTCGCCGGCATCGATTGCGAGATGGAACGGTTGCGGGGGTCAGAGCGCGGCAATGAGCGGGCCCCGATAAAATCACCCCGGCGCGCAGGTCGGCGGCCGCTTCTTCATCGACCACGGCGCACCGGCGTCGTCGTCGGCGAGATATTGATCATCGATGCGCGCAGCTTTCCGGCCGATGCGCGGGGCGGCTTGATCACGGGCAAGGCGCGTCACCCGATCATCGAGCTGCCTCAGTCTGTCACGAGGAACGCGTCGTCGACCGGAACCTGCAGCGCGGTCACCAGCGCATTGGTCTGCGCCGCCATGCCGATGATGGCGAGCAGGTGAGCATGCTGGGCGTCGCTCATGCCTTTCGCCCGTGCCGCAGCGGTGTGGGAGTGGATGCAGTAGGAGCAGCCATTGGCGGTCGATACTGCGATGTAGATCAGTTCGCGGGTCAGCGGGTCTACCGGACCGTCCGCCACCATGATCGCCTTCAGGCTGGTCCATGTGCGGGCGAGCCCGGTGGGATCGTTGGCGAGTGCGCGCCAGAAATTATTGACGACATCGGACTTCCGCGTCGCGCGGATATCGTCGAACACCAGCTTCACGGCCGGGTGTGCCTCGGCCTCCGCATCGCTCCACAGCCGAACCGTCGTCATGCCGCCCTTATCCTCTGTCGTGCGCCGCCGGAGGCGACTCAAGCGGCACGGCCGATTGCGGTCTCCCCCTTCAAACAGACTATTCCGCGGCTTCGTTGTCGAGCTGAAGCGGGGATTCGTGGACCATTCGGCCTTGTGACGCACATGCTGCTTCATCTCTTCGTGGTCGTCGACCGCCTCGCGCCAGTACGCGCTCGAGTCGGCTCATCTCTAAAGTCCTCCCGGAGGGTGGGCCGTCACGCGGCTTGTCTCGGTACGATCCTGAGTGCCCGCAGCGCATTCAGGATGACCGCCACGTCGATCAGTTCCTGCAACACGGCGCCCTGCACGGGGGTAAGATAGCCGAACGCCGCGGCAACCATGCCCAGTATCGACAGGCCGATACCGGCCATGACGCTTTCAAAGGCGATGCGGCGCGCGCGCTGGGCAATGTCGATGCCCGGCAGAAGGCGGTCCAGCTGGTCGACCAGCAGAACGACGTCTGCGGCCTCGGCCGAGGCCGCCGCGCCCCGCGCGCCCATGGCAACCCCGATATCGGCGGCGGCAAGCGCCGGTGCATCGTTGACGCCATCGCCCACCATCATCACCGGGCCGTTCTTGCGCTCGGTGAGCACCACCAGAACCTTCTGGTCCGGGGTCAGGCCGGCCCGCACGGCATCAAGGTCCAGTCCCTTCGTCACCGCCTCGGCCACGGCACGGCGATCGCCCGTCGCCAGCAGGATGCGGCCGATGCCCAGGCGCCGCAGCCCGGCGAGCAGGTCGGACGTGCCGGCCCGCAACGCATCGGCCATCACCAGATGACCGGCGAGTTGGCCGTCGACCGCAACCGCCACCACAACCGAGCCGGCTTCGCGGATCGCGGTCTCTAGCCTGGCCGCGCCGGTTTGCGCGGCGACGAAGTCGGCGCCACCGACAATGACCCTGCGGCCGTCGATGGTCCCGGCGACACCGTCTCCGGGGGTCTCCACCACGTTTTCAGGGAGCGGCAGGACCGCGCCGCGCGCGTGCGCCGCCGCGACGATGGCCTGCGCGATGGGATGCTTCGAGGCCTGGTCCAGAGCCGCGGCAAAGTACAGAAGCTCGTCCTCGGAGCGCGCGCCCGGCGCGGTGATCGAAACCAACTGCGGGCGGCCTTCGGTCAATGTGCCGGTCTTGTCGAGGATCAGCGTCAGTATCCGCGCCAGCGCTTCCAGCGGCTTGGCGCCCTTGATCAGCACGCCGAAATGGGCCGCGCGCGACAGGCCGGCCACGAGCGCGACCGGAACGGCGAGGATGAGGGGACAAGGGGTGGCGACCACCAGCACCGCCACCGCGCGGATGGGATCTGCGGTGAACCACCAGGCCGCCGTCGCGAGAGCGAGCGTCACGGCCAGAAACAGCAGCGAGAAGCGATCGGCCAGCCGCGCCATCGGCGCCTTGGACTGCTGGGCCGCCTCGACCAGCCGGACGATCCCGGCATAGGTGCTGTTGGCGGCGCGGCGGCTGACCCGCAGATCGAAGATGTCGCCGGCATTGGTGGAACCGCTCATCACCTCCTGCCCCCGGTCGAGCCGCACCGGCATGGCTTCGCCGGTCAGGGCCGACTGGTCGAGCATCGCGCGGTCGCTTTCCACCGTGCCGTCGGCCGGCGCGATATCGCCCTGCCGGACCAGCAGCAGATCGCCCGGCTCGATTGCGTCCAGCGGCACCTCGTCGAGCGTATCGCCACGGTGCCGCGTCGCCGTCCGGGGCACGCGCGACAGCAGATCGCTCATTTCGCGCCGGGCGCGGCCCTCGGCAAAGCTCTCCAGGAAGGTTCCGCCGGAGTACATCAGCGCGACCACGGCCGCCGCCAGCGTTTCGCCGAACATCAGGGCCGCCGACATCGACAGGGCGGCCACGATGTCAAGCCCGACCTCGCCCTTGGCGAGGCCGCGCACGATCTCGACCATCAGGGCCGCGAGCACCGGCACGACGCCCGCCGCCCACAGCAGGGGTGCGAATTCCGGCTGCCCGCCCAGCCAGAGCCCGAGCCCCGAGAGCAGGCCGAGCAGGGCAACCGCCAGCAGCGCGACCTTGAGGCGGTCGTGGAACAAGGGGCTCATCTGGTGTTCATCCCGCTATGGTGCCGCGCCCGGGGCCTGAACGCCGTGTCATCTCGGCGCCGAGTGGCCGATTGCGGCACGATAGCGCAGTGTTCGAACCCGGCATTGACGCCGCTCAAATCCCGCATCGGGCGGGTGCGCGCTTGTCCTCCTGTTCCTGGGAGGATGGTTCTCAACCTGCGGGACTATGCGGGGCGGGCAAGACCGGCATCATCGCCTGCCGGGCCAAGCCCGGTGACGGCCTGCCAAACGGAGATCCGCCATGTCCTACCGCTTCCTCGACATTGCCGTGACGCCCAGCGTGCGCGCGGTGCAGGCGGAGATGGGCGTCGATCATCTTTGGCAGGACGGCAAGCACGACCGGCCGTCCGATCGCTTCACGCAGAGCGAGGCGCTGTTCATCGCCGAGCGCGACAGCTTCTATATGGCGAGCGTCTCGCAGACCGGCTGGCCCTATGTTCAGCACCGCGGCGGGCCGCCCGGCTTTCTGAAGCTGATCGACGACCGCACGCTGGCCTTTGCGGACTATCAAGGCAACCGCCAATATATCAGCACCGGCAACCTTGCCGCCGACGGCCGGGCCTGCCTGTTCCTGGTCGACTATCCCCGCCGCACCCGGCTGAAAATCTACGTCCATGGCGAAACCCTGCCGCTCGACGCCGACCCGGCTTTGACGCAGCAGGTCAGCCCACAAGGCTATCGGGCCAAACCGGAGCGGATTTTCAGGCTGCGGCTGGAGGCGTTCGACTGGAATTGCCCCCAGCACATCACGCCGCGCTTCACCGAGGCGGAAATCGGCCAGGCCGTGCGCCCGCTGCGCGAACGGCTGTCTCAGCTGGAGGCCGAAAATGCCGAACTGCGCGCGCGGCTCGGCGGCGGGGAAGGCCAGCCTGATTGAGACCGGCTATCCCAGCGGCGAGAAGGCGGTGGGCAGCAGGATCTTGTTCTCCATGACCTCGATCAGCGCCTGGATCTTCGGCAGGAAGGCCTGCCAGGCCGGGTCGGCAGCGAGCCGGGCGCGGCGGGCGGCGCGGTCGTCGAGGCTCTGATAGGCCCAGATGTGCACGATCTCGTTCAGCGGGCCGATCTCGCCGGTGAAATAGCCGACCAGCGTGCCCAGATGCGCCTGCTGGATGGCGATGCCTTCCTCGGCGACCAGCTTCACATAGGCTGGCACGGTGCCGGTCTTCAGGCGGTAGGTGCGCATCTCGTAGAGCATGTGTTGGCCTCAGCGCATAACGAAGGGATCGGCGATCGGCTCGTCGGAGGTGCGCAGCCAGACCGATTTGGTGCGGGTGTAGTCGCGGATCGATTCCGCGCCGCCCTCGCGCCCGAGACCGGACTGGCCGTAGCCGCCGAACGGCACGATGGGCGAGACGGCACGGTAGGTGTTCACCCAGACGATGCCGGCGCGCAGCTTGCGGATGAGGCGGTGGGCGCGGGTGAGATCGCGGGTGAAGACGCCGGAAGCGAGGCCGAACGGGCTGTCATTGGCCTTGGCGAGCGCATCGGCTTCGTCGGTGAAGCCGATGACGCTCAGCACCGGGCCGAACAGCTCCTGCGCGGCGCACGGCACTTCGTTGCCGGCGCAGGCCAGAATAGTCGGCGCGTAGTAATTGCCGGCCTCCAACCCTGCCGGGCGGGTGCCACCGGTGACGAGTTGCGCCCCGGCCTCGATGCTGGCCGCGACGATCTCTTCGATATGCGCGAGCTGCCGGGTGGTGGCGAGCGGACCCATCTCGGTCGCCGGATCCTGCGGGTCGCCGATGCGGATACGCCGGGCCTTCTCCGCGAGGATGGCGAGCAGCTCGGCGCGCACGCTTTCCTCCACGAACAGGCGCGAGCCGGCGACGCAGCTCTGGCCGGAGGCGGCGAAGATGCCGGCCACCACGGCATTGGCCGCGCTCTCCAGATCGGCATCGGCAAACACCAGCACCGGCGATTTGCCGCCCAGTTCCAGCGTCGTGTAGGCGAGGTTCTCCGCGGTGTTGCGGACCACATGGCGGGCGGCGGCCGGCCCGCCGGTGAAGGCGACGCGGGAAACCAGCGGATGGGCGGTGAGCGTGCGCCCGCACTCCTCGCCGAAGCCGGTGAGAATATTGACCACCCCCGGCGGGAAGCCGGCCTGGTGTACCAGGCGGGCGAAGGCGAGCAGCGGCGCCGGCCCCTCCTCGGAGGCCTTCAGCACCACGGTGCAGCCGGCCGCCAGCGCCGGGCCGAGCTTTACGGCGGAGAGGAAAAGCTGCGAGTTCCACGGCACCACGGCGGCGACCACGCCGATCGGCTCGCGGCGCAGCCAGGCCTCCATGTCCGGCTTGTCGACCGGCAGGTGCGCGCCTTCGATCTTGTCGGCGAGGCCGCCGAAATAGCGATAATATTCGGCGACATAGCCGATCTGGGCGCGGGTCTCGCGGATGATCTTGCCGGTGTCGCGGGTCTCCAGTTCCGCAAGTTCGCCGGCATGGGCGGCGACCAGGTCGCCGAGCTTCATCAGCAGCCGGCCGCGCTGGGTGGCGGTGAGGCCGGCCCAGGCCGGATCGTCGAAGGCGCGGTGGGCGGCGCTCACCGCCCGGTCCACGTCAGTGGCGGTGGCGGCGGGCATCCGCGCCCATGCCGTGCCGTTGGAGGGATCGAGGCTTTCGAAGCTGGCCCCGCCGGCCTCGAACGCGCCGTCGATATAGAGCCGGAAATCGTCGCGCAGCGCGGCAGCGTCCATCATGTCATCCTCACCCGAACGCCGGCTGGACGCGCGCGATGAACAGCTCCAGCGACTTTTTCTTGCGTTGGTGGCTGATGCCGGCGTCGATCCAGATGGCGAGCTGGTCGTAGCCGAGCGCCTCATAGGTCTTCAGCCGGGCGATCACCTCGTCGGGCTGGCCGATGACGAGGTTCCGGCGCACCACATCGGGCGCATAATGCGGCGCGGCCGCGCGCTCCTCGACCGAGAGCGGCGCCATGATGGCCTGGCGGATCGGCCGCTTATTGGCGAACCAGGCGCCGAACAGACCGTACCAGGCCGACAGATCGTCGGCGAGAGCGTCCGCCTCCGCTTCCGTCTCCACGACGAAACTGTGCTGCAACAGCATGATCTTCGGCCGCGGCCGCTCGGGATGGTTGGCGACCGCGGTGTTGAAGCGCTCCATCAGGCTGGCCACCTCGCCGTCGCCGGCGGCGAGCGGGGTGACCTGCACATGGCAGCCATTGGCGACGGCGAATTCGTGGCTGCTGGGATCGCGCGCGGCGATCCAGATCGGCGGGCCGCCGGCCTGCACCGGCTTGGGCGAAGAGGTGGAGGCGGGGAAGGTGAAGAACTCCCCCTGATGGGCATAGTCGCCCTCCCAAAGCTTCCTCACCGCCGGCACCAGTTCGCGCATCCGCAGCCCGGCGCCCATGGCGTCGAGGCCGGGCAGCATGCGCTCATATTCGAAGCTGTAGGCCCCGCGCGCGACGCCGAGATCGAGCCGGCCCTCGCAGGCGAGGTCCATCATCGCCGCCTCGCCGGCGAGCCGCAGCGGGTGCCAGAACGGGGCGATGACATTGCCGGTGCCAAGGCGGATGCTGGAGGTCTTCGCGGCGAGATGGGCGAGCTGGATGAAGGGGTTGGGGGCGATGGTGAAGTCCATGGCGTGGTGCTCGCCGATCCACACCGTCTCGAAGCCGGCCGCCTCGGCGATCAGCGCCAGTTCCTCCAGCTCGGCGAACAGCCGGGCATAGGGGATGGCGGGATCGGAGCGCTCCATATGGACGAAGAGGGAGAACTTCATGACGGTCGGATCCCGTTTCTTGGCTCAGGCGCGGTCGGCGGTCGGGGCGGCGAGCGGGTGGACGATGCCGCGGGCGGCATCGCCGACATAGATGCCGAAGGCGTCCTCGCGGCGCTCGCGCAGGTAGCGCGCCAGCAAAGCGCGGGTCGCCTCGTCCGGCAGGCGCTCCCAGGCGATGGCGTCGAACGGCACCAGACGGGCGCCGGACTCGGGGCGGGGCGTGCCCTCGAAGCCGCCGCGATAATAGATCGAGACGGTGGGCGTGCCGTCTGGCCCCGTCTGGCCCGGCGTCTCGAACACCGAAAACAGAAAGCCGAGCCGCCCTTCGACGCCGAGCCGGGCGAGCGCGCCGCGCAGGCTGCGCGGATTGCCGGCGGGCTCCAGGCAGGAGCCGGTGGGAAGGTCGAGCCCGCCCTTGCCGTCCTCGACCAGCAGCAAGGCGCCGTCGGATTCGAGGATGGCGCCGACGCGAGCCGGCTCGTCGCGCTTGGCAAGCGCCTGCTCGCCCAGGCCGAAATCGACATAGGCGCCGCGGCAATAGCCCAGCGGCGGCGCGGCGGTGGAGGCGAAGCCGCGGACATGCCCGATGAGGATGACGTGGTCGCCGGCCTCGACCACCTGGTGGCGGGTACAGTCGAACCAGGCGGCGGCCTGCGCGATCACCGGATTGCCGGCCGGGCCGAGCTCCCAGCCGCCGTGCGCGAACTTGTCCGCCGATTTCGACGCGAAGCGGGCCGAGACATCCTTCTGCGCGGCGCCGAGCACCGAGACGGCGAATCCCTCTGCGGCGCTGAACACCGGATAGCTCGACGCGGTGCGGGCGATGCAGACCAGTATGAGCGGCGGATCCAGCGAGACCGAGGCGAAGGAATTGGCGGTGAAGCCGCGCATCTCGCCCTCGGGCGTGCGGGTCGTCACCACCGTCACCCCGGTGAGAAAGGCGCCGAGCGCCTGGCGGAACGCTTTCGGGTCGAACGCGCCCGCGATCTCGTCGATGAAGGCCAGCAGCCTGGCGTTGACCGCCTCCGGCGCGGTGAGGTTCATCATATGGCGTTCGCCGGCCAGCACGTCGGCGCGCCCGCGCGGGGCGAGGCGGGCCATGGCCTGCGACATGGCCGGGGTGGAATTGGGGTCGCCATCGCCGGTCAGGAACAAAGCGGGGGCGGCAAGGCCCGGCAGCCGGTCGCGATGGGCGTCGTCGCAGGCCGCGAACAGCGCATAGGTGCGGGCATAGCCGACCGGATCGCAGGCGGCGAGCAAGGCGGCGACGCGGGCGGCGCTCGGCGCCATCTCCGGCGGCACCGGCTCGCCGAACCAGCGCCGCACCGCGGCGGCGTGCGCGGCGGCGCGGCCATCCGCGTCCAGAGCGCCGGCGCGGGCGGCCACCACGGCGCGCTGCTCCGGCGTGCGGCCGAACACAGCGTTGAGCGCGGCGACGCCGAGCACGCGGGATGGATAAGACAGCGCGGTCTCCAGCGCCACCAGGGCGCCCATGGAATGGCCGATCAGCACCGCCGCCGGAATCGCCAGCGCGTCGAGCAGGGCGATGACGGGGTCGGCATAGTCCGACAGGCGCGCATCCGCTGGCGGCAGGCTGGAGCCGCCATGGCCGGGCATGTCGAGGGCGATGACGTCGCAGCGCTCGGCAAGGGCGGCGAACTGCGGCGCCCAGGCCTCCAGCGCCAGGCCGACGCCGTGGATCAGCACCACCGGCAGCGCTCCGGGGCGGCCGGCGCGCCGGTAGTTGACGCGGGCGGCGGTGCCGTCGCTGGCGGCATAGGCGATGCCGTGCGTCTCAGCCATTGGCGGTGCCGGAGCTCGCCAGCCCCTGGGTGGAGCCGAGATCCACCAGGTCCTGATAGCGATCGCCGATGCGGTGGTGCGGACGACCGCCGATCGATGCGCCGAGCGCGACGACGATCTCGTCCGGCGCCGGGGCGTCGCTGATGGCGAACTGGATGGTGAGGTAATGCGAGCGGCGCCCCTCATCCAGCTTGTCCATCAGCGGGATGACGACCGGGGCGTTGGGTCCGCCGCGCAGATTGGTGAAGGCGAGATAGCTCTTGGCGCCGACCGCCTTGCGGTAGTGATTGCCGAAGCGCAGCGTGTGGATCAGCGCCGAGGCGTGCTCCACCTCGCCGGAGGTGCCGACCAGGGCCGCCTTGCCATAGCCCTCCACCGCCTCGCCCGAGCCGGCGAGCTTGAGAATCTCATCGGTGAGCAGAGCGCCGAGCTGGGGCGCGACGTCGTGGATCTCGGGCTTTAGATCCTCGACGAAGCCGCGCCCGGCCCAGGGATTGGTCAGCACCGCCGCGGCCGCATAGAGCCGCAGCGGCACCGTAGCCGCGCGCCCGCCCTCGATCAGCGCGGTCTCCGAATAGGTGACGAGCTTGCGCAGTTGCAGCGGCATGGTCTGTCCCACATCACGGTGCCCGAAAACGCCGGGGCTTCTCGCGTCACATATGATGGTATACCATAAGACCGTGGCGTCAATTGTCATCCGGCATTGCTTGGGCGGCAAAAAAGACGGAATGGGAGGCGGCCATGGTCGCGATGACGGCATCAAGCGAGATCGCGGAAGAGATGAAAGTCGCGCGCAGCGTCGCCACGCTGCGAAGCCTCACGCTGGAAAAGATGCGCGACGCCATTCTGGATTTCCGCTTCAAGCCCGGCGAGCGGCTGGTGGAACGCACGCTGTGCGAGCGGCTGGGGGTGAGCCGCAGCGTGGTGCGCGAGGTGCTGCGGCATTTGGAGGCCGAAGGGCTGGTCGAGACCATCCCGCATCAGGGTCCGGCGGTGACCCGGCCCGACCCGGCGCAGGCGGCGCAGATCTACGAAATCCGCGCCTTGCTGGAGAGCGAGGCGGCGCGCGCCTGCGCGCTTCACGCCTCGGAGGCGGCGATTGCCGATTTGGGCCGCGTGATCGACGAGATCGACGCGGCGTTCCAGACCGGCAGCCTTCGCGAGGTGCTGCGCCGCACCGGCGAGTTCTACGAGACGCTGTTCCTAGCTGCCGGCAAGGAGGTGGCGTGGGACGTGGTGCGCTCCCTCACCGCCCGCATCAACCATCTGCGCTCCATGACCATCGCGACCGAGGGGCGCCACGCGGCGGCGATTGGCGAGATGCGGCGTCTGCACGAAGCGCTGGTGCGCCGCGACGGCACGGCGGCCTATGAGGCCAGCCGAGCCCATGTGGCGACGGTGGCGCGGCTGGCGGGCGCCATTCTCAGCACGATCTGATTGAGAGACGGTTTGAAAAGTGCTTTTCCAAGCGCCGTGGGGCGGCGGTGCGTGCTTCGAGGCCAGCCTGCGGCCGGCACCTCAGCATGACGAACGTTTATGCAATACAATAAGTTACGTCATCCTGAGGTGACCGAGCGTAGCTCGGGCCTCGAAGGACGCACAAGGCTGTTGCCGGCCGGACTCGCCATCAGGGCATGAAGGCCGGCGACAGAAAGGCCACCACCGCCTCCCCGCCGGGCTCGCAGGTGGCGCGCAGCGTGGCGTCGCCATGGGACAGCAGCGTATCGCCCGGCTCGATCCGAACCACGGCGTCGCCGTCGCTCACCTGCCAAAGGCCGGCTACGGCATATAGCACCGCATGGCCGCCCTCCGGCGGGGTCAGCAGCGGATCGCCGCTTGCCGAGATCGCCATCACCTGCGCGTTCCATCGCCCGCGCCGCGTCATCACATTCAGCACGCGCACCGGCCCGTCATTGAGGCGCGACACCGGCGCCAGGACGCTGTCGAAATAGAACGGGCTCAGGCGTGCCAGAGCGTGCTCGGCGGTTTCGAACACCAGCACCAGCCCGTTGCCGCTCAACAGGGTGATGTGCCGGTCGATGCCGGGGAAGGAGGAGAACGGGCCGGCCGCGACGATCGGGGCGAGGCTGACCCTTATGTCGAAATCCTCGTGCGACGCGCCCTGCGGGTACAGCAGGATGTCGCTGGTCACCCCGCCGCCATTCTTCCAGGCGATGTCCCGGTAATCGGCCGGCGTCAGCCGTTCGAGGCGCGGCATCAGGCCGATCCGGGTCATAAGCAGCTTCTCGAACACACGGACCTCGGGGAGACTAGCGACGCGAGACTAGCGATCCGACCCTGGCGATGCGACCCTGATCTCGCATGAAAACGGCCTTCAGCGCACCGTCTTGCGCGGCGACAGCGTGCCGGGGGCGAACACGCCGCCGACCGAGAAGGCGGATTTCAGATGGCGCGCGAACACTTCCACCGCCGGGCGCGGCGCCTGCCGGCGCAGGCGCAGGCTCACCACCCGCACCGGTTCCAGCCGGTCGGTGAGGGGCACGGCGGCGACCCGGCCGCCATCATGGGTGATCTGGGTGCGCGGCAGCACATTCTGGATGGTATAGCCCCGCCCATGCCCGACCAGCCCGCGGGTCAGCTCGTAGGCGCGCGAGCGGAAGGCGATCTGCGGCGCGATCCCGACCGAGCGGAACAGGCTCATGAAGTAATCGCGCGAATGCGGCAGGTCGAGCAGGATGAACGGCTCGTCGCGCAGATCCGCCATGCTCACGCAGTCGCGCCGGGCCAGCGGATGGTCGGCATGCAGCACCGCATAGGGCGGCAATTCGGCCAGCTGCTCGGCGACGATCTCCTCGGGCCGGGCGAACTCGTAGGACAGCGCGATCTCGGTGCGCCCGGTGATCAGCCCTTCGAGAATCTGCTGCTGGTCGCCCTCGTCCAGCCCCACCGTGATGCCGCGGCGCACCTCGGCAAAGCCCGACAGCAGGCTGGGCATGAAGTGGGTGGCGATGGTCCAGAAGCAGCCGACCGCGATTTCGCCGCGCACCTCGTCGGCCATGGCGCGGGCGTTCTGCCCGAAGTCGCGGGCGTGGTTCAGCAGCAGCCGGGCCTCGTTGATGATGCGGGTGCCGGCATGGGTGGTGGTAACGCCCTTGGCATGGTGGCGCACGAAGATCTGCACGCCGCAATCCGCCTCGAACTGCGCGATCGCTGCCGAGATCGAGGGCTGCGAGACGTTGAGGCGCCGGGCCGCCTCGGTGAGATTGCCGGAGTCGGCGGTGGCGACGACGTAGCGCAGCGCGCGAAGCGAGATGTTCATCATCAGAAAAAACTATCTCAAGGAACGTTGAAAAATATTTTACCGATCCTGTCCGCGCGCACAATATTTGATCAAGCGAAAAGGACAGGCAGATGATCCGCACGGGTGACGACTATCGCAACGGGCTGCGCGACGGCCGCGAGGTCTGGATCGACGGCGAGCGGGTGGCGGATGTCACGAAGCATGCGGCCTTTAAGCCGATCGTCGACATCAGGGCGCGCATCTACGACATGGCGCACGAGGCCGCCCACCAGGACCGGCTGACCTATGTCGACAACAACGAGCGCAACACCATTTTCTACAAGCCGCCGCGCGTGCAGCAGGACTGGTCCGACAAGGTCGGCGCCGTCGATGCGGTGATGAAGGATATTGGCGGCGTGGTGACCCGCGTCGGTGACGAGACCATCGGCGAGGTCTGGTCGTTGATGGACGGGCGCGACGTGCTGGCGGAGTTCGACCCCCGCTTCGCCGACAATGTCGACCGCCATGTCGCCTCCATCTTCGAGCAGGACATCTTCCACGTCTCCGCGAACACCGATCCCAAGGGCGACCGCTCGCGGCCGCCGCAGGACCAGGACCCGGACATGATGGTGCATGTGGTCAAGGAGACCGACGCCGGCATCATCATTCGCGGCGCCAAGTACGAGACCGCCGCCGCCTATGCCGACCAGGCGTTCCTGAAGCCGACCGTCGGCGCCTGGACCAATGAGACGCTGTCCGACTACGCCGTGGGCGGCATCGTCAATATGGGCGCGCCGGGCGTGAAGCATATCTGCCGCTCCGGCTTTGCCGGTCGCAGCGACCCGGCCGACTATCCGCTCGCCAACCGCTTCGACGAAGTGGAGGCGCTGGTGGTGTTCGACAATGTGCTGATCCCCTGGGAGGACGTGTTCTTCTACCGCCACACCAAGGCGGCCCAGTTCATTCGCGGCACGCTGCACCGCTATTCCGCCTTCCCCTATGTGCAGCGCCTGCTCTATGTCGCCGACATGATGATCGGCGCGGCGATGTGGAACGCCAAGCAGACCGGCCTCGACAAGCTGCAGTCGGTTCGCGAGAAGCTGGCGGACCTGGTGTGCTACCGCGAGGGCATCAACGCCCATCTCACCGCATCGATCGCGCTGGCGGAGAAAAGCCCCGGCGGGCTGCTGATGCCGCAGCAGTCGCTGCTCTATGCCGGCCGGGTGCATGCCTGCGCCAATCTGCCGGCGATGATGCACATCGCCCGCGAGCTGTGCGGCGGGCAGATCTGCGTCACCCCCAATGCCG
Organism: Xanthobacteraceae bacterium; assembly: GCA_041287585.1. Lineage (GTDB taxonomy): Bacteria > Pseudomonadota > Alphaproteobacteria > Rhizobiales > Xanthobacteraceae > Ancylobacter. The sequence continues at coordinate 28,521 of JBGGNI010000041.1, forward strand.
CTGCCTTCAACGCCGAGGGCTCCGGCGACTGGCTGAAGAAGTTCTATACGCTCAACGAACAGTGGGAAGCCGAGGACCGCCGCAAGCTGCTGGCCTTCGCCCGCGACCTGTTGAATTCCGATTATGCCGGCCACCGGCTGACCTTCGTGCAGTTCGCCCAAGCGCCGCACTTCAACCATCTGGCGGCGGTCTATAACAGCTTCGACTTCGAAGGCCCGCTCGACTTCGTCCGCAAGGCGGCCGACCTGTCCGACAAGGTAAAGGGCGGCGCCAAATGAGCTTGGCCGATCCGGCCGCTGCCCTGTCCCCTGCCGCAGAGAGACTGCCTTCCATGGTTCACAAGCGCCTTCGCCCGTTCAATACCAAGGAAACCTATCCCGAGCAGAAGCTCGACAATGATCTGTCGCAGGGCGTCGTGGCGCGCGGCACCATGGTGTTCCTGCGCGGGCAGGTGGCGCAGGACCTCGACACCCGTGAGAGCCTGCATGTCGGCGATGCCGGCGCGCAGACCGCCAAGGCGATGGCCAACATCAAGATGCTGCTGGAAGAGGCCGGCAGCGAAATGGGCCATATCTGCCGCATCGTGGTCTATCTCATCGATATCCGCTACCGCGAGGCGGTGTACCAGGAAATGGGCAAATGGCTGAAGGGCGTGTTCCCCTGCTCCACCGGCCTGGTGGTGCCCGCGCTCGCCCGGCCGGAATGGCTGGTCGAGATCGAGATCACCGCCGTCATTCCCGATCCGTCCTGAACGCCGGACGGACGCCATGACCTTTTCCATTTCCGCCCGCTGCGCCCGCACCGGCATGTTCGGCATCGCGGTGTCGTCGTCGAGCCCCTGCGTGGCGGCGCGCTGTGCCCATGCGCGGGCCGGCGTCGGGGTGGTGGCGACCCAGAACATCACCGACCCGATGCTCGGGCCGCGCGGGCTCGATCTACTCGCCGAAGGGCTCTCGGCGGACGAGGTGATGGCGCGCTTCGCCGATGAGGCCCCGCATTTCGACTACCGGCAGGTGGTGGTGCTGGACCAGCTGGGACGCAGTGCCGGCCATTCCGGCGGAAAGACGCTCGGCGTTTACGGCATCAGCCGGGCGCCCGACGTCGCCGCTGCCGGCAATCTGCTCGCCAGCCCCGACGTGCCGGCGCGCATGGTCGCGGCCTTTCTCGCCCGCCCCGACGAACATCTGGGCGCGCGCATCATCGCCGCGATGCAGGCGGCGCTTGCGGCCGGTGGCGAAGAGGGACCGGTGCACTCGGCCGGCATGCTGCTGGTCGACACGGTCGGCTGGCCGGTGGCGGATCTGCGCATCGACTGGTCCGATGCCGACCCGATCGGCGAACTCGGTGCGCTGTGGCGGCTCTGGCAGCCGCAGATGGACGCCTATGTCACTCGCGCGCTCGACCCGTCCTCGGCGCCGTCCTATGGCGTGCCCGGCGACACCTGAGGTGGAGTGTTCGAAGGGTTAGGGCAACCGCGCCGTTCGATTTGGCAACGCCGGATACGCAAACTCATATTTCCTCTAAACTGTCGGTTCGTGGGGTGGCCCGCCGCACCGGGCACCGACGACGGAAACAGAGGATGTGTCGATGGCTCAGTTCCCGGCGCCGCGCGCCGTGTCCGGCGCGCTTGTTTTCATCGCCGGCGTGGTTGCGCTTGCCGCGGGAGGGTTTGCCTATACCGGCGGCTTCCTGTCGCCGGATCGCATCACGCCCACCAAGCTGGTCGCCGGACTGGCGCCGCCCGGCGGGCCGGCGCTCGGCCGCCGCCGCAACCACGCCAAGGGCGTCTGCTTCACCGGCACGTTCGAATCGAACGGCAACGGTGCCGCGCTGTCGCGGGCGCAGGTGTTCGCCGGCGGGCAATACCCGGTGCTGGGGCGATTCAATCTCGGTACCGCCGATCCCAATGCCCCGGACGCCACGGTCCGCGTGCGCGGCATGGGTCTGCAGATCACCACCCCGGACGGCGCGACGTGGCGGGCGGCGATGATCGACCCGCCGTTTTTCCCGGTGGCGACCCCCGAGGCGTTCTATGGCCTGCTGGAAGCCTCGCACAGCAAGGACCCGGGGGCGATGAAGGGCTTCGTTGCGGCGCACCCGGAATTCGCCGCCTTCGGCGGCTGGGCGTCGAGCGCGCCCTGGACGTCGAGCTGGGCGATGGATCCGTTCAACAGCCTGAACGCCTTCATCTTCGTCGATAAAAGCGGGGCCGAGCACGCCGTGCGCTGGTCGCTGCTGCCGCAGGCGCCGGTCGTGCCGATCACCAATGACGAACTTACCAAGCTCGGGCCGGACCATCTGGAGCAAGAGATCGCCCAGCGTGTGGCGCAAGGCCCGCAGCGCTGGACCCTGCAACTGACCGTCGCCGAGCCGGGCGATGCGACTGCCGACCCGAGCAAGGCCTGGCCGGCGGGGCGGCGCACCGTCGATGCGGGGACGCTGGTGGTGACGAAGATCGAGGCGGAGCGCGACGGGCCGTGCCGCGACATCAATTTCGACCCGACCCTATTGCCCGACGGCATTCGCGTCTCGGACGACCCGTTCCCGGCCGCGCGCTCGGCGGCCTATGCGCGCTCCTTCGACCTGCGCACATCGGAGGCCAAGGCCTACCCGTATCGCCTTCAACCCGCGACGAGTGCCAACCCATGAGCCGAGATGCCATGAGCCGAGATGCCACGCACTTTTCCGCTCCTCAGCGCCTGCTGCACTGGGTGATGGCCGTCTGCATCCTGGCGATGCTGTTCATCGGCGTCGGCATGGTGTCCACCATCATGCCGAAATATGTGCCGCTGCTGGCGACCCACAAGACGCTCGGCATCGCGCTGCTGGTGCTGGCGCTGATCCGCCTGGTGATGCGCTTCGTCTATGGCGCGCCGGCGCTGCCCGCGACCATGCCCGAGCCGATGAAGCTGGCGGCGCATCTCTCGCATTACGCGCTCTATGCGCTGATGATCGCCATGCCGCTGATCGGCTGGGGCATGATGTCGGCCGGCGGCTATCCGGTGGTGCTCTACGCCAACGTCACGCTGCCGGCGATCCTGCCGCACAGCGCCGCCCTGCACGCTTTGCTGTGGAACGCGCACTTCTACCTCGCCTTCGCCTTTTTCGGCACGGTGCTGATGCATGTCGCGGCGGCGCTGTTCCATGCGCTGGTCCGCCGCGACGGCGTGTTCGAGAGCATGGCCGCCATCCGGGCACGCGAGTGATCGCGGCGGCGCGGGGCGCGGCGTCTCACGCCAGATAGCGGGCGCCCGGCGTGGAATTGCCGAAGCCTGCCGCGAGGCCGCCGCGCGCCTGCTCGAACGCCTCCCATGCCGCGGCGTCCGGCACCGGGGGTATAGTGACCTCTTCCTTGCGGTCGAACCCGACCAACGCGGCGTCGACGAGGTCGTCGACCTCCATCATGCCCGGAATCTGCTCGACATCGGCGCCGGCCCGGCCCCAGATTTCGGTGCGGGTCGCGGCGGGCAGCACCGCCTGGACATAAACCCCCTGTGGACCCAGCTCGGCGGCGAGGCCGCGCGAGAAGGTCAGCATATAGGCTTTCGTCGCGGCGTAGATGCCGGGGAAATATTCCGGAACCAGCGCCACCACCGACGCGATGTTGATGATGGCGCCGTGGCCGCGCTCCAGCATGCCGCCGACAGCCGCCGAGGCCAGCAGCGTCGGCGCCTGGACGTTCAGCCGCAGCAGCTGGTCCATCGCGGCGGGGTCGGCCGCGGCGAAGCCGCCGAGCAGCGCGGCGCCGGCATTGTTGACCAGCAGGTCGATGGGCGCACCCGCCTGCAGACGGCGCACCACCGCATCGAGCTGAGCGGGGTCGGTCAGGTCCGCGGTGATCACCTCCACCGCAATGCCGTGCGCCGCCCGCACGTCGTCGGCAAGCGCATTGAGGCGGTCGGTCGCGCGGGCGACGAGGACGAGATCGTAGCCGCGCGCGGCGAGGCGGCGGGCATACACAGCGCCGATGCCACTGGAGGCACCGGTCACGAGGGCGGTCGGCATGATGTGTTCTCCGTGCGGGGAGCGACGCGCTCCATCTGGATGATGACTATCATCTAGTTGTCTGGATGAGGTTTGTCATCTAGTTTTTGCGGCAGAGGAGATTCCATATGGGAACCAGCCAGCAGAAGAAGACGCAGAGCCGGCGCGCCATCGTCGCGGCGGCGGCCCGGCTGTTCCGCGAGCGCGGCGTCGACAATGTCTCGGTGGCGGACGTCATGGCGGCGGCCGGGCTGACGCATGGCGGCTTTCCCCGCCATTTCGCCGACAAGCAGGAACTGGTAGCCGAAGCGATGGCGCAGGCGCTGGGCCTGAACGGCGGCGAGCCGCTGCCTGCCGCAAACGATCTGCACGCCTTTGCCGACACCTATCTCACGCCCGCGCATCGCGATGCGCCGGGTCACGGCTGCCTGTTCGCCGCGCTGGGCCCGGAAATGGCGCGCGCCCCCGCCGCGACGCGGCGGATGCTGACCGAGGCCATGACGGTTCAGGCCGATCGGTTCGCCCGATCGGTTGGCGACGACGATGCGCACCGGCGACGGGTGGTCGCGCTGGGCAGTTGGGCGGCGCTGGTGGGGGCGATGGTGCTGGCGCGGGTGTCGGATTCCGATGCGCTGTCCGACGAGATTCTCGCCGCGACGCGGGAGTTTCTCGGCATGCGCGACAGCGGGCCGGAGGGCGAGAACACGGAGCCCGGCATGTGATGTGATGCCGAGGCGGCTCCAGCAGGCGATGACCCCGGCGTGGCCGGTTCGCTCAACCCGTCGCGGGGAATCCGAGCCTTTCGAACCTTTGCCCGTCGACGTCGTGGTGAACCACGCAGTGATATTGGCGGGCAATGTCTTCCACCAGGCTGGCGCGGGCGGCGCGGCTGCCGGCAATGGTGCGCTCAAGCCACGCATCGGGCACGCTCAGCACCATGCCCGCCTCAAGCCGGCACAGGATGGTTCGCAGTTCTTCGCCGCTCAAGCCGGCCTCCCTCATCGTCCCGGTTCAGGCGCTCCGGTTCACTCTTCCCGGTTCATTACCGCGCGCTCTTCGGCAACCTCCTTCAGCCGTTCCCGCAGCTCGGGATGCCGGGTGACGAAGGACTGGAAGTCGCGGCGCGTGAGAACCAGAAATTCACAATAGTCGATGGCTGTCACGTCGGCGGTGCGCCGGGCGCCGCTGAGCAGCGCCATTTCGCCGAAGAAATCGCCCAGACCCAGACGGATCTTGCGGCCGGACACCGAAACCTGCACCGCCCCGGTGGAAATGAAATAGGCCGCGTCCGGCCGGTCGCCCTTGCGGATCAGCCGCTCGCCCGGCGCCGCGGAGCGGGGGTTGAACAGCATCAGCAGGTCCTCGCGCGCGTGACGGTCGAGCGAGGCGAAGATCGGGAACCGTTCGACCAGATGCTGCACCTGCAGGCTGCGCTCGGCCTCGCGCGCCGCCTGCCGCTCGCGGGTCTCCTCAAGGCGCTGCTGCAGCGCCGCCAGACGCTGCCGGCCATAGCCGTCCGCCCCCGCCCGCAGCTTCGGCAGAACCGCATCGACAACGGCGAACACCAGGGGATTGAGGGTGATGGAGAGCAGCGAGCCGGCCAGGATCAGGTCGCGCGCTTCCGCGGTGAGCAGGCCGGTGGCGATGCCCAGGCCCGCCAAAATGAAGGAAAACTCGCCGATCTGGGCGAGAGCGGCCGAGATGGCCAGCGCAGTGGCCGCCGGATAGCCCAGCGCCAGCACGATCAGAAAGGCGGTGAGCGATTTGCCGAACAGGATGACGCCCAGCACGGCGGCGACCCCCAGCGGCTCGTCGATCAGGATCGAGGGGTCGAACAGCATGCCGACGGACACGAAGAACAGCACCGCGAACGCGTCCTGCAACGGCAGGGAGTCCGCGGCCGCCCGGTGGCTGAAGTGCGATTCGCTGAGCACGACGCCGGCAAAGAACGCGCCAAGCGCGAACGAGACGCCGAACACTTCGGCCGAGCCATAGGCGATGCCGAGCGCCACCGCGAGGACGGCGAGCGTGAACAGCTCGCGCGAGCCGGTGCGCGCCACTTGCTTGAGCAGCCAGGGCACCAGGCGCGGACCGATCAGCATGGCCAGCGCGACGAACGCCACCACCTTGCCGAGCGTGACGGCAAGCGTGAGCGCCAGCGCCAGGTTGCTCTCCGGCGCCCCGCCGGCATGCGGGTCGGCGTGGCCGCCGAGCAGCCCGGCGAGTGCCGGCAGCAGCACCAGCGCCAGCACTGTCGCCAAATCCTCGACGATGAGCCAGCCCACCGAGATGCGCCCGACCGTCGAGGTCACCGCGTTGCGCTCTTCGAGCGCGCGCAGCAGCACGACGGTGCTCGCGACCGAGAGGCTCAAGCCGAAGATGAGGCCGGCACCGAAGCTCCAGCCCCAAACTTCGGCCAGCGCCAGCCCCATCAGGGTCGCGATGGCGATCTGGCCGATTGCGCCGGGAATGGCGATCGAGCGCACCGCCATCAGGTCGGCGGCCGAGAAATGCAGGCCGACGCCGAACATCAGCAGGATGACGCCGACCTCGGCGAGCTGGCCGGCCATCCCGGCGTCGCCGACGAAGCCGGGGGTCGAGGAGCCCAGCGCGATACCCGCTACCAGATAGCCGACCAGCGGCGGCAGCCTGAGGCGTATCGCTATGAAGCCGAAGCAGAAGGCCAGGACGAAGCCCATGGCGATGGTCGCGACCAGCGCCGTATCGTGGTTCATCGAAACGCGCCCCGCCGGTGGATACGTCCTCGCGGCGGACAATGTCGCAGCCGGTGGCGACATGGAAGCAGAAATTGGCAGGGCGAAGGCTCGTCCCGACCGCTCAGGCCGACAGGGCGCCCGCGCGCTCGTCGTGCTTGGCCAGCCGGGCCAGCAGGTAGTCCACTTCGGCCCGCGCGGCCGGGGTCAAGGCCGCGCCCGGCTTGCGCTGGGCGTCGGAGGCGATAAAGCCGCGCCGCATCATCACATATTTGCGCACCGCAAGGCCGACGCCCTGCTGCTGCTCGTAGCGCACCAGCGGCAGATGGGCATCGAACAAATCGTGCGCCGCGTCGCGCCGGCCTTCCTTCTGCAGCCGAACCACATCGGCCAGCATTTCCGGGAAGGCGTAGCCGGTCATCGCGCCGTCGGCGCCCCGCTCCATCTCGAAATCGAGGAACAGCCCGCCATTGCCGGTGAGGATGGAGATCGGCTTCATCGAGCCGTCCGCCTGGAACCCGCGCAGCGTGGAGATCTTCTCCAGCCCCGGCCAGTCCTCGTGCTTCAGCATCACGCAGGAGCCATGCTCCTGCACGATCTGCCGAATCACCTTTGGCGTCATCTGCACGGTGAGCGTCAGCGGGTAATCCTGTATGACGAAGGGGATGTCCGCGCCGATCGCCTCCACCGCCTGCCGGTAGTAGCCGGTGATCTGGTCGTCGGTGCGCAGCGACGGCGGCGGGGCGATCATCACCCCGGCCGCGCCGTGCTCCATCACCGCGCGCGCCAGCGAGCGCATCGCCGCAAAGCCCGGCGCCGAAACGCCGACGATGACCGGCAGCGTGCCCATGCCGGCGATGAAGCGCGTGGTGACGGTGAGCGCTTCCTCCGGCTCCAGCTTCGGCGCCTCGCCCATGATGCCGAGCACGGTGACGCCGGTGGCCCCGGCGCCAAGATAGCGCGCGATCAGCGTGTCGACGGAGGCCTCGTCCAGCCGCCCGTCGGGATGAAACGGCGTCGGGGCGATCGGGAACAGACCGGCGGCGGTGGCGTCGAGAAGCATGGGAGGGGTCCTGTTCAGATGCTGGCGATCAGGCCGCCATCCACGCGGATGACGGAGCCGGTTATATAGGAGGCGGGAACGCTGGCGAGGAAGGCGACCACGCTGGCATATTCTTGCGGGTCGCCGTAGCGGCCGACCGCAATGGACGCCGTGCTCTCGGCCGCGACCTCTTCGACGGTGCGCCCCTCGCGCTTGGCCTTCTGCACGTCGAGGAAGGTGATGCGATCGGTCGCCACCCGGCCGGGCAGCACGATGTTGGCGGTGATGCCGTCGCGGCCGACCTCGCGCGCCAGCGTCTTCGACCAGCCCACCAGCGACAGCCGCAGCGCATTGGAAATGGCAAGGTTGGGGATCGGCGCCACAACGCCGGACGAGGTCGAGGTGATGATCCGCCCCCATTTGCCCGCGCGCATGCCCGGCAGCACGCGATCCGTCACCGCGATGACGGAGAGCACCATCTGCTCGAAGCTCCTGGTCCACAGCGCCGCACTCTGGCCGGACGCCGGGGTCGGCGGCGGGCCGCCGGTGTTGTTGACCAGGATGTCGACCGCACCGAACTTTGCCTCGATCGCGGCGATGCGCCCGTCAATGCCCGCCAGATCGCTGAGATCGAACACCAGCGGCAGCGCCTCGCCGCCCTCGGTGGCGATTGCATCGGCCGCGCGCCCCAGCGCCGCCTGGTCGATATCGCCGAGCGCGACCCGCGCGCCTTCGCGCGCCAGCGTCGCGGCGATGGCGCTGCCGAGCCCGCCGCCGCCGCCGAGCACCAGCGCGGTCTTCCCCTTCAAGCCGAGATCCATGTCCGTCCTTTCACGCGCGTGCTGTTTTAGAGCCTCTAACAAAACCTGGGATGGCCGCGACGCCGGCAATTCGCCCGTCCGCACGAAGCGTCGCGCAGCCGATACCCTTAGGTATCGGCAAGCGGGGCGACACAGCGGACGGGCGAATTCCCGGCGCCGGAGGTGGGCTTTGGAGGGCCGGCTGCGGCGTCGGATCGCTTGCCGATACCGCAAGGTATCGGCGGCGCGACCCTCCTGGCATCCGACTCCTCCAAAGCCCATCGCGGCCGTCCCAGGTTTTGTTAGAGGCTCTTAGTCGGCAAGGCCGAGCGGACGCTTGCCCGCCATCGGGGCGGTGCGTTCGAGATAGTCGGCCTTGCTGTACTGCATGTGGTCGATGTTGAGCTGGGCCAGCGCCCAGGAATCGGTGCCCTGCAACAGCTCGATCATGATGTCGTGCTGGCGCCGCGACAGCAGCAGGCCTTCGCGGTCGGCGAGGTTCTTGGCCCGCATCGGCAGCGTCAGCCCCATATAATCCTGCAGCGTGCGCACCAGATACGGGTTCCCGCAGGCCGAGAACAGCGCGATGTGGAAGGCGTCGTTGGTCTCGTGGATGCCGCGCAGGTCGCCGGCCTCGGCGTGGCGGACATAGTCGGCCTGGATCGCCTTCAGCCGCCCGATCAGTTCGGCGGGCACCGGCAGGGCGATCATCAGCACCGCCTGCCGGGTCAGCATTTCGCGCACCGCATAGATCTGGGCGACTTCCTCGGCCGAATAGGAGCAGACGGTGGCCCCGATGTTCTTCTCGCGGCGCACCACGCCGGTGCGCTCCAGATGCACCAGGGCCTGCCGGATGAAGTGCCGGGTGGCGCCATAGCGCGCCATCAGGCTGTCCTCGACCAGGCGCGAGCCCGGCGCGAGGCGGCCGAAGATGATGTCTTCCTCGAGCCGGCGCAGAATATTGGCCTGTTCGTCGGCGCGCGAGGCGGAGAAGGAGGCGTCGCTCATGCCGCGGTGCTCCCGCTCGCGTCCCAGCCGGAGAGGCGGTAGCAGTCCTCGACCAGCCGGAGCGTTTCGAGATTGTCCTCCGGGGAGGTCTCGAACGGCGTGGCATCGCGCAGGCTGTGGACGAAATGGGCGATGGTCGCGGCATAGGAGCCCTGATAGACCGCGACCGGGTCGAAGCTCAGGTTTTCGTCGCCCGCTCCGCGCAGCGTCAGTTCCGCGCCGTCGAGGCGGATGGATCCGGTCTCGCCGAGAATGGTCAGCCGGTCGGCCTGGTCGGCCGGCGCGCCATGGGCGGCGAAGCTGGCGAACACCGCGACGCCGGCCCTGCGTGCCGTCTCCAGATGCACCACCGCACCATCCTCGCCGACAAGCTCCGCACAGGTCCGGCTCAGCGCCGCCGCGCGGACCTGGAGCGGGCCGAGCAGCATGCGCAGCGTATCGAGATGGTGAATCAGCACTTCGGCGACCAGCATGCGGGTTTCCTGGCGCATGAAGGGCTGCCGCTCCAATGCGGCAAGGCGTCCGGCCGCGTTTGGCACGGTGCCGGAGGTGACCAGCGTGAGCGCGGCGGCCTTGACCGCGCCGATACGGCCGTCGCGGATCCAGGCCGCTGCCTGCCGGTAATAGGCGCGGAACCGCCAGTTTTCATGCACCATCAGCCGGACGCGCCCGGCGATGTCGGCCACCAGCCGCTCGGCTTCCGGCAAGGTCGGCGCCAGCGGCTTCTGGCACAGGATGGGCAGGCCGTAATCGGCGGCGAGGCGGGTGAGTTCGGCATGGACGGCGCGCGGCGCGGCGATGTCGACCGCGTCGAGGCCGCCGCGCTCCAGCATGGCGCGGGCGCTGTCGAAGCGGTGGGGAATCGCGAATTCCTCGGCGCGCCGAACCGCGTTCTCCAGCGCGGGATCGGCAATGGCGACCACCGCCGCCTGGTCGCCGAGTGCCTGCCAGCCGCGCAGATGATGCTGCGTGACCCAGCCGGCGCCGATCAGCCCGACCCGAAGCGGCGCGCTCATCCGTGCGCCCTCCGCGGGGAGGCGATGTCGGCCGCCGGTGGTGCGGCGGCCGGGATCGCACGACCGGTCTCGACGTCGAACAGGTAGGCGGCGTCGGCGGCGAAGAACAGCTCGACGGTCTGGTCGGGCGCCGCCGCGACATGGCGCGGCAGCCGCGCGGTGCATTCCACGCCGCCCTCGGTCTCTACCAGCAGCAGCGTTTCCGCGCCGAGCGGCTCCACCGCGACGGCGCGCCCCTTGATGCTGCCATAGGGGGTGCCGGCCAGCGGCGCGGCATCGATCAGCAGGTCCTCGGCACGCACGCCGAAGGTGGCCTGCCGACCGTAAATCGGCCCGAGCGCGGCATCGGACCAGCGGGTAAGGGGCGCGTCGAGCGCCGCATTGCGAGCGCGCCGGCCGTCGGCGGCGATCGTCGCCGGCAACAGGTTCATCGGCGGCGATCCGAGAAAGCGGGCGACGAAGGTATCCGCCGGCTGCCAATAGACGTCGAGCGGCGCGCCGATCTGCGCCACCTTGCCGGCATTCATCACGCAGATGCGCGTGCCCATGGTCATCGCCTCCACCTGGTCGTGGGTGACGTAGATCATCGTCGAGCCGAGCCGGTGGTGCTGCTTGATGATCTCGCTGCGGGTGTTGACCCGCAAGGCGGCATCGAGGTTCGACAGCGGCTCGTCGAACAGGAACACCTGGGGCTCGCGCACCATGGCGCGACCCAGCGCGACACGCTGGCGCTGGCCGCCCGACAGAGCGCTCGGCCGCCGGGACAGCAGCGGCAGCAGCCCGAGAATGGACGCGGCGTCCTGCACGCGGCGCTCGACCTCGGCGGCGGCGATCTTGCGCCGGCGCAGGCCGAAGGCGAGGTTCTCGGCGACGCTCATATGCGGGTAGAGCGCGTAGGACTGGAACACCATGGCGATGTCGCGATCCTTGGCCGGCACGTTATTGACCACCCGCCCGTCGATCGACAGCGTGCCGCTGCTGATGGTCTCAAGGCCGGCAATCATGCGCAGCGTGGTGGACTTGCCGCAGCCGGAGGGACCGAGCAGCACCATGAACTCGCCGTCCGCGATGGTGATATCGACGTTGTCGACCACCACCGGACCGCTGCCGCCATAGTGCTTGCAGATTTTGTCGAGTTTCACGACCGCCATGACTGCCTCTTACTTGATCGCGCCGGCAGTCATGCCGCGGATGAGTTTTTCGGAAAAGAACACATAGGCGATGATGACCGGGATGACCGAGATCATCACGCCGGTGGCGATCATGCCGATGTCCTGGAAATGGTCGCCCATGAAGGCGCGGATGCCGATCGGCAGTGTGCGCTTGTCCGGATCGGTAATCAGCACGACGGCGAACAGGAACTCGTTCCACAGCTGGATGAAGTTCAGGATCAGCGTCGTCGCCAGGGCCGGCATGCCGACCGGCAGCACGATGCGCCAGAAGATTTCCAGATCGCCATAGCCGTCCATCTTCGCCGCGTCGAACAGGTCTTGCGGGATGCGGGCGAAGAAGCCTTCCAGAAGATAGACGGTGAGTGGAAGCTGAAGCGAGATATAGACAAGAGAAAGGCCGACCAGGCTGTTGTAGAGGTTGTAGTCGACCAAGATCTGGTACAGCGAAATCAGCGTGATCTGCGGCGGGAAGATGATCGACGAGAACAATATGCCGTAGATCAGCCGGTTGCCGCGGAAGCGATAGCGGGCCAGCGCATGGGCCGCCGCGGCGCCGATGAGCGTGACCACGGCGACGGCGCTGACCACCACCAGCGTCGAGTTCCAGAAGTAGGTAGCGAAGTCGGAATCGACCCAGGCGGTGCGGAACTGTTCCCAGTGGAACGGCCGCGGCAGCGCGTAATGGTCGGCGCTGATCTCCGCGGTGGTGCGCACCGACATGCTGGCGAGCCAGAGGAACGGGCCGAGCGTGTAGATGGTGTAGATGCCCAGCACCAAGGCGAGCATGCCGCGGCTGAACAGGCGCGGCAGCGGCGCGGGGCGGGCGGCCTCAAAGGACAGTGCGGCCATCTCAATACTCCAGCCGCTCGCGTGAGCCGAGCACGCGGTTCAGGATCACCACCGAGGCGCAGACCACCAGGAACCACACCGTGGCGATCGCGGACGGGTAGCCGAGATCGAAGGTGTTCCAGTTGAAGGCGCGTTTATAGACATAGGTCGAGACCGTCTCGGTGGCCCAAAGCGGGCCGCCCTGCGTCATGATCCAGACCAGATCGAAGATCTTCATCTTGCCGATGAAGGCGAGGATGTAGAGGCTGAGCAGCGTGGGCCGCAGCATAGGGATGATGATGTAGCGCAGCTTGGAGCCCCAGCCGCAATTGTCGAGCTCGGCGGCCTCCAGCACTTCCTTCGGCAGCGAATGGATGGCGGCAAGGCACACCACCATGTTGAACCCGGCCCATTTCCAGGCATGGGTGACGATGACCGAGGCCAGCGCGAGATTGGGATCGCCCAGCCAGGACGAGGCGAGATCGCCAAGACCCACCGCGCGCAGCATGACGTTCAGCACGCCCCAGTCGTAATTATAGATCCACATCCAGAGGATGGCGACGACGACATAGGAGAGCAGCACCGGGGTGAACCAGGCGACGCGCAGGAAGCGGGCGAACGGCACGCCGGCATAGAGCGCCAGCGCCAGCAGCAGGCCGGTCGCGACATCGAGCACCGGCGCCACGAACGACCAGATGAAGGTGTTGCGCACCGCAATCCAGAACGTCTCGTCGGAGGCCAGTTCGCGGTAATTGGCGAGGCCGACAAAGGTGGTGTCGAGCCCCTCGATGGTGAAGAAACTGTCGAAGATGGTCCGGAAGGCCGGATAGGCGGTCAGCCCGCAATAGACCAGCAGTGCCGGCACCAGGAAGATCGCGAGCACCAGGCGGCTGGCGCGGCGGGGGTCGGCCAGCGACCGGGAGGCAGCAGCCCCCTCCCGGTCGCCGGCCCGGTCCTTGGCCGGACCCTTCAAGCTGATCGTCTCCGACATGTCCGGCTCAACCCTTCAGGCAGGCGCCGTCCATCTTCTCGGCCGCCTCCTGCACGCTGAGCAGGCCGGCCGGGAAGGCGTTGTTCATGACCTGCACATAGGTGTCGGCGCATTTCGCCCGATAATACAGCAGCGGCGTGCCGAAGAAGTAGGTGACGTCCTTGTTGCGGGCGTTCAACTCTTCAAAATAAGCCTTGTGCGGGCTCTCGATCTTGGCGGGGTCGGACTTCAGGCCGCTTTGCAGCGAAACCTGGCTGATCCATTTGGTGCCGTTGTCGGAGGTCGCCATGGACTTCAGCAATGCGCCGGCGCAGTCTTTGCTCTTTCCCTTCGAGTACATGACGAAGCTGCCGGCGACGGCAAGTGTCTTGCACTCGGGACACGCGCCCTTGTCCATGGCGGGGAACTTCATGATGCCGAGCGGGAAGCTCGCCGGCATGCCGCCCTTTTCCGGCGGGGCGAAGGCGCGGCCGGTGAACCAGGAGGGATCGGGAAAGGTCAGCGCGCCGGGGGTGCTGTAGAAATAGAAGTGGGATTCGCCGAGCTTCAGCGTGGAGAAGCTCTTCGGGTAGGCGCCGGCATCGACCAGCCCCTTGAACCACGTCATCACCTCCGCAACGCGGGGATCCTTGAACGACAAGGTGCCGCCCAGCAGCTTGCCATAGTCCTCGGTGCCGAGCTTGCGCAGCAAGGATTCGAACAGCAATTGCCCGCCGGGGAACGGACGATCGCCTACGCCCTGCGACACCGGCGTGATGCCGGCGGCAGCGCCTTTCTTCACCAGATCGGTGAACTGGTCCTGCGTGAGCTGGAACGAGGCGGGGACGTCGACGCCGACCTTTTTCACCAGGTCCCTGTTGTAATAAAGCTCGACCGTATAGGCCTCCACCGGCACGCCATAGACCTTGCCCTTGGAGGTCCAGGCGGGCTTCGCCCACTCTTCCAGGCCGCCGAGGTCGATGTAGCCGTCCAGCGGCTCCAGGAACCCGCCGGCAAGGAACTCGGGCTGGTCCGGCTCCATGTAGAAGATGTCCGGCGCTTGGCCGGTGCGCACTGCGGACTTGGCCTGGGTGTAGATGTCGGCCTTGGGGATGAAGCTCAGCTTCACCGTGCACTGCTTGTTGGCAGCCTCGAAATCGCGGACCCGCGCGGTGACCCAGTCCTTCTTGGCCGGCTCGTCCGGCCAGTTGCTCCACATCGTAATCTGCGTGGCGTCCTGCGCTGCGGCCGTGCCGGCGCCGCCGATCGCCGCCACCGACAGAATGGCGGCTATGCCGAGATCGCGAAATTTCATGACCCGTTCCTCCCATGAGCGTCTTGTTTGATTTTGGCGGGAGAGTGCGGGTACGCCGTCAGATTGTCAATAATCATTTGAGATATAACGCCTCCAATCGCGTTATCGATCGGTTCAGTCTAATATTATTGACAATGATCGCGATCGTGAGGATGGTGCGCGCGAGGTCGGCAGCGATCGGCCAGTGGGAGGGGACGGATGGCGAAGGGCCTGCGCAAGGGGCTGACCAGCTATGGCGACGAAGGTTTTGCGCTGTTTCTGCGTAAGGCTTTCATCAAGGCCATGGGCTATTCCGACGATGCGCTGGAGCGTCCGATCGTCGGCATCACCAACACCTTCAGCGACTATAATCCCTGCCACGGCAACGCCCCGGCCCTGATCGAGGCGGTCAAGCGCGTGGTGATGCTGGCCGGCGCTATGCCGATGGTGTTTCCCACCATTTCGATCCACGAGAGCTTCGCCCACCCCACTTCGATGTTCCTGCGCAATCTGATGGCGATGGACACCGAGGAAATGATCCGCGCCCAGCCGATGGACGCCGTCGTGGTGATCGGCGGCTGCGACAAGACGCTGCCGGCGCAGATCATGGCCGCCGCCAGTGTCGATCTTCCCACCGTCGTGGTCCCGGTCGGCCCCATGGTGGTCGGCCATCACAAGGGCGAGGTGCTCGGCGCCTGCACCGATTGCCGGCGCCTGTGGAGCGCCCACCGCGCCGGCGAGATCGACGAGGCCGAAATCGAGATCGTCAACGGCCGGCTGGCCCCTTCGGTCGGCACATGCATGGTGATGGGCACCGCCAGCACCATGGCCTGCATCACCGAGACGCTGGGCCTTTCGCTGCCGATGAGCGCGACCATTCCCGCCCCGCACGCCGAGCGCATCCGCCTCGCGGAGGCCAGCGGCCATGTCGCGGCGCGCATGGCGGTGGAGGGCGGGCCGCGGCCGAGCGAACTGCTGACGCCGAGCGCCTTCCGCAACGCCGCCGTGGTGATGCAGGCGATCGGCGGATCGACCAACGGCATCATCCACCTGACCGCCATCGCCAACCGCACGCCGCATCGCTTCCAGCTCGACACGCTCGACGAGATCGGCCGGAAAGTGCCGGTGCTGGTCGACCTCAAGCCGTCCGGCGCGCATTATATGGAGCACTTCCACCATGCCGGCGGCGTGCCCAAGCTGCTCGCCCAGCTTGGCGATCTGATCGACCTCGATGCCGGCACCGTCGCCGGCGGCACGCTGCGCGACATCGTGGCCCATGCGGAGGACGTGCCGGGGCAGGATGTGATCCGCCCGCGCACCAACCCGATCAAGGCCGAGGGCTCCATGGTGGTGCTGTACGGCAATCTCGCCCCCGGCGGCGCCATCGTGAAGCACGCCGCGGCCACCCCGCGCCTGTTGCAGCACACCGGCCGGGCGGTCGTGTTCGATTCGGTCGCGGACATGGCCGCGCGCATCGACGATCCCGATCTGGACGTGACGCCCGACGATGTGCTGGTGCTGCGCAACACCGGCCCGAAGGGCGCCCCCGGCATGCCGGAGGCGGGCTATCTTCCGATCCCCAAGAAGCTCGGCCGCCAGGGCGTGAAGGACATGGTCCGCATCTCGGATGCGCGCATGAGCGGTACGGCGTTCGGCACCATCGTGCTGCACATGACGCCGGAATCCGCCGTGGGCGGGCCGCTGGCTCTGGTGCAGAGCGGCGACAGGATCTGTCTCGACGTCCCGGCCCGCAGCATCGATCTGCTGATCGACGAGACCGAGTTCGCCCGTCGCAGATCCGCCTTGCCGGCAACATCCAATCCGCTCCCCGAGCGCGGCTATGCGCGCCTGTTCCAGCAGACCGTGCTGCAGGCCGACGAGGGCTGCGATTTCGATTTCCTGGTGCGCCATCCCGGCGGATCGACGTGACGGCGCAGGATCCCTCCGCCGCCCCGCTCTGCCTGCCGCCGCTGCCGATCGTCCGCCGGCCGTCGTTCCGCCTGCCGGCGGGGACCTGCGACAGCCACATGCACGTGTTCGGCCCGCTGGACCGCTATCGGCTGACCGTGCCGCGCAGCTACACGCCGCACCTCGTGACCGTCGACGACTACCGGGCGGTGATGGCGGCTCTGGGCATCGATCGCGCCGTCTTGGTGCAGCCGAGCGTCTATGGACGCGACAATAGCGCGCTGCTCGACGCGCTTGCGACCGATAGCGAGCGCTTCCGGGGCATCGTCGTCGTGCCGCCGGACATCGCATCGGAGGCGCTCGACGGCATGAACCGGCTGGGCGTGCGCGGCATACGTGTGAACCGCCGCAATCCCGGCGGCCTCGGCGTCAGTGATGTCGCCATCCTTGGCCGAAGGCTCGAGCGGCTCGGCTGGCACATCCAGCTCCAGATCGACCTGCGCGAGACCGCGGAGCTGCACATGATCGCGGCGCAATGCCCGGTTCCGATCGTCATCGATCATCTCGGCTTCATTGGCTCGGTCGAGCCCGCCGGACACTTCTGCCCGGACGACTTTCTCCGGCTGTTTGCCGAAGGGCAGATCTGGATGAAGATATCCGCGCCCTATCGCGTGAGCCGGACCGGCAGTCCCTATGCCGATCTGCAGCCCTGGATCAAGGCGCTGGCCGCCTGCCG
This sequence comes from Xanthobacteraceae bacterium, assembly GCA_041287585.1. Taxonomy (GTDB): domain Bacteria; phylum Pseudomonadota; class Alphaproteobacteria; order Rhizobiales; family Xanthobacteraceae; genus Ancylobacter. The sequence goes on from JBGGNI010000041.1 coordinate 45,993, forward strand.
GCCGGACCGCCTGCTCTGGGCGACCGACTGGCCGCACACCGAGCTTTGGGCCGGCATGCCCGACGACGCCGCGCTGGTGGAAAGCCTGCCGATGCGCGACCTCGGCGTTGACGTGCCTCACCAGATCCTGGTCGCGAATCCGGCCGCGCTGTATTGGTGAGCGCGGTGCGGAGCGTCTACGGACGCTTGATAATCGGGTTGACCCGTTGGCTGCTATACGCCCGAAGACGAGAACGTTTCAGAAGAAATCGAAGGCTCGAAGACGCTCGTTGGCTTTATGTCGTCGGTTCCCGAGTGGTTGCGAACCGTCGTGTTCATCGGTTTTCTCTGGGTGGTCTGGAAAGTCGCGACCAAACTCTAGCCATGTGGCTTTGAAAGCGCTGCGCGATGCCGACCGGCGCTTCCTCGTTGAGGCAGGTCGCATCTGGGCTCGTGCCAATCGCCTCGATCGGCTCGGCAGCACCCTTGGCTCTAATTCTGCGCCGGCCGAGACAGCGGTCGCGGCCGAGCTTAAGATAGGGCGTCTGCCTTCAGCCCCGCCGGGCGGCCTCGATTGCGGCGACGTCGATCTTGGTCATGCCCATCATGGCTTCAAACGCGCGTTTGGCCTCGGGGCTGCCGGCAGCCATCGCCTCGGTGAGTACGCGCGGCGTGATCTGCCAGGATATGCCCCATTTGTCCCTGCACCAGCCGCACGCACTTTCCTGCCCGCCATTGCCGACGATGGCGTTCCAGTAACGGTCGGTCTCTTCCTGGTCGTCGGTGGCGATCTGGAACGAGAAGGCCTCAGTGTGCCGGAATGCGGGCCCGCCATTGAGGCCGAGACAGGGGATGCCGGCGACGGTGAAATCGACCGTCAGCACGTCACCTTCCTTGCCGGCCGGGTAGTCGCCGGGGGCACGGTGGACCGCGCTCACTGCGCTGTCCGGAAAGGTCGCGGCGTAGAACCGGGCCGCGGCCTCGGCGTCCTTGTCGTACCAAATGCAGATGGTGTTCTTGGCAATCGTCATGGTTCGTCCTCGCTTGCGGAGCCCGCAGGCGTCAGGGGCTACGGGTTGATCTCTGGCTCCACCAGCCTCGCCAGGTTGCGGAGCGACTCCTGCCAGCCGAGATAGCAGGCCTCCGTGGGAATCATGTCGGGAATGCCTTCCTGCACGATGGTCAGATCGGTGCCGACCGACACCGGTTTCAGCATCACGGTCACCTGCATCTCGCCGGGAAGATCGGGATCGTCGAACGTGTCGGTGTAGCGCAGGCGCTCGCCCGCGATGAGCTCAAGGTATTCGCCGCCGAAGGCGTGGCTGTTTCCGGTGGTGAAGTTGCGGAACGACATGCGGAACGTGCCGCCGACGTGCGGGTCCAGATGGTGCACCGTGCCGACGAAGCCGTTGGGCGGAAGCCATTTCGCCAGCGCGTCCGCCTCAAGGAAGGCGCGATACACCTTCTCCGGGCGGGTGTTCAGAACGCGGTGCAGGCGCACGGTACCTGGCATGCTCTTGCCCTCAGTCGTTGCCGCTCTGAGCCTAGGACGCACGAGGTTCGGCCGAGCCGACACGATTGTCTCCGATTTCAGAGCGCCGCGACAGCTGCTGACGGCTGACGCTGGGTAATCAGGACTATGAACATTGCGCCCGCGCGGGCATTAATTACAGGGTTGGTGCGAAACTCGGGGGCGCTTTCGAATGGCTGATGCGACGACGGAACCCGTGATCGAGGCCACTTTGGCGGCCGAACCGAGCCTCCACCGGGTCATGGGCCCCTGGCTGCTTCTGCTGTTCATTGTCGGTGACATTCTCGGCACCGGCATTTACGCGCTGACCGGACAGGTCGCCAACCAGGTCGGCGGCGTGGTGTGGCTGCCCTTTCTCATTGCCTTCGCGGTCGCTCTGGTGACCGCCTTCAGCTATCTGGAACTCGTCACCAAATATCCCCGCGCCGCCGGTGCCGCGCTCTATACCCACCGGGCCTTCGGCATCCACTTCATTACCTTTCTCGTCGCCTTCGCGGTGATGTGTTCCGGCATCACCTCGGCCTCCACGGCCTCCCGCGCCTTTGCGGCCAATCTGGTGGCGGCGTTCGGGCTGGACGGCCTCGGGACGGAGGGCGTCACCATCATCGCGCTGGCGTTCATGGCGGCAATCGCCATCATCAATTTCCGCGGGGTGAGCGAGAGCGTGAAGCTCAACATCGTGCTGACCATGGTCGAGCTGGCGGGGCTCCTGATCATCGTCTTCATCGGTCTTTGGGCGATAAGTCTGGGACAGGGCGATGTCTCCCGCGTCCTGCAGTTCAAGCCGACGGCGGACGGCGGCGTATTTTGGCCGGTGATCGCCGCAACCACGCTCGCCTTCTTCGCCATGGTCGGGTTCGAGGATTCGGTGAACATGGCCGAGGAGTGCAAGGACCCGACCCGGCACTTCCCCAAAGTGCTGCTCGCCGGCCTGCTGATCACCGGCATGATCTATGTGCTGGTGTCGATCTCGGCGATCACGCTGGTGGCGCCGGAGCAGCTCGGGCAGGGCGAGACGCCGCTCTTGAAGGTGGTGCAGGCCGGCGCGCCGAACTTCCCCGTCTGGATCTTCGGCTTCATCACCATGTTCGCCGTTGCCAACAGCGCGCTGATCAACATGCTGATGGCGAGCCGGCTGGTGTATGGCATGAGCCGCGAGCGCGTGCTGCCGCCGGCGCTGGGGCGCGTACACCCCTCGCGCCGCTCGCCCTATATCGCCATCGCCTTCACGACCCTGCTGGCCTTCGGCCTCATCAGCTTCGTCGGCGGCGTGCCTCAGCTCGGCGGCACCACTGCGCTGTTGCTGCTGTGCGTGTTCACCATCGTGAATCTCGCGGTGCTGGTGCTGCGGCGCGACCCTGTCGACCATAAGCATTTCCGCACGCCCAGCGCCCTGCCGATCGTCGGCATGCTCACCTGTGCCTTCCTGGCCGGACCCTGGACCGGCCGGGACCCTGCCCAATACCGGATAGCCGGCATATTGCTCGCCATCGGCGTCGCGCTGTGGGTTGTCACCCTTGCGTTCAACCGGGCCAGCGGCGTGAAGCCGGCCGACCCGGTGCGCGACGCCAACCGGCGCACCGGCGCGCTCAACTGACGGACAGTTGGCCCGGACACGGGTTACGTCCGCCGCCTTGCCGGCGCCTGGCCCAGCCCCGCGCAGCCTCGTCCACAATCCGCAAATTCGCGTTGCGGGGAGGCTTCAGGTGACGGAGAAAAGCGAGGCCACGGGGCGATCCAGCATGTGCCGAAGCGTCACCAGCGCCCGTTCGAGCTCGGCGCGTCCGCAGGCGCCGAGGCACAGGCGCACGCCGCGTTCCATGCCGCCGGCGGCCATGGCGGAGCCGGGGGGCGTGAGGAGCACGCCCTGATTGCGCGCGGCAAAGAACAGGTCCTGCGCGGTCCAGCCGCCGGCGAGTTCCAGCCAGACATGGTAGCCCGCCAGCGCGCCGCGATGCGGCAGCTTCTGCTCCGGGAAAATGCGGTGGAACAGGGCGGTTCGCCACCGGCATTCCCGCCGCAGTTCGCCGATCAGGCGCTCCATCGCCCCGGAGCGGATCAGCCGAAGCGCCACGTCGAACAGGAGCGGCGTCGCGCTCCAGGCGCTGGCGCGCATGGCGAGTTGCGCGCGCTCCAGCAGCGCGGGCGGAACGCTCATCACGCCGGCCCGGAAGCCGAGTTCGAAGATCTTCGAAAAGCTGGCCAGATAAATCGTCCGCTCCGGTATAAGCCCGGCGATGGGCTCGGGCTTGGCGTCGAGCAGGAAGCCGTAGACGTCATCCTCGATCAGGTGGACGTCGTGCCGGGCGACGACATCGGCGACCGCGCGCCGGCGCCCGGCGCTCATGGTGCGGGCGGTGGGGCTGTGCAGCGTCGGCATGGCATAGACGACGCGCGCTCCGGTTTCGCGCAGCCGCGCGTCGAGCGCCTCCGGCAGCAAGCCCTCCTCGTCCATCGCCACCGGCTCCAGCCGGTAGCCGTAGAGGCTGGCCAGCGCCTTGAAGCCGACATAGGTCAGTTCCTCCACCAGCACCACGTCGCCGCGCCGGCACAGGGTGCCGAGCGCCAGATCGAGGCCGTGCTGGGCGCCGTTGGTTGCGAAAATGTGCTCGGCCGCGGGTTGGAAGGCCGGCGTCGCCAGCCATTTCGCCAGCTCGGTGCGGTGCTCGGCAAGGCCCTGGTGGGCGTCCGAGGCGAACAGCCCGTCAAGGCCGTTGCCGCGGGAAAGCTCGGCGAAAGCGCCGCGCAGCACGCCGCGCTGGTCGACGTTCGGAGACAGGTTGACGCCGAGATTGGCGATCTGGTCGGTTCCGCGCGACGCGTGCGCGGGCTTGGATGCCGCGACGAAGGTTCCCTGGCCGATCCGGCCGATCACCGTTCCGCGCACGCCGGCTTCCCGGTAGGCCTTGGTGACGGTGGAGAGGCTCAGGCCGACCTGGCTGGCCAGCGCGCGGTGCGGCGGCAATTGGGTACCGGGCGGCAAGGCGCCGCTGCGAATATCGTTCTCCAGCGCCTGAAGCAGCGCCAGATAGGGCGGCAGCGCGCGGTCCAGCGGCCCGGGCGTCCAGGCCAGCGTGCCTTCTGCCGCGGCGCTGGGTGCGGCCGGCTCGGTGTCGCTCGCGTCCAGTTCCACAGCCTCGTCCAACCTGCTTAAGGCCCGCACATCTGCGCCGCCGCGCCGGCCGGTATGACACTTCATCACTGTTCGCGAGACACTTACACGACTCCTGCGTGCGGCGCACCTGAGCGCGACCCCGATTTCGCAGCACTGGGTCTGGCAGGACGTTGGATCGAAGCGGGGAACCGAAGGGTCACCCTTATTGTCCTAGTACAATAAATCCGGATGTCTGGAGCCGCCGCGGCAACGCGCGGCGGCTCCGGATCGTCGGTTCTCAGCAATATTTGCCGGACTGGGGCACGACCGACATGTCGATGCCGCGCTGGGTCATGTATTTGGTGATGAGGGCGCAGGACAGGCCGAGCGTGCGCTGCTGCATCGACCAGTTGGCGAGCAGGTTGATGAAGCCCTGATTGCCATCCTTGCGCGGGACGGCGGTCATCATCGGGTTGCGCAGCACCGGGGTCGGCACGATGGCCTTGCCGATGCCGGCCTTGTGCAACTGCGCGGCATTCTGGTCGGCGAGGATGATGGCGTCGGCGCGGCCCGATTGGATTTCCAGCACCGCCTGGTCGCGGTTCTTGACCAGCACCAGGGTCGCTTTCGGCGCCATCGTCTCGGCGATCACCTGCATGGTGCTGCCGCTCTGCGCGGCAAGGCGCACTTCGGGTTTATTGAGGTCGCGCCATGTGTTGGCGGTAAAGCCCTCGCGCGCGAGTATGGTCCATACGCCTTCGACGATGGGTTCCAGCACGTAGTCGACGACGAGGCCGCGCTTCGGATTGGGATTGACGCCGAAGGCGAGGTCCAGCCGGCCGGCCTGGAAATCGGCGGCCAGATTGCCCCAGGTGGTCTCGACGAACTCGATCTTGACCTGCAGCAGATCGGCGATCTGCCGACCCCAGTCGGGATAGAAGCCGCTCCATTCGCCGGTCGCCGGATCCTTGATGAAGTCCGGCTCCTCGCCCGACATGACCGGGTAGTGCAGCACGCCGCGCTGCTTGATCTCGTTGATGACGAACGAGGGATCGTTCGCGCGGGCCGCCGGTGCGACGACGGTGGTGATGGCGATCGCGGCCGCCAAGGCCAAAAGCAGTCTTCTCATGTGGTTCCCCATTTTTCGTCGTTCCGAGGCATGCCCCGCCCCTCAAGCTTTGGAAGGGCGCGACGAGGCATTGACATCGTAGAGGACATCGGGGAAATGTCGTATAGCAATTCTCAAGCGTACTGATGCAGCCCGCCCTGTTGGCGCCCTAACGTGCTTCCGCCGATGGGACATCAGGCGCCGCCCTGCGTCGTGTCGCGTCCGTTAATTGTATACAATGTGGAGCATACATGTTTGCTGCCGCCGGATCGCACGCGCTGTCGCGGGCCATACCCGAGGGGCTGGCCGCGCTGCTGGAAGAGGAGATCATCTTCGGCCTGCTGCCGGCCTCGGCCCGGCTGACCGAGGAGGAGGTAGCGCTGCGCTACGGGGTCAGCCGCTCGCCGGTTCGCGAGGCGCTCCGCCTGCTGGAGCGCGACGGGCTGGTGCTGCGGGAAGCCCGGCGCGGCATCTGGGTGGCGCCGCTCTCGATCAAGGATTTCGACGAGGTCTATGCCTGCCGCATCGAGCTGGAGGGTCTCGCGGCACACGGCGCGGCGCTGTCGCGCAACCGGCTGCGCAAGCAGGAATTTGCCGCGCTGCTCGAAAGGCTTCGCGACGCGGCCGCGCGCCGGGACGCCAAGGAATTCTTCCTGGTCGACGTGCAGGGCTCGGCGCTGACCTACGATCTCGCCGACAACAAGACGCTGAAACGCCTGCTCGCCGGGCTGGAAAAGCAGGCGCTGCGCTATCGCTTCCTGGCCTATTCGCGCAATCCCGGCATCGTCGACCTGTCGCTCGAGGACACTGGCCGCATCTACGACGCCATCGTCGACGGCGATGCACCGGCGGCGCGGGAGATGACCGAAAACCTCATCCGCGAGATCTGGCAGGTCATGCGCGTGGCCTTCTCGCAGGCCTTCGGCGAGGAATCGGCATGCTGAACATCGCCTCCAGCTTTTCCGTCATCGATTCCCACACTGCCGGGCATCCGACGCGGGTGATACTGAGCGGCATCCCGAAGCTGCACGGCGCCAGCGTATTCGACATGCGTGAGGATTTCCGCACGCGTTTCGATGATCTGCGCCCGTTCCTGCTGCACGAGCCGCGCGGCCATGCCGCCATGGTGGGGCTGGTGCCGGTGCCCTCCAGGGTCGCCGATTACGGCGCCTTCTTCATCTCTTCCTACGTCTATCTCGACATGTGCGGCCACGGCACCATCGGCTATGCCAAGACGCTGGCTTCCACCGGTCAGATCGCGCCCGGACAGGGCGACAGCTTCACGCTGGAAACGCCGGCCGGCATCGTCACCGTCGGCCTGGTGTGGGCGCAGGATGGCACGCTCTCCGGCGTGCGGCTGCGCAACGTGCCGAGCCATGTCGGCCTGCGCGGCCTCGCGGTCCCGTTCGAGGGCTTCGGCATCGTCACCACCGACATCGTCTATGGCGGCATGTGGTACGCCCTGGTCGATGCCGGCCCGCTCGGGCTCGAACTGGTGCCGGAGCGCGCCTCCGAACTGATGCGCATCGGCAGCGCGCTGAAACGGGCGATCAAGCAGGCGGTGGCCGACCAGCCGGACATCGCCGGATCGGTCGCCCCGAGCGTGCTGTTCTATACCGATACGGCGCCGGGCGAGGCGGTGCATTTCCTGGTGCTGGAATCCAACAAGTTCGATCGCTCGCCGTGCGGAACCGGCACCGCGGCGCGGGTCGCCATGCTTGCCGAACGGGGCGGGCTCGCCCCGGACGGCACCTACCGGGCGCGCAACATTTTCGGCGTCGATTTCCTCGCCCGCATTGCCGACCGCACGCCGGACGGGGCCGTCGTCGCCGAGATCCAGGGCATCGCCCATTTGAGTGCCTTTTCGACGATCGTTCTGGAGAAAGACGACCCGCTCGCGCGGGGATTTCTGTGCCGATAAGGCAAATCAATACGTGAACTGGCTGAAGTCAGAAGGGGAACCAAGATGAAACTCTCGTTTTTCAAGTCCATCCTCGCCACGGCCGCCCTGCTGCTGCCGCTGCTCGGCGCTCCGGTCGCCGCCCCGGCGCAGGATAATCCCTCCGCCGTGCTCGACCAGATCCGGTCGAGCGGCGTGCTCAAGATTCCGGTGATGACCGGCGAGGAGCCCGGCTACATCAAGGACCCCGCGACCGGCCAATGGAGCGGATTCTACTATGAGTTCCTCGGCGAGATCGCTACGGTGCTCGGCGTGAAGCTGCAGCCGGTGGAGACGACCTGGGGCAACCTCGCCGCCGACTTCCAGTCCGGCAAGATCGACATCGCCATCGGCGTGAACCCGAACCCCAAGCGCGGCCTGGTGGTCGACTATCTGTGGGAGCCGCTGTTCATCGACGCCTGGGCGGTGCTGACGCCGAAGGGCAAGCCGGTCAAGACCTGGGACGAGCTCAATAATCCTGCCAAGAACGTGGTGGTGCAGAAGGGCTCGACCATGCAGGTGGTGGCCGAGGCGCTGCTGCCCAAGGCGAAGATCACGCCGGTGGAAGACCGCAACCTCGCTTTGCTCGAGCTTCAGGCCGGCCGTGCCGATGCCGTGGTGTTCGCGGTGTTCGACGCCATCCAGATCACCAACCACAAGATCGGCGACGTGTCGCTGCCCGAGCCGATCCTGCGCAATCCGGCGACCCTTGCCGTGGCACGCAAGCCGGGCAATGCCGGCTACATCAACTTCCTGACCAACTGGGTGCAGCAGCAGCGCTCGCTCGGCCTCGCCCAGGGCAAGCTGGCGCGGGCGTGGGAATCCCGCGGCATCGACCTGTCGATCCTGCCGCCCGGCTTCAGTTTCTGAGGCCGCCCCGGAAGGCCGTCGCATCGGCGGCCTTCCGCCTGCCTTCACCGATAGGGCGCAGCTATGTTCGATTTTTCGGTCATCACCAGCAATGCCCATCTGTTGTGGCAGGGCCTGCTGATCACCCTTTACTTCACCGTCATCACCATCGGCGCCGGGCTGGTGCTCGGCCTGACGATCGGCCTGATCCAGCTCTCGCCGATACGGCCTCTGGTCTGGTTCGGCTGGGTATTCGTGGAGTTCTTCCGCAATATTCCGCTGCTGGTGATCTTGCTGTGGACCTATTACGCCCTGCCGATTTTCGTCGGCCTCAACATCACCAAGAGCTGGGCCGGCTTCATCGCCTTGAGCTGCTATACGGCGGCGTTCTATGCCGAAATCCTGCGCGCCGGCGTGCAGTCCATCGATGTCGGGCAGACCGATGCCGCCACGGCGCTCGGCATGTCCTATGGCCAGCGCATGCGCCGCATCATCCTGCCGCAGGCTTTCCGGCGGATGATCCCGCCGCTGGCGGGTCAGTCCATCATCCAGATGAAGAACACCACGCTGCTGTCGGCCATCACCGTGCCGGATCTGCTCTACCAGGGCAGCTACATCTCAAGTTTCACCTATCGCCCGATGGAGGTCTACACCGCCATCGGCGCGATCTTCCTTCTGCTGCTCGTGCCGCTGACCATGCTCTCGCGCATGCTTGAGCGTCGCGGCGCAGGCGTAAAGTGAGGAGGCGCCGGACATGACCCAGCAAAGCTCCAGAGAGCTCCTGCGCCTCGACCGTATCTGCCTGCGTTTCGGCGCGCGCGAGGTGATCCGCGGCGTCGACCTCACGGTTCGCGAGGGCGAGGTCGTGGTGCTGATCGGCGCATCGGGCTCGGGCAAGACCTCGCTCCTGCGCTGCATCAACCTGCTCAACACGCCGTCGAGCGGACGCATCACCATCGACGACGACGTGATCTTCGATGCAGCCGAGGGCACGCCGTCCAGCGTGCCGCCGCGCGAGGTCAACCGCATCCGCGCCAAGACCGGCATGGTGTTCCAGCAGTTCAACCTGTTCCCGCACATGAGCGCTCTCGAGAACGTCATGGAGGGGCCGGTCATCGTCAAGCGCGAGGCGCGCGGCGAGGTGGAGAAGAACGCCCTCGCGCTGCTCGCCAAGATGGGCCTCGAAAGCCACGAGCACAAACGCCCCGCGCAACTTTCGGGCGGGCAGCAGCAGCGCGTGGCCATCGCCCGCGCGCTCGCCATGCATCCCAAGGTGATGCTGTTCGACGAGCCGACCTCGGCGCTCGACCCCGAACTCGTCGGCGAGGTTCTGAAGGCGATGGTGGCGCTGGCACGCTCGGGCATGACCATGGTGGTGGTCACCCACGAACTGGGCTTCGCCTTCGAGATCGCCGACCGCGTCATCTTCCTCGACGAGGGCGTCGTGGCCGCCGATGGGAGACCGCAGGACGTTCTGCTCAACCCCGCACATCCGCGCCTCAAGGGCTTCGTGAACCGCTTCCATGAGACGGCCGAAATGCTTCGCCCGTTCCTCGAAGCGCGCTGAAAGCTAAGGAAACCGACATGTCCGTTACCAACTTCATCGCCGGCGAGCGCGCCGCGCCGCGTGGCGAGCGCCTCTATCGCGCCATCAATCCCGCCCGGACCGACGACCTCATTGCCGAGTATCCCCTGTCGAACATCGCGGATGTCGAGGCGGCGGTCGCCGCCGCGCGCAAGGCCGCGCCGGGCTGGGCGGCGCAGACCCCGATCGCGCGCGGCGAAATCCTGCGCAAGGCGGCCGAGATCATCCGCTCGCGGCTTGAGGCCATCGCGCAGCAGATGACGCGCGAAGTCGGCAAGCCTCTGGAGGAATCGCGCGGCGAGACGCTGTATTCCGCCCGCGTGCTGGAGTTCTACGCCGCCGAGGGGCTGCGTTTCGGCGGCGAGAACCTGCCCTCGGGCCGCCCCGGCGTGTTCGCCTACACCACCCGCAAGCCGATCGGCAGCGTCGGCCTGATCACGCCCTGGAACTTCCCGATGTCGATCGCGGCATGGAAGGTCGGGCCGGCGCTGGTCACCGGCAATACGGCGGTCTGGAAGCCCTGCCTACAGGCGCCCTTCACCTCGATGGCTCTGGTCGAGGCGTTCCTGGAGGCCGGCCTGCCGGCCGGCGTGCTGAATCTCCTGCATGGCGACGGCTTCGATGTCGGGCAGGCGATGGTCGATCATCCGGACCTTGCCGGCATCTCCTTCACCGGCTCGCAGAAGGTCGGCTTCGGCGTCCACCGGTCCGCCTCGAACCGGCGCGCCCGGGTGCAGTGCGAACTCGGCGGCAAGAATCCGCTGGTGGTGCTGGACGATGCCGATCTCGACCTCGCCGTCACCACCGCCATTGAGGGCGCGTTCCGCAATGCCGGGCAGAAATGCACGGCGACCAGCCGCGTCATTCTCCAGGACGGCATCCGGCAAGCCTTTGTCGACAAGTTCGTCGCCCGCGCGTCCGCGCTCACCGTCGGCGATCCCGCGGACCCGGCCAATTTCGTCGGGCCGGTGGTGGACGAGCGCCAGTACGAGAAGGTGATCGGCTATATCCGCACCGGCGTGGAGGAAGGCGCCAAGCTGCTGTGCGGCGGCGATGTGCGGCGCAACACCACCGGCTATTTCATCGAGCCGACCATCTTCGACGGCGTGACGCGCGACATGACCATCGCCCGCGACGAGATCTTCGGCCCGGTGGTGGCGCTGTTCTCCGCGGGCTCGCTGGAGGACGCGATCGAGATCGCCAACGATACCGAAAACGGGCTCAGCGCCTCGATCTGCACCAGCAATCTCGGCAGCGCGCATGACTTCGTGACGCGGGCGCAGAGCGGCATCGCCGCGGTGAACCTGCCGACCGCCGGCGTCGAGCTGCAGGCGCCGTTCGGCGGGTCGAAGGCCTCGGGTCTCGGCGTCAAGGAGCAGGGCCGCCCGGTGCTCGATTTCTACAGCGAGCTGCGCACCATCTATATGAAGGTGGCCTGACATGGGCGTCGATTTCGATCCGAACCAGGTCGCCATTCCGCGCGGCCATTTCATCGGCGGCGCGTTCCTCGATCTGCCGGGCGAGGCGATCGAGGTGCTGCGGCCCTCCGACCACCAGCCGCTGGACCCGATCCGCGACGGCGGGGAGGAGGCCGTCGGGCGGGCGGTCGAGGCAGCGAAAACTGCGCTGGCAGCCACGCGCTGGGGCCGCATGGCGCCGCTGGAGCGGGCGAAGGTGCTTCATCGGTTCGCGGATGCGGTGGAGGCCAACGGCGAATATCTGGCGCGGCTCGAAGCGCTCGGCTCCAGCCGCCTCATTTCGGCAACCACCGTGCGCGACGCGCCGCGCACCGCTGGCGTGATCCGCTATTATGCCGAGTTCTGCGACAAGCTGGAGGGCATCGTCACCGCGACCGAAGCCGACACGCTGAGCTATGTGAAGAACGAGCCCTACGGCGTCGTCGGCGCTGTGGTGCCGTGGAATTTCCCGCTGATCACCGCGGCCTGGAAGTTCGCTCCGGCGCTTGCCGCCGGCAATGCGGTGGTGATGAAGACCTCCGAACTCACGCCGCACAGCCTGCTGGCGCTGGCGGCGATCGCCGTGCAGGCGGGGCTGCCGGCGGGGCTGTTCAACGTCGTCAACGGTCTGGGCCAGACCACCGGCAGCGCCATCGTGCGCCACCCGGATATCAAGAAGATTTCCTTCACCGGCTCGACCGCCACCGGCGCCGTGATCATGACGCAGGCGGCGCAGTCCGGCATGAAGCCGGTGACGCTCGAACTCGGCGGCAAGAGCCCACAGTTGGTGTTCGCCGACATCGACGATGTCGCTGCGACGGCGGCGAAGGTGGCGACGGCCTTCATCGACAATGCCGGGCAGGTCTGCACCGCGGGCTCGCGCCTCGTCGTGCAGCGCGGCATCGCCGAGCCTCTGCTGGAGGCGATCGAAGCCCGCTGCCGCGCCATCCGGCCGGGCCCGACCTGGGAGGAGGCGACCAGCTTTGCCCCGATCATCAGCCGCCGGCAGGCCGAGCGCATCGACCGCCTGGTGCGCCAGACCATTGCCGAAGGCGCGCAGGCACGCATCGGTGGCAGCCCGCTGGAGGGCCGCAACGAGGGCTCGTTCTACGCCCCCACCATCCTAGAGGGCGTCACAGACGACATGACCGGATTCCGCGAGGAATTCTTCGGCCCGGTCCTCACCGTCCACCGTTTCGACGAGATGGAAGAGGGCCTCGCCCTTGCCGCTCACCCGACCTACGGCCTGGCGGCAAGCGTCCATACCACGGACATCCGCAAGGCGCTGAAGGCCGCCGATGAGATCGAGGCGGGCATGGTGTGGGTGAACCAGCACGGCCGCGGCCCCGAATTCACCTTCCCCGCCGGCGGTTTCAAGGCATCCGGCTTCGGCAAGGACATGGGCCGGGCGGGTATCGAGGCTTTCATGCGCCAGAAGGCCGTGTGGGTCAATTACGCAGCCTGAGGCGGAACCGATGCAGTTCGACTATGTCATCGTCGGCGGCGGCTCCGCTGGTGCCGTGCTCGCCAACCGCTTGTCGGCGCGCCCGGAAAACCGGGTCGCGCTGCTTGAGGCGGGACCCGACACGCCGCCCGACGCGGTGCCGAAGATCATCGCCGACAGCTATCCCGGCCTCGCCTATTTCGATCCGCGCTACCACTGGGAAAACCTGCGCGTCTACAACCGCTCGCCCCGGCTGAACGACGGCACCTCCCGGCCCGCCAAGCTGGAACAGGCCAAGGTGATGGGCGGCGGCTCCAGCATCAACGGCCAGTTCGCCGTGCGCGGCCTGCCGTCCGACTATGACGCGTGGGAAGCGACCGGCCTGCCGGGCTGGGGCTGGGAAGGCATGCTCCCTTATTTCAGGAAGCTTGAGCGCGACCTCGATTTCGACGGTCCGCTGCACGGCTCGGAAGGCCGCATCCCCATCCGCCGGGTCTTCCCGGACAAATGGGCCGGCTTCACCCGCGGCGTGCTCCAGGCGGTCGAGGCGCAGGGCATTCCCTATCGTCCCGACTACAACGCCTCGTTCGAGGACGGTGCTTTTCCGCTGCCGCTGTCGAACGAGAACGACCGCCGGGTTTCCACCGCCATCGGCTATCTGGACACTGAGACCCGCAAGCGTGCGAACCTGACCATCCTGCCGTTCACCGAGGTCGAGCGCATCGTGTTCGAGGGTGCCCGTGCCGCCGGCGTCGATGTGATCCGCAACGGCGTCCGCGAGCGTATCGACGCCCGCGAGGTGGTGGTCTGCGCCGGCGCGCTGCATTCGCCAGCCATGCTGATGCGCTCCGGCGTCGGCCCGGCCGGGCACCTCAAGAGCCTCGGCATCGACGTGGTCGCCCATGTTCCCGGCGTCGGCGAGAACCTCAACGAGCACCCGCACCTCGCCGTCGGCACGCACATGAAGCCGCCGGCCCGGCTGTCGCGCGACATGCGCCGGCACATCTTCCTCGGCGTGCGCTATTCGTCGGGCGTCGAGGGGTGCGATGCCGGCGACATGCTGATCATGCCGGTGAACCGCGCCGGCTGGCACCCGCTCGGCTGGGGCCTCGGCGGGCTGAATGTGTGCGTCAACCGCTCCTATTCCACCGGCACGGTGCGGCTGAAAAGCGCCGGCCTCGGGGAGGAGCCGGAGGTCGACCTCAATCTCGCCTCGGACGGGCGCGACCTCGCCCGGCTGGTGGACGGCTTCAAGCGGCTCTACCGGATCATGGAGAGCCCGGCGGTGAAGGCCGGCATCAACACCTGGTTCCTTGCCGGCTACACCGATGCGGTGCGGGCGATGAGCGTGCGCAAGCC
>JBGGNI010000042.1:0-9593 GCA_041287585.1 Xanthobacteraceae bacterium
GTCGGTGGTGGTGCTGCCATTGTGGATGCGCAGCGTTCCGGCCTCCAGCATGATGACGAAATAGGGCCAGCCATGGCTGTGCCAGCCGGTGACGGCGCCGGGCGCGAAATCCCAGCGGGTGATGCGCACCACCTCGTCCTCGAGCTGGAGGGTGGGCACGGCGGGAATGTCGCAGACGAAGGCCATCGGCACGGCTCCTTGGCGGGCAGTCCGTGGAGGCTATGACTTTGCTGCGGCAAGATCACCCCGGCATCGCGCAGCCGAGCGCTGCGCAGAAGGCGCTTGGCGCGGCGCGTGCCGGCCGACTACAGTCGCCGCCCGACCCGTGGAGGCTGCTGTGACCCTTTCCGTCGCCGTCCAGATGGACCCGATCGACCGCATCAACATCGCTGGCGATTCCGGCTTCGCCCTGCTGCTGGAAGCGCAGGCGAGGGGCCATGCGATTTCCTATTACACCACCGATCGGCTGGCCATGCGCGACGGCAGGCCGTTCGCCGCCGTGCAGCCTCTGGCGGTGCGCGACGTCAAGGGCGACCACTTCACGCTGGGCGCGCCGGAACGGGTGGGGCTGGACAGCTTCGACGTCATATTGATGCGGCAGGATCCGCCGTTCGACCTCAACTACATCACCGCCACCCATATGCTGGAGCGGGTCCACCCCAAGACTCTGGTGGTGAACGACCCCTTCCATGTGCGCAACGCGCCGGAAAAGATCTTCGTCACCGAATTTCCGGACCTGATGCCGCCGACGCTGATCACGCGCGACCTCGACGAGATCAAGGCGTTCCGCGACGAACAGGGCGACATCGTCGCCAAGCCGCTCTACGGCCATGGCGGATCGGCGGTGTTCCGCCTGACCCGCGACGACCTGAATTTCGGCTCGCTGTACGACCTGTTCTCCACCACCTTCCGCGAGCCCTGGGTGGTGCAGCGCTATCTTCCCGAGGTGAGCGCGGGCGACAAGCGCATCATACTGGTGGACGGCCGGTTCGCCGGTGCGGTCAACCGCGTGCCCAGCCCCGGCGATCTGCGCTCCAACATGGTGCGCGGCGGCGCCGCCAAGGAGACCGAGCTGTCCGCGCGGGAGCGGGAAATCTGCGAGCGGCTGGGTCCCTCGCTGCGGGAAAAGGGCCTGATGCTGACCGGGATCGACGTGATCGGCGGCAATCTCACCGAGATCAACGTCACCGCCCCCACCGGCATCCGCGCCATCCGCCGCCTCGGCGGCCCCGATATCGCCGCCCTGGTGTGGGACGCGATCGAGGCGAAGCGGTAGTCAAATCGCCGTCATCCCGGCCCCACGGGTCTTGCCTTTGGCAAGCCCGAGGACAGGCTCCGCGAAGCGAAGAGCCGGGATCGTTTCCCGAGCGAACCTCCCGGACGATCCCGGCTCGGCCTGCGGCCGTCCGGGATGACGCCCTAACGCCGCCGCGCTCAGTGCAGGCTGAGCGTTTCCAGCTCGTTCTGCATGGCGTTGGCCAACGCCGCCTCGAAGCTGTCGGTCAGCAGGATCGGCGTGCCGTCGGCGGCGTGCAGGGTGAAGAGCTGCAGGCCGGGGGCGATCTCCGGCGCCTGCGGGAACAGTTCCGGCACCTGCTCCGATGCGATGGTGCGCACATAGGCGATGCGCCCGCCGCCGAGCATTGCGAAGGCTTCAGGCGTCAGCCCCGCCTGGGGGTCGGCTGACGGGCCGGTGATTTCAGCGTGGTGTCTCATGGTCCGCGACTCCTCTTATGAACGCAGCGGTCGAGACCGGTTTCGAGCTCCCTCACTCCTCGGCCATGATATCGATACGCCGCACCACCCGTTCCGGTTCCGGCCGAGCCAATTCGACGCACAGCAAGCCGTTCTTCAGTTCGGCGCTCAGCACGCGCATGCCGTCGGCCAGCACGAAGGTGCGCTGGAACTGGCGTGCGGCGATGCCGCGATGGAGATAGACCCGGCCCGGTTCCTCGACCTGGCGGCCGCGGATCACCAGTTCCTTCTCCTCCAGCGTCACATCGAGCTGGTCGCGGGTGAAACCGGCGACAGCGAGCGCGATGCGGAGCGTCTCCGGCTGGCCGGGGGCGGCGATCCGCTCGATATTGTACGGCGGATAGCCGTCCGATCCCTTGACGATGCGGTCGAGCGTGCGCTCCACCTCGTCGAAACCGACCAGGAACGGGCTTGATAGCAAGGGGATACGCGACATGGTCCCAAAGTCCTCGCTCAAGCGACTTTGCTTGCCGGGACCCTGTGCGGCATCCCGACGACCATCATATGGGAAAGTGCGCCGCGGTGCGCAAGCGGCCGATATCGCCGCCGATCAGGCGGCGTGGCGTTCCGCATTGGCGCCGAAATGGCCGACATAGCGCGGGCTGATGCGTGACACCGGCAGGATGATCAGCACGTCCGTGGTGCCGAACTGGCGGTCCACCACGGCGCCCTCGCCGATCTGCGCGCCGATGCGCAAATAGCCCTTGATCAGCGGCGGCAGCTCGCCCAGCGCCGCCTTGGGATCGATCGCGTCCCGGCTCAGCGCATCCATGCGGGAAAGGCGGCCCGGCAGCGCACGGGCCTGCCATTCCGGCTCGGCCGGGGCAAAATGGTGCAGAAAGCCGAGCGGCCGGGCCAGCGCCGCCGGATCGGTGCCCTCCAGGCTGGCGCAGCCGAACAGCACGTCGATACGGTGGGCCAGCACATAGGCCCAGATGCCGTGCCACAGCAGTTCCACCGTGCGCTTGGTGCGGTAGGCCGGCAGCACGCAGGAGCGGCCGAGCTCCAGGAAACGCTTGCCGGGATGGCGCGCAATGAGCGGGGCGATGTCGAATTCGCCGGCGGTGTAGAAGCCGCCATGGCGCTCGGCCACGTCTTGGCGCAGCAGCCGGTAGGTACCAACCACGGCGGGCTCGCGGCGGCCCAGCCCGGTGCGCGGCGCGCCGTGGTCCAGCACAAGCAGATGGTCGCAAATGGCGTCGAAGGCATCGACGTCGCGGCGGGTCAGCCGCTCGGCGGCGCCGGGCACCGCCGACATTTCCTCATAGAACACCTTGAAGCGCAGCTTCTGGGCGCGGCGAACGTCGGCGGCACTGCGGGCGAGCCGCACTTCCAGCGCGCCGATGCGCCCGAGCGGGGCCGCCGTGCCCGCCGGTACGAACCCGCCGTGCCGCAGGCCGGAATAGGCCCGCAGCGCCGGCATCAGCCGCGAGGGCTGCAAGGTGCCGTGCAGGAAGGGCCGGAACATATGGCCCAGCAGGTGCGGCGCCAGCGGCGCGAAGGCGCTAGCCTGCGCTCCGTGCGCGGCGGGCGGATGTGCGGCCGTGCCAAGCTCCATGGTCCTCGCTCCCCGTCACCCGGCAGGCGCCGGTGGCGCCCGACTGCGCTTGCGACGGAATCATCCTTTCCGGACGGGCGTATGACAATGCACCGTGCGCAAGGGAAGTGCGAGGCGGCTCAGTTCGGGAACGGCTCGACATGGCTCTGCCCGGTGCGGCCGAAATACACCGCGCGGCGCCCGGAAAACGAGACCAGATAGAAGGCGCAGCCGGCGGCGGCGGATTTTTCGCAGAAGCCCCTATAGCTGTAGCCCGGCACCTGGCGCTGTGCTTCGCCGATCGCGGCCGCCAGCGCGGCGCCGTCGAGCGCGGCGGCGATCGGCGTGGCGACCGGGTGGGCGGGCAGCGCGACGCTGTCGCCGTCCGGCCGGTAGTACACCGCGCTCGCGCGGCGAAAATCGACGAGATAGCTCTCGAAGCCGTTCTCCATCAGCGTGGCGACGATCTGCGGGAAGCTCATTGTGCCGTCTTCGGCACCCTTCAGGCAGGTGGCGGCAAGCGTCTCGAAGCGTTGGTCCATCGGTCGGTTCCTGTGTTGCGGTCAGTCGAGCGGAACGGCGGTGATGCGGGCCGCTGCGGCGAGGCGCTTCAGCATCTGCTCCAGGCTGCCGCGCTCGGCGGCGCTCAGTGCGGCGAAGGCCTCGCCATCGTTGCGGTCGGCCAGCCGTGCCAGTTCGGGCACCAGCGCCGCGCCCTCGGGAGTGAGCGCGAGCGCATGCATGCGGCCATCCTCCGCATCGGGCGTGCGCGCCAGCAGCGCCTTGCCGATGAGGCGATCGGCCAATTTGGTGACGGCGCCGCGGCTGAGGCCCATGCGTTCGGCCAGCCGGCTCGGCGGCATCGGCTCCCGGCCGTGGAGCGTGCGCATGACCGCCCATTCGGCAACCGTTACGCCCTTGGCGGCCAGCCGGCGGGCGAAGGCATGCGACACATGGTTGGACACCGCCCGCAGCCAATAGCCGAGATGGTCGGACAGATCGGAGACAGGGGGAGCGGTCGGCATCGGCGCCTCATGTGTTGACTAGGAAACTATCGCGATATAGTTTCCTAGTCAACTACATATCGAGCGCTTGACCCGAACCTTGGGGCCGCCCCGATAAAGGCGGCCTGCACATGAGGAACGAGGTGATTCGCGATGTCTTCCGCCCGGTACCTCAGCGCGTCCGAAGCGGCGCGGCGGCTCGCGGTCTCGGTCAAGGCGCTGCGGCTCTACGAGCAGCGCGGCCTCATCGTGCCGGCACGCACGGCGGCGGGATGGCTGGCCTATGGTCCGGCCGACATGGCACGGGCGGCGCAGATCGCCGCCTTGCGCGCGCTGGGCCTCGGCCTGGCGCAGATCAAGCGGGCTCTGGACGGCGAGGCACAGGATCTGGCGCCGGCTCTGCACCGGCACCAGGCGAGCTTGGAGGCCCGGATCCGCGATCTGGCGACGGCGGTCGGCAAGGTGCGCGACCTGCGCGCGAGTCTGAAAGCGGGCCTGCCGCCCGAGGTCGCTGCCTTGAAGCCGCCGGCGATCGCCTTCGATCTGCCCTGGCCCTGGGGCGGCGAGCGGTTCGAGCTGCACGACATCAAACCGCTGAACTACATTATCGGCCCGCTGGGCAGCGGCAAGACCCGGCTGGCCCGGCGTCTGGCGCAGGCGCTGCCGGGCGCCGCCTTCCTCGGCCTGGACCGTTCGGCCGACGGCGCGGCGCGGACGAGCATGGACGCCGCGCTGCGGTCGCGGGTCGAGCGGACCGTGCTGGGGCTGGTCGATGACGGTGCCGCGGCGTCGGACGATCTGGTCGCGCTGGTCGCCGCGCTGGAATCCGAGGGGCCGGCGGCCCTGGTGGTGGACATGGTGGAGCAGGGGCTGAACCGTGCCACCCAGCAGGCGCTGATCGCGCATCTGCGCCGCCGCGCGCCCGGCAGGCGTGCGCTGTTTCTGCTCACGCGGTCCTGCGCGATCCTGGACCTGGCGGCGGTCGGCACGGACGAGGCGATCATCCTGTGCCCGGCCAATCACAGCCCGCCGACCCGCGTGCTGCCCTATCCCGGCGCACCCGGCTATGAGGCGGTCGCGACCTGCCTCGCCTCGCCCGAGGTGCGGGCGCGCACGGAGGGCGTGATCGCCTGGCGGCCGGGGGTGCCGGCATCGGCCTGAGCGGCTGTACCGCCTTTCACGCCGCCATGGCGGAGCGCTCCGAAGCCGGGCGATAGGCCAGCGCTTCGGCGAGGTGGTCGTGGCCCACCGTCTCGGCCCCGGCGAGGTCCGCCAAGGTGCGGGCCACCCGCATCACCCGGTGATAGCCGCGGGCGGACAGGTTCATGCGCCGCGCCGCCTCCGCCAGCAGTGCGAGGCCGGCGCGGTCGGGCGCGGCGATGGTGTCCAGCAGCGGCCCGGCGGCCTGCGCATTGGTGGAGAGGTCCGGCCGGCCGAGCGCGGCGAAGCGCTCGATCTGCCGCCGGCGCGCCCGTGCCACCCGCACGGCGACAATGCGGCTCGGCTCGGCCGGCGCCGGGCGCACCAGATCGATGGCGGCGACCGCCGGCACCTCCAGATGCAGGTCGATGCGGTCGAGAAACGGGCCGGACAGCCGGGCCTGGTAGTCCGCCGCGCAGCGCGGCCCGCGCCGGCAGGCGAAGCCCGGCTCGCCGGCGCGTCCGCAGCGGCACGGATTCATCGCCGCCACCAATTGGAAGCGAGCCGGATAGGCGACGCGGTGATTGGCGCGGGCGATCACCGCCTCGCCGCCTTCCAGCGGCTGGCGCAGCGAATCCAGCACCGCCGGCTGGAACTCCGGCAGCTCATCCAGGAACAGCACGCCGCGATGCGCCAATGAGACCTCGCCCGGCCGCGCCCGCAACCCGCCGCCGACCATCGCCGCCATGCTGGCGGAATGGTGCGGCGCCCGGAACGGCCGGCGGCCGGTGAGCGCGCCGCCCTGCAGCGTGCCGGCCACCGAGGCCAGCATGGCGACCTCCAGCAGCTCGGCCGGCGCCAGCGGCGGCAGCAGCGAGGGCAGCCGCTGCGCCAGCATCGACTTGCCGGCGCCCGGCGGGCCGACGAACAACAGATTGTGACCGCCGGCCGCCGCCACCTCCAGCGCCCGCCGGGCGGTTTCCTGGCCGCGGACGTCGGCGAGGTCCGGCAGCGTCGCCTCCGCTTCGGCAAGCCGCGGCGCCGGGCGCGACAGGCTCTGCCGGCCGGCGAAATGATTGACCAGCTGGAGCAGCGAGCGCGGCGCCAGCACGTCGAGATCCGCGCCCGCCCACGCCGCTTCCGGGCCGCAGGCGGCCGGGCAGATCAGCCCGTGGCCGCGGGCATGGGCGCCGATCGCGGCCGGCAGCACCCCGGCCACGGCGGCGATCTGGCCGTCCAGCGCCAGTTCGCCGAGCACGGTGAAACCTTCCAGCGCGTCCGCCGGCAGCGCGCCGATGGCGGCCATCAGGCCGAGCGCGATCGGCAGATCGTAATGGCTGCCTTCCTTGGGCATGTCGGCGGGAGCGAGATTGACGGTGATGCGCTTGGCCGGCAAGGCAAGGCCGGAGGCGGTGAGCGCGGCGCGCACCCGCTCCTTCGCCTCGGTGACCGCCTTGTCGGCCAGCCCGACCAGATTGAACGCCGGCAGGCCCGGCGCCACCTGCACCTGAACGTCCACCGGGCGCGCCTCAACGCCCTGGAACGCCACCGTCGCCACGCGCTGAACCATGCGGCGCTCCCATGTTGCCGGACAATCCCAGCGTGCCGCGTCCGCCGGATACCGTCAAGAACATTGTGAGAACATGAAGAGGGCATCGGTGCGCCGTGCTTGATAGAATTCTTCTATCGAGAGACGAAACACTTGAATTGATTTCGGTTTCGCATGCGCTCATGGTTCGCCTTGGAAACGCTAAAAAACATAAGGTGCGGGAGAAATGCCGAGCTACGAGCCCTGGAGCGAGCCCCGCGCCCGCATCGTGATCGACGAGCATGCCCATCTGGAAGGGCCGCTGTTGCCGATGCTGCACGCCTTGCAGGAGACGTTCGGCCATGTGCCGGACGCGGCGGTGCCCATGTTGGCGCAGACATTGAACGTTTCGCGTGCGGAAGTGCACGGCGTGGTCACCTTCTATCATGATTTCCGGCACGAGCCGGCCGGTCGCCATGTGCTGAAGCTGTGCCGCGCCGAGGCCTGCCAGGCCGCTGGCGGCGACGCGCTGGCCGCGCATGCCGAGCACCGGCTGGGGTGCCAGCTCGGCGAGACCACGGCGGACGGCCGGGTGACCGTCGAGCCGATCTACTGCCTCGGCCTGTGCGCCACCGCGCCGTCCGCCATGCTGGACGGGCGCATCGTCGGCCGCCTCACCGAACGCCGGCTCGACGCCCTCATCGCGGAGGCGCAGGCATGAGCACGCGCATTTACGTTCCCATCGACGCCGCCGCGGTCGCCTGTGGCGCCGACGAGGTGGCCGCCGCCATCGGCGCGGCCGCGCTCAGCCGCAACGCCCCGGTCGAGATCGTGCGCAACGGCTCGCGGGGCATGCTGTGGCTGGAGCCGATGATCGAGGTGGTCACCAGCGCCGGCCGCATCGCCTATGGCCCGGTGTCGGAAGACGATGTCGAGGGCCTGTTCGCCGCCGGTTTCCTGGAAGGCGGCGACCACACGCTGCGCATCGGCAAGCCGGAGGAGCACCCCTTTCTTGCCCGGCAGACCCGGCTCACCTTCGCCCGCTGCGGCATCATCGATCCGGCCTCGCTGGACGATTACCGCAGCCATGGCGGCTATAAGGGCCTGGAGCGCGCCATCGCGCTCGGTTCCGCCGGGATCATCGAGGAAGTCAAGAAATCCGGCCTGCGCGGCCGCGGCGGCGCCGGCTTCCCCACCGCCATCAAGTGGAAGACGGTGGCGGACGCGAAAGGCGACCCAAAATTCGGCGACCAGAAGTACATCGTCTGCAACGCCGACGAGGGCGACAGCGGCACCTTCGCCGACCGCATGATCATGGAAGGCGACCCCTTCCAGCTCATCGAGGGCATGACCATCGCCGGCGTCGCGGTGGGCGCCACCAAGGGCTATGTCTACACCCGCTCGGAATACCCGCACGCCATCGCGGCGATGGAGGAGGCGGTCCGGCTGGCCCGCGCCGCCGGCCTGCTGGGCGCCAATGTGCTGGGCTCGCCCTTCAGCTTCGACATGGAAGTGCGGACCGGCGCCGGCGCCTATGTGTGCGGCGAGGAAACCGCGCTGCTGGACAGCCTGGAAGGCAAGCGCGGCGTGGTGCGGGCGAAGCCCCCGCTGCCGGCGCACAAGGGCCTGTTCCAGAAGCCGACCGTGATCAACAACGTGCTCTCGCTCACCGCCGTGCCGCACATATTGGCCGACGGCGCCGAGAAGTACGCCAATTTCGGCATGGGGCGCTCGCGCGGCACCATGCCGATCCAGATCGCCGGCAATGTGCGCCATGGCGGCCTGTTCGAGACCGCCTTCGGCATTTCTCTCGGCGAATTGATCAACGACATCGGCGGCGGCACCGCCACCGGCCGTCCGGTCAAGGCGGCGCAGGTCGGCGGTCCGCTCGGCGCCTATCTGCCGACCTGGCAGTTCGACACCCCGTTCGACTACGAGGCCTTCGCCGCCAAGGACGCGCTGATCGGCCATGGCGGCATCGTGGTGTTCGACGAGGGCGCCGACATGCTGAAAATGGCCCGCTTCGCCATGGAATTCTGCTCGGTGGAAAGCTGCGGCAAGTGCACGCCCTGCCGCATCGGCTCCACCCGCGGCGTCGAAGTCATCGACCGCATACGGGCCAATGAGCGGCGCGAGGCCAATCTCGCCGTGCTCACCGACCTGTGCCAGACCATGAAGCTGGGATCTCTTTGCGCGCTCGGGGGTTTCACTCCCTATCCGGTGCTCAGCGCCCTGACCCATTTCCCCGAGGATTTCGGTGCGACGCCGCGCCGCCTCGAAGCCGCCGAATAGGAGGACGCGTCATGTCCCTGATCCACGAGATCGATTACGGCACGCCCGCGCCGAAGACCGACCGGATGGTGACGCTCACCATTGACGGCATGGACGTGACGGTCGCCGAGGGCACCTCGGTGATGCGCGCGGCGATGGAGATGGGAACCGAGATTCCCAAGCTCTGCGCCACCGACATGCTGGACGCCTTCGGCTCCTGCCGCCTCTGCCTGATCGAGATCGAAGGCCGGGCCGGCACGCCCGCCTCCTGCACCACGCCGGTGGCGGCTGGCATGAAGGTGCACACCCAGACCGAGCGGCTGAAGCAGCTGCGCAAGGGGGTGATGGAGCTCTACAT
>JBGGNI010000043.1:0-4794 GCA_041287585.1 Xanthobacteraceae bacterium
GACAGGCTATGCAGGAAGGCTGCGGCGCGATCCCCCGCCGAGCAGCACGAAGGGCACGCTGGCGAGCAGCACGCCGATGCCGACCAGCAGCAGGAAGAACCAGGCCGAGGCGTCTTGTCCTGCGCGAGGATGGTTCTCCTCTGCCTGCTGATACACACCGCAGCAAGGCGACTTGGCAGCCTGCCATTGCCTACAGAATTTCCCGTTTCAGGAGTTGCTCCAGCCAATCCGCAAAGACCTGAAGCCTCCGAGATAAATGCTGACGGTGCGGATAGAGCAGCGTCATCGGCATAGGCGCCGCCCGGTGAACGGGCATCACCTCAACCAGTTCGCCCGCCTTGAGATGGCTCTTCACGTCATAAGCAGGGATCTGGATCAGCCCGAGGCCCGCAAGGCAGCAGGCGATATAGGCCTCGGCGCTGTTGACGGTGACGCGGCTGCGCATGGGTCGCGTGCGCATCTCGCCATCCTCGACCCACTCCCAATCCTCGACGCGACCGGTTGAGGGCGAGGCATAGTTGACAGCAAGGTGCACCCCAAGATCGTCCGGCGCGCCCGGTGTGCCGTAGTGGGAGAGATAGCCGAGGCTTGCGACATTGATCAGCGGCAGGTCGCCGATCTTGCGGGCGATGAGACCGGAATCACCGAGCGGTCCGACCCGCAGCACGCAGTCAACGCTCTCCTCGACAAGGTTCACCGCCCGGTCGGTGACGCGCAACTCGATGTCGAGCTGAGGATGCCGGGCGAGGAATGCTGGCAGGGCCGGCGCGATGATGAGACGCCCGATCCGGCCAGGCACGTCGATCCTGAGGCTTCCGCTCGGCCCGACCGAAGTCTGCCGGAACAGGCCCTCGGTTTCCTCGACATCGGCGATCAGCCGCAGGCAGCGCTCGTAGAAGGCGGCGCCGTCCTGGGTCGGGGAGACCTTTCGAGTGGTGCGATGCAGCAGGCGAGCGCCGACCCGCGCTTCGAGCTCGATCACTGCCGCTGACACCGATGAGCGCGGCATTCCAAGCGTGTCGGCGGCACGGGTGAAGCTCGCGCATTCGACGACGCGGGTGAAGGTGCGAAAGAGATCGATACGGTCCAAGGGCGCTTATTCTCGCTTATTGGTCGATATTTCTGACAGGTAATGTCAGAATTGGCGGCTTTATAAAAAAAATATAGACGATATGGTGCGGTGCAGGAAGCGGCCGTTCGGGTGGCCGCCGGCAAGCGAAGGAGGCCACGCCAATGACCGATCACAGCATCAAGGGAAAAACCGTTCTCATCGCCGGCGGCGCGAAGAACCTCGGCGGACTGATCGCCCGCGATCTCGCCGCACAGGGCGCCAAAGCAGTCGCCGTGCACTACAATACCAGCGCCACCAAGCCGGCCGCCGACGAGACCGTGGCCGCGATCAAGGCGGCTGGCGCGGACGCCTTCGCTTTCCAGGGCGATCTCACCACGGCGGGCGCGGTGGAGAAGCTGTTCGCTGAGGCGAAGGCAGCGATGGGCGGGATCGACATCGCCATCAATACCGTCGGCAAGGTGCTGAAGAAGCCGATGGTCGAGGTCTCGGAAGCCGAGTACGACGAGATGACCGCGGTCAATTCAAAGACGGCCTTCTTCTTCATCAAGGAAGCCGGCAAGCACCTCAACGACAACGGCAAGCTGGTGACGCTCGTCACCTCGCTGCTCGGCGCGTTCACGCCCTTCTACGCAGCCTATGCCGGCACCAAGGCGCCGGTGGAGCACTTTACGCGCGCGGCCTCAAAAGAATTCGGCGAGCGCGGCATCTCCGTGACGGCGATCGGTCCAGGCCCGATGGATACGCCCTTCTTCTATCCTGCCGAGGGTGAAGACGCGGTCGCCTATCACAAGACCGCTGCGGCGCTGTCGAACTTCTCCAAGACCGGCCTGACCGACATCGAGGATATCGTCCCCTATATCCGCTTCATGGTCTCGGACGGCTGGTGGATGACCGGCCAGACCATTCTCGTCAACGGTGGCTACACCACCAAGTAAGGTCTGCAGCGGCGGCCCGCCCTCATGGGTGGCGCCGCCGAACTCGCAGAAACAGGGCGCGCGTTCATGCACATGTTGCTTGTCATAATTGGGGGAGTTGTCCTGCTGGGCGTGTTCGCCCTGTTCGGGAAACTCTGGGGCGGCGATGTCGCCGGGATTGCAACAGCGACGAAGGCCTTCGTCCCTGTCTGGCTTGCCGTGGCACTCGTCAACATGTGGGTCGGCGTGACCAGGGCGGGTTATACGGTCGCGCAGGAACTTCCGATCCTGCTCGTCGTCTTCGCCGTGCCGGCGGCGCTCGCCGCCATCTTCGCCTGGCAGCTGGCGAAAGGCTGACAAGATGGCCGCCGAGACCGTTTCCCACGCCGCCGAGGCCGCCTCCCATGGCGGCTTCAATCTCATTCCGGTCGTCGTGTTGCTCGGCGCGGCGGTCATCGCCGTGCCGCTGTTCAAGCGGCTCGGCCTCGGCTCGGTGCTCGGCTATCTGGCAGCAGGCCTGGCCATCGGCCCGTTCGGCATCGGTCTGTTTTCCGATACGCAAGCCATCCTGCACGTTGCTGAACTCGGCGTCGTCATGTTCCTGTTCATCATCGGTCTGGAGATGCAGCCTTCGCGGCTCTGGTCGATGCGTGGAGAAATCTTCGGACTCGGTCTGGTTCAGGTCGGCGTCTGCATCGGCCTGCTCACCTGTGTCGGCCTCGCCCTCGGCTACCCCGTGGCGCAGAGCTTTGTCGCCGGCACCGGCT
The DNA here is from genome assembly GCA_041287585.1 of Xanthobacteraceae bacterium. Taxonomy (GTDB): domain Bacteria; phylum Pseudomonadota; class Alphaproteobacteria; order Rhizobiales; family Xanthobacteraceae; genus Ancylobacter. The sequence continues at coordinate 2,754 of JBGGNI010000043.1, forward strand.
TCGTGCTGACCTCCACCGCCATCGTCATGCAGATGCTTGAGGAGCGCCGGGCGATGGGACTGCCGAAAGGCCGGCGGATCGTCGCGATCCTGCTGTTCGAGGACCTGGCCATCGTGCCGCTGCTGGCACTCGTCGCGTTCCTCGCGCCCGGCGGAGAAAACGCCACGCTCACCGGTCGGCTGACCGGCGTCGCCGTCGGTCTTGCCTCTATCCTCGGCTTGATCCTCGCCGGCCGCTATTTGCTCGACCCGCTGTTCCGTATTCTCGGCAAGGCCAAGGCGCGCGAGGTGATGACGGCCGCAGCGCTGTTCGTCGTACTGGGTGCGGCGCTCGCCATGCAGCTTGGCGGCTTGTCTATGGCGATTGGCGCCTTCCTCGCCGGTGTTCTCCTGTCGGAATCCTCGTTCCGTCACCAGCTCGAAGCCGATGTCGAGCCATTTCGCGGCATCCTGCTCGGGCTGTTCTTCCTCGGTGTCGGCATGTCGCTCGATCTTGCGGTCATCGCCGCCAACTGGCGGCTGATCCTCATTGCCGTCATCGCCTACATGGTGCTGAAAACCATTGGCATCTATGCCGTCGCCCGGCTGTTCCGCGCGGGCAACCGCGAGGCGATCGAACGCGCCGTGCTGATGGCGCAGGGCGGCGAGTTTGCCTTCGTGCTCTACGCTGCGGCCGCAGCGGTCGGCATTATCGACGGCGAAGCCAACGCCATCCTGACGGCGACCATCATCGTCTCCATGGGGCTCACCCCGCTCATAATCATCCTGCACGACCGGTTGATGCCCAAGCCCGCACCATCGATGGAAGGGGTCGAGGCGGCAGAGAATCTTTCGGCCAGCGTACTGCTGATCGGTTTCGGTCGCTTCGGCCAGATTGCCAGCCAGCCTCTGCTGGCCAATGGCTGCTCGATCTCGATCATCGAGACCGACACGGACGCCATCCGCGATGCGCAGGTTTTCGGGTTCAAGGTCTATTTTGGCGACGGAGCGCGCCTCGACATCCTTCATGCTGCCGGCGCCCACGACGCCCGCCTCATCGTCATCGCCGTCAACGACCGCGAGGCGAGCCTGAAGGTCGCCGAGTTGGTCAAGGCGGAGTTCCCGCTGGTTCCGGTGCTGGCGCGCTCCTTCGACCGCGAGCATGCCATCGAACTGATCCATGCAGGCGTGGAATTCCAGATCCGCGAGACCTTCGAGTCGGCGTTGGCCCTCGGCCAGAAGGCGCTTGAACTGATGGATGTGGCTGAAGAGGAACGTATCCGCGTGATGGAGGACGTTCGTCGACGCGACGCCGAGCGCTTCGCCCTCGAGACAACCGACGGCATCTACGCCGGTCGCGATCTCATCCATGGCAACACACCGCGCAAAGACGTGCCCGCAGCACCGAGAGCGTCGTCGTGATCGCGTGGCGCAGCATAAAGGATCCCAACATCGTCACGCCGGGCACGACCGTCCTTGCGTTCTGGCGGGAGGCCGGCGAGCAGGGGCGGTGGTTCGACAAGGATCCGGAGTTCGACCGCGTTTTCCGCGAGCGGTTTCTCGACCTGCATATGGAGGTCGCGGCGCGCGAGCATGACGGCTGGATCGCCTCGCCAGAAGGCGCGCTGGCTCTTCTGATCCTGACCGATCAGTTCCCGCGCAATGCCTTCCGCGACACAGCGCGCATGTACGCGACCGATCCCTTGGCGCGCCTCTATGCGCGACAGGCTTTGGACGCCGGACATATGGAGTGGGTCGATCAAGGTCTGCGGTTGTTCTTCTGCCTGCCCTTCGCCCATTCGGAAGACATTGCCGACCAGAATATCTCGGTCGCGTTGAACGGGCAGCTCGGCCAGCCATGGCTCGATCACGCCCGTGGGCACCGCGACATCATTCGGCGCTTCGGCCGTTTCCCGCACCGTAACCCCATGGTTGGCCGCGTCACGACCTCGGAAGAGGCGGAGTTCCTGAAAGGCGGCGGCTTCCAGGGCTAGTGATCGGGAGCACTCGGACCTGACGCGACGAGCAGTTTCGGCCCTGAGCAACAATCGAATTGAAGAGGA
>JBGGNI010000044.1:0-4519 GCA_041287585.1 Xanthobacteraceae bacterium
TATTCGATGAAGGCGGCCTGGAGCGAAGGCTCTACGCGCGTGACCTTGGCGAGATAGATGTTGCCGCGCAGCGGCTTGCGGTTGGCGGCCTCGAAGTCGAACTCCTCGACCCGGCTGCCGCGCACCACCACCACCCGGGTCTCTTCCGGGTGTGTGGCGTCGATAAGCATCTTGTTTGCCATGGAACTCTCATATGCGGGCACAGCGGCGGCGGCCCCGCCAAAGGGGCTGGAGCGCGGCGTGAATGCCCATAAGCGGTGATCGAAAACGGGTGAGGGGGAGGCAGGCGCCCGAAAACGGAGCGCAGCGGCGCCGAGACAGCCGTGCGCAGACAGCCGGCCGAAGTCCGCCGGCCTCGTCTGCTGCGTCTGGCTGCATGTCGGTGCGCCATCGTGGTCTGCCGTCCGTCCCTCGACCAAACATGGAGGCCGCGACGTCACGAGTCCGGCCTGCGGCATAGGCAGGCACGTCGCCGGGGCGACGGGAAGCGCCTGGGAGCGATGTCGGCGAGACGGTCACCAATCGGCGGCGGCTGAAAACGTGCCGCGCTTCACGCCGTCACGCTCCGCAGAGAAAAAACCGCGAGAGGATAAGCGTGACGAGGTCGGACCTTAGGCCATTGCTGGTATCGGGTCCGCGCCATCGGGACCGCGTGAGCCGGACAACCCTGAAGAGCAACCCGGAATGCGAACCATATGCATGCCCTTAATAGCGGCATGCGTGTGGATTTGGCAAGGCGCGTCTGCGGCCACGCACTGCCCGGCGTGGCCCGGCTGCAACGCTGCCCGGCCGAGCGCGAATCAGCCGTCAACAGGTGGTTAACCCGACCCGTCTATTCCGATATGACGGGGCGGTCGTGGCGCGAACGAGACGGAGGCGACAATGCGATGGCGTGCATTGATGCTTGCGGCGCTGCTGACGCTGGCCGCCGTTCCCGCACCTGCGGGCGAACCGGTGCCGGCGGTGGCGACCGATGCCCGCCTGGTGGGGGACGGCGAGCGTACCCGCCTGGTGGTCGACCTCTCCCGCGTCGTCACGCTCGACGCCTTCACTTTGGCCGATCCCTATCGCGTGGTGGTGGACATCCCCGACATCGCCTTCAGCCTGCCGGCGGCGACCGGGCAGGAGGGGCGGGGCCTGGTCAGCGCCTATCGCTTCGGCCTGTTCGCGCCCCGCCGCGGCCGGCTGGTGATCGATGCCAACGCCCCCGTCGCCATCGACCGCGCCTTCGTGCTGGAGCCGATCGACGACCAGCCGGCGCGCCTGGTGATCGATCTGGTGCGCACCGACCGGGCGACCTTCCTGAAATCGGCCTCCGTGCCGGTGCGCCGGCCGGACCCCGTCGCGGCCGTACCGCCCGCAGCCCGCCACGCAGCGGCGACCGACCCGCGCCCGATGATCGTGATCGATCCCGGCCATGGCGGCGTCGATTCCGGTGCGGTGAACTCCGCGGCCGGCATCACCGAAAAGGTGGTGGTGCTCGGCATCGCCCGCGAACTGCGCGACCGGCTGGCGGCAACCGGCCGCTACCAGACCGCGCTGACGCGCGAGGATGACAGCTTCGTGCCGCTGGGCGAGCGTGTGCGCATCGCCCGCGACCGCCATGCCGAACTGTTCATCTCGCTGCATGCCGATTCGCTGTCCGGCCGCGACACCGATGTGCGCGGCGCCACCATCTACACGCTGGCCGACCATGCCTCGGACGCCGAAGCGCAGCGGCTCGCCGACGACGAGAACAAGGCCGACCTCATATCCGGCCTTAATCTTTCCGAAGAACCGACGGACGTTGCTGATATATTGTTCGACCTCGCCCAGCGCGAGACGCGCAATTTCTCCGCCCAGTTCGCCCGGACCCTGGCCGGGCAGGTGTCGAGCGCCGCCCGCATGCACAAATCGCCATTGAAGTCGGCGGGCTTCAAGGTGCTGCGGGCGCCGGACGTGCCCTCAGTGCTGTTCGAACTCGGCTACCTCTCCAGCCGCAAGGATCTGGAACTCATGACATCGGCGGCGTGGAGGTCTAAGGTCACCGAGGCCATGGTCGAAGCGATCGACGCCTATTTCACCACGCTGAAGCCGGTGAAGGGCGACGCCGCCCGGCGGCCCGTGACCGCCGCCGAGGCGATGTCCGGACCCGTCGCCGTGCAGCCGGCCGCGATACGGCCATAGTTCGCCGCCACACGGGCGGCGGGACGGCGGCAGGCTAGGACGTCAGGGAATCGCGGCTTTACGCGCCCCTGCCACGCAGTATGGGGTGGGGCGGCATGCGGCTGCTGCTGAGATTTTTCGGTTTCCTGTTCGCGCTCGGCACGATCCTGTTCGTGATCGCCGGCGCGGGCGCGAGCTATTTCATCTGGAAGTTCTCGCAGGACCTGCCGGACTACTCCCAGCTGCAGAATTACGAACCGCCGGTGATGACGCGCATCCACGCCACCGACGGCTCGCTGCTGGCCGAATATGCCAAGGAGCGCCGGCTCTATCAGCCGATCCAGACCATTCCGCCCATGGTGATCGACGCCTTCCTCTCAGCCGAGGACAAGAATTTCTATGAGCATGGCGGCATCGATGTCACCGGCATCGGCCGCGCCGCCTACGCCTATTTCCAGAATTACGGCTCCGGCCGCCGCCCGCAGGGCGCCTCGACCATCACCCAGCAGGTGGCGAAGAACTTCCTTCTGACCAACGAGGTCTCGATCGACCGCAAGATCAAGGAAGCGCTGCTGGCGCTGCGCATCGAGCGCGCCTATTCCAAGCAGCGCATTCTGGAACTCTATCTGAACGAGATTTATCTCGGCATCGGCTCCTATGGCGTGGCGGCCGCCTCGCTGCTGTATTTCGACAAGTCGGTCAACGAGTTGAACATTGCGGAGGCGGCCTATCTGGCAGCCCTGCCGAAGGGCCCCAACAACTACCACCCGTTCCGCCGGCGCGATGCCGCGCTTGAGCGCCGGAACTGGGTGATCGACCGCATGGCCGAGAACGGCTTCATCACCCAGGCCCAGGCCGAAGAAGCCAAGCAGCAGGACCTGGCGGTGACGGTGCGCCCGACCGGCGCGCACATCTTCTCCGCCGAGTATTTCGCCGAGGAGGTGCGCCGCGAGATTTTCGAGCGCTATGGCGAGGACAAGCTCTATGGCGGCGGCCTTTCGGTGCGCACCACACTGAATCCAAAGCTGCAGGTGATCGCCAAGAAGGCGCTGCTCGACGGGCTGACCAAATTCGACGAGCAGCGCGGCTGGCGCGGGCCGGTGACGCGGATCGAAACCTCCGGCGACTGGGGTGCCCGGCTCGCCGATGTGCGAACCTTCACCGATATCCCCTGGCGGCTCGCCGTGGTGCTGGAATCCGGCAATGACAGCGCCAAGATCGGCCTGCAGCCGCAGCGGGACCGCTCGGGCGAACTGAGCACCGAGCGGGCGGTGGGGCTGGTGACGCTGGACGGTGCCAAATGGGCGCTGCGCGGCGGCAAGCAGGTCTCCAAGGTGCTGAACGCCGGCGACGTGGTCTATGTCGAGGCCGTTCCCGGCAAGGACGGCCAGTGGCGCCTGCGCCAGCAGCCGCAGATCGAAGGCGCGATGGTCGCCATGGACCCCTGGACCGGGCGCGTATTGGCGCTGGCCGGCGGCTTCTCGTTCGACGAGAGCCAGTTCAACCGCGCCACCCAGGCGATGCGCCAGCCCGGCTCTTCGTTCAAGCCGTTCGTCTATGCCGCTGCGCTCGACAATGGCTACACGCCGTCGAGCGTCATCATGGACGCGCCGTTCGAACTGGTGCAGGCCGGCCAGGCGACCTGGCGGCCGGAGAACTACAGCGGCAAGTTCTATGGGCCGCAGACGCTGCGCTTCGGCATCGAGCAGTCGCGCAACGTCATGACGGTGCGGCTCGCCAACGACATCGGCATGCCGACGGTGGCGCAATATTCCAAGCAGTTCGGCGTCTACGACAATCTGCTGCCGGTGCTGTCCATGGCGCTGGGCGCCGGCGAGACCACCGTGATGCGCATGGTGAGCGGCTATTCGATGATCGCCAATGGCGGTCGCCGCATCAAGCCGACCCTGATCGACCGCATCCAGGACCGCTACGGCAAGACCATCTACAAGCACGACGAGCGCGAATGCCGCGGTTGCGATGCCGACAAATGGGCGAACCAGAACGAGCCCACGCTGCTCGACCGCCGCGAGCAGGTGCTCGACCCGATGACCGCCTACCAGATCACCGCGATGATGGAAGGCGTGGTGCAGCGCGGCACCGGCACGGCGCTGAAGGAAATCGGCAAGCCGATCGCCGGCAAGACCGGCACCACCAATGACGAGAAGGATGCCTGGTTCATCGGCTTCACCCCCGACATCGCCGTGGGCGTCTATCTCGGCTTCGATCAGCCCAAGCCGATGGGCAAGGGCAACACCGGCGGCCTGATCGCGGCGCCCGTGGTGCGCGACTTCCTCAAGGTGGCCATCGCCGACCGTCCGGCCGTGCCGTTCCGCGTGCCGCCGGGCATCAAGCTCATCCGCATCAACCCGAA
>JBGGNI010000045.1:0-9934 GCA_041287585.1 Xanthobacteraceae bacterium
CTCGGTGTTCCTCCCCGAACCCGATAAGACTTAAAACTTCGGAAACGCCGCCGATGAGCACCGCCTTTATTTTCCCCGGACAGGGCAGCCAGGCCGTCGGCATGGGCAAGGCGCTGGCCGAAACCTTTCCCGCCGCCCGCGCCGTGTTCGAAGAGGTGGACGCCGCGCTCGGCGAGGCGCTGTCCGACCTTGCCTGGAACGGCCCGCTCGACGCGCTGACCCTGACCGCCAACGCCCAGCCGGCGCTGATGGCCGCCTCGCTCGCCGCCGTGCGCGTGCTGGAGCAGGAGGCCGGCCTGGTGCTGGCGCGCGACGCCGCGTTCGTCGCCGGCCATTCGCTGGGCGAATATTCCGCGCTGGCGGCGGTCGGCAGCTTCTCCATCGCCGACGCTGCCCGGCTGCTGCGCCTGCGCGGCGCCGCCATGCAGGCCGCGGTGCCGGTGGGCGAGGGGGCGATGGCAGCGATTCTCGGGCTCGACTACGAGAAGGTCGCCGCGCTGGCGCAGGAGGCCTCCGCGGGCGAGGCGTGCGATGTCGCCAACGACAACGCCCCCGGCCAGGTGGTGGTCTCCGGCGCCGCCGGCGCGGTGCGCCGGGCGGTGGAGATCGCCAAGCGCGAGGGCGCCATGCGCGCCATCCTGCTGCCGGTGTCGGCGCCGTTTCATTGCCGCATGATCGGCGCCGCCGCCGAGGCGATGCAGGCCGCGCTGGCGCAGGTGAACCTGGCCGCGCCGGCGGTGCCGCTGGTGGCCAACGTCACCGCCGCCCCGGTGACGGCGCCCGACGCGATTCGCGATCTTCTGGTCCGTCAGGTCACCGGCACGGTGCGCTGGCGCGAATCGGTTGCCTTCATGGCCCGCGCCGGGGTGAGCCGCATGGTCGAGGTCGGCTCCGGCAAGGTGCTGGGCGGCCTGGTCAAGCGGATCGCTCGCGAGGTGACCACCGTGCATGTCGGCGGGCCCGCCGACATCGCCGCCTTCGTGGCGCTGGCCCGCGCGCCGGCCGCCTGAACCTTCGGAGTTCCCATGTTCGATCTCACCGGCAAGACAGCGCTCGTCACCGGAGCCACCGGCGGCCTCGGCGGCGCCATTGCCCGCGCGCTGCATGAGCGCGGCGCCACCGTCGGCCTGTCCGGCACCCGCCGCGAGGTGCTGGAGGCTTTGGCGGCCGAGCTCGGCAGCCGCGCCTACGTGCTGCCGTGCGACCTGTCCTCCCCCGACGAGGTGGAAAAGCTGGTACCGCAGGCCGAGGAGGCGTTCGGCGCGCTGGATATTCTGGTCAACAATGCCGGCATCACCCGCGACGCGCTTTTCATCCGCCTGAAGGACGAGGACTGGGACACGGTGATCGCCGTGAACCTCACCGCCGGCTTCCGGCTGACGCGGGCGGCGGCCAAGTCGATGATGCGCCGGCGCACCGGGCGAATCATCGGCATCACCTCGGTGGTCGGGGTCACCGGCAATGCCGGCCAGGGCAATTATGCCGCCGCCAAGGCCGGCCTGATCGGCATGTCCAAGGCGCTGGCCAAGGAAGTGGCGGCGCGGGGCGTGACGGTGAACTGCGTCGCTCCCGGCTTCATCGCCACGCCGATGACGGATGTGCTGAACGACAAGCAGAAAGACGCTATCCTCACCGCTGTTCCCGCCGGCCGGCTGGGCACGCCGCTGGATGTGGCGAGCGCAGTGGTCTATCTCGCCTCCGCGGAGGCCGCCTATGTCACCGGGCAGACATTGCACGTAAATGGCGGTATGGCGATGATCTGAAGGCACGGTCAGCCGCGCGGTCAGGGGCCCGCGCGGCTGAGGAAAGTCAAGCATTTCCGGCGGTCGCGGGGGCAACCCCAGCCGCTGGTCTTGCCGAATGAAGTATGGTAACGACCCGCTCGGCCCGGAGGGCTGGACGCCTCGGCAGCCTGTTTGCCACGGCGCTCCGCACACCTGAAACGGGGCAGGAAACGGGTCGCCCGGTGGGCCTTAACGGCGCGCCGGAGCCTAATGAACACTGACACTAACCTCCGGAACGGACGAGGGTGAACCGATGAGCGACATTGCCGAGCGGGTGAAGAAGATCGTGGCCGAGCATCTGGGCGTAGAGCCCGACAAGGTCACGGAGACTGCGAGCTTCATCGACGATCTCGGCGCGGACAGCCTCGACACCGTTGAACTGGTGATGGCGTTCGAAGAAGCCTTCAATTGCGAGATTCCCGACGACGCCGCCGAGACCATTCTCACGGTCGGCGACGCCATCAAGTTCCTGGAAAAGAACGCCGCCAGCTGACGGCTTCCGGCCGGCCGCGGCGCGGTTCGGCCACAGTGAAATCCCGGAGAGTTCTATGAGGCGCGTCGTCGTCACCGGCCTCGGCATGGTGACGCCGCTCGGTTGCGGCGTCGAAACCACCTGGCGGCGTATTCTCGCCGGCGAAAGTGGTGCGCGCCGCATCGAAACCTTCCGGGTCGACGATATGCCGGCCCGCATCGCCTGCACCGTGCCGCGCGGCGACGGCAGCGAGGGCAGCTTCGATCCGGACGCCTGGATGGAGCCGAAGGAGCAGCGCAAGGTCGACGACTTCATCCTCTACGGGATGGCGGCGGCGACGCAGGCGCTGGACGATGCCGGCTGGCACCCGGAAAGCTATGAAGATCAGGTCGCCTCCGGCGTGATGATCGGCTCCGGCATCGGCGGGCTGAACGGCATTGCGGAGGCGGCGCTGCTGCTGGAACAGCGCGGCCCGCGGCGCATTTCTCCGTTCTTCATTCCCGGCCGGCTGATCAATCTGGCCGGCGGCTACGTCTCCATCAAGCACGGGCTTAAGGGCCCGAACCACGCCGTGGTCACCGCCTGCTCCACCGGCTCGCACGCCATCGGCGATGCAGCGCGGCTGATCGCGTTCGGCGATGCCGACGTCATGGTGGCCGGCGGCACCGAATCGCCGGTCACCCGGCTGGGCGTTGCCGGCTTCTGTGCCTGCCGGGCGCTTTCCACCGGCTTCAACGACACCCCGGAGCGCGCCTCGCGCCCCTATGACCGCGACCGCGACGGCTTCGTCATCGGCGAGGGCGCCGGCGTGGTGGTGGTGGAGGCGCTGGAACATGCGCTGGAGCGCGGCGCCCGCATCTATGGCGAAATCATCGGCTACGGCCTGTCCGGCGACGCCCACCACATCACGGCGCCTGCCGAGGACGGCGACGGCGCCTATCGCTGTATGGCGATGGCGCTGAAGCGGGCCGGGCTCTCCGCCTCGGAGATCGACTACATCAACGCGCACGGCACCTCGACGCCGCTCGGCGACGAGATCGAGCTGAATGCGGTGCAGCGCCTGGTCGGCAACGCCGCCGCGCGCATCTCGATGTCGTCCACCAAATCCGCCATCGGGCACCTGCTCGGCGCCGCGGGCGCGGTGGAGGCGATCTTCTCGCTGCTGGCGATTCGCGACCAGGTGGCGCCGCCGACCATCAATCTCGACAATCCCTCGGTCGAGACCGCCATGGACCTGGTGCCGCACACGCCGCGCGAGCGGTCGATCGAGGTGGCGCTTTCCAACTCGTTCGGCTTCGGTGGCACCAACGCCTCGCTGGTGTTCCGCCGCTACCACGCGTGATGCCGGCCTCGCGCATGCGGCGGCCGGCCTGACGTAGCGAGACATTTCCCGCTTTCGCCATATTTACGGCTAGGCTGCCAACGTGCCGCACACGCGGCGCGCCGGCGCGAACGCCACGCGAGGGCACCCAATGGCCGACCCCACCTTTACGCCTGCCGCGCCGTCCCGCTGGGCGCGCCACCCTCTCGTGGTGGCGGGGAATGCGGTTTTCACCGTGCTGCTGATCGCCATTGTGATCGGCGGTGCCGTGCTGTGGGTCGGCCGCATCCGCTTCGACGCGCCGGGGCCGCTGCCGGCCGCCGCCAACGTGATCATTCCCGAGCAAAGCGGGCTGATGGACATTGCCGATCTGCTCGAAAGCCGGGGCGTGATCCGCGACAAATGGGTGTTCATCGGCGGCGCGCTCGGCAGCCGGGCCACCGGCAAGCTTAAGGCCGGCGAATATGCCTTCGCGCAGGCCGCCTCCAGCCGCGACGTGCTGGCGGCCATCGTCTCCGGTCGGGTGATCGAATACACCGTCACCTTGCCGGAAGGGCTGACCAGCGAGCAGATCGTGCAGCGGCTGGCCGATGCCGACGTGCTCACCGGCACGGTGCGCCAGCCGCCGCGCGAGGGCGCGCTGCTGCCGGCCACCTACAAGGTGACGCGCGGCATGACCCGCGACGAGGTGCTGCGCCGCATGGCCCGCGAGCAGCAGCGTGTGCTGAAGGAGGTGTGGGCCGCCCGCGCCGCCGACCTGCCGCTGAAATCGCCGGACGAACTGGTGGTGCTGGCCTCCATCGTCGAGAAGGAAACCGGCGTGCCGGAGGAGCGTGCGCGGGTCGCCGCGGTGTTCGTCAACCGGCTGAACAAGCGCATGCGCCTGCAGTCCGACCCCACCATCATTTACGGCATCGTGCGCGGCAAGGGCCGGCTCGACCGGCCCCTGACGCGGACCGACATCACCACCGCGACGCCGTTCAACACCTACACCATCGACGGCCTGCCGCCGGCGCCGATCGGCAATCCCGGCCGGGCCGCGCTGGAGGCGGTGGCGAACCCGGCCAAAACCCGCGACGTCTATTTCGTCGCCGACGGCACCGGCGGCCACGCCTTCGCCGAGACGCTGGACCAGCACAACAAGAACGTGACGCGCTGGCGGCAGATCGAGAAGGACAAGGCCGCGGCCGATGCCGCCGCAACCGCGGCGCCGGCCGCCGCCCCGGCGGTGCCCGCGCCGGCGGCCGGAACGACCGCGGCGCCGACTGGAGTGAACTGAGGCGGCGGGCGCCTTGAAACCTCTCCCGCGTGCGGGGGAGGTGGCCCGCGCAGCGGGTCGGAGGGGGAATTCCAGCCTGGCGCGACAGATCGCGTTGCGCCCGGCTGGAATTCCCCCGCGAGCAGGCAAGCGTCGTCTGATCCTGCGATGGGGGTGGACCGCGGTGCCATCAACGCCCGCCGCGCTTGAGGCGCACCGAGGGCGCCGCTATGGTCCCGCCCTCCCGCCGCGCCCGGCGGGGCGGGGGATTCGCGATGGCGCTCATCAGCATGACCGGCTTCGCCCGCACCCAGGGTGCTGCTGGCGCCTGGAGCTGGGCCTGGGAGCTGAAATCTGTCAATGGCAAGGGGCTCGATGTGCGGCTGCGGCTGCCCTCGGGGTTCGATGTGCTGGAGCCGGGGCTGCGGCAGATCGCGGCCGGCCGGCTGAGCCGCGGCAATGTCACCGCCAATCTCACCGCCACCCGCACCGGCGCGCCGGCGAGCGTGCGGGTGAACGAGGCGCTGCTGCACGACCTGATCGGCGCGCTCAGTCGCGCCGCCACGGCGAGCGGCCTGCCGCTGCCGGGCATCGATGCCGTGATCGGCTTCAAGGGCGTGGTCGAGGTGAGCGAGCATGAGGAAACCGAGGCTGAGCGCCGCGCCGCGGAGGCTTCGGTGATCGCCGGTTTCGAGACGGCGCTGGCGCAGCTTGTCGCGATGCGCGCGCAGGAGGGTGCGGCGCTGGCCCGCGTGCTGGAGGGCCGGCTGGATGCGGTGGCCCGGCTGGCGCAGAGCGCCGATGCCTGCCCGGCGCGCCGGCCCGAGGCGATCCGCCAGAAGCTGGCGGAGCAGATTCGCGTGCTGCTCGACACCGGCGCGGCCTTCGACCCCGACCGGCTGCACCAGGAGGCGCTGATGCTGGCCGCCAAGGCCGATGTGCGCGAGGAACTGGACCGGCTGTCCACTCATGTCGCGGCCGCCCGCGCGCTGATCGGCGAGGGCGGGCCGGTGGGCCGGCGGCTCGATTTTCTGGCCCAGGAGTTCAACCGCGAGACCAACACGCTGTGCTCCAAGGCCAATGATGTGACGCTGACCGCCATCGGCCTGGAGCTGAAGGGGGTGGTGGAGCAGTTCCGCGAGCAGGTCCAGAACATCGAGTGAGGCGCATGAGCGAGACTTTGGCCGCCCGTCGCGGCGTGATGCTGGTGCTGTCGTCGCCCTCCGGGGCGGGAAAATCGACGCTGGCACAGCTGCTGCTGGGCGAATATCCGGATGAACTGCACCTTTCCGTCTCGGTGACGACGCGCGGGCGCCGGCCGAGCGTGGTGGATGGCAAGCACTATCATTTCCTCACCAAGGACCGCTTCGCCCGGCTGCGCGAGGCCGGCGACCTGCTGGAATGGGCCGAGGTGCACGGCAATTTCTACGGCACGCCGAAAGAGCCGGTGGAGGCCGCGCTGCAGGCCGGGCGCGACGTGCTGTTCGACATCGATTACCAGGGCACGCTGCAGCTCTATGAGCGGATGCGGGCCGATATTGTCGGCGTGTTCATCCTGCCGCCCTCTGCCGCCGAGCTGAAGACCCGCCTGGAGCGCCGCGCCGAAGACGCCTCCGGCGTCATCGAAAAGCGGCTGCGCAACGCGCGCACCGAGATCGCGCATTGGCAGGAATATGACTATGTGCTGGTCAATCAGGACCTGGACACCACGTTCCGCTCGCTGATGAGCATTTTCGCCGCAGAGCGCCTGCGCCGCGAGCGCCAGCTTTCCTTGCCGGATGTAATCACCCGGCTGGATGGGGAGTTGGCTGGGCTGGTGGGGTAAGAGCGCTTATTCTCTAGCTCGGCCGCACGGGCGACAGTGCCGCAAACGTCCGAGCCAACGCCGCGAAACCCGCCACGTCGATCTCTTCGGCGCGCGCGGTGGGGGCGATGCCGGCTTGGCTCAGCAGCAATCCGGCGTCGACGCCCAGGCTTTTCAGGCTCTGGCGTAGCATTTTGCGGCGCTGGCCGAAGGCGGCCTCGGTGACGCGCTCCAGCGCTGCGCGCGGGCAGGGCAGCGGCGTGGCGCGCGGCACCAGGTGGACCACCGAGGAGACGACGCTGGGCGGCGGCACGAAGGCGGTGGGGGCGATATCGAAGGCGATTCGTGCCGTGGTGCGCCAGCCGGCGAGTACGCCGAGCCGGCCATAGGCCTTGGAGGCGGGCGTAGCGACGATTCGCTCGGCGACCTCGCGCTGGAACATCAAGGTGAGGCTCTCGTACCAGGGCGGCCAGGGTTCGGCGGTGAGCCAGCCGACCAGCAAAGCGGTGGCGATGTTGTAGGGCAGATTGGCGACGATGCGCACCGGGCCGGGGCCGGCCAGCGCGGCGAGGTCGAGGTCGAGCGCGTCGCCTTCCACCAGTTCGAGCCGGCCGGGATAATGCGCCGCGACCTGCGCCAGGGCATCGATGCACCGCGAATCGCGCTCCACCGCCACCACGCGCCTCGCGCCGAGCGCCAGCAGCGCACGGGTGAGCCCCCCGGGGCCGGGGCCGACCTCGACCACCGTCACACCGGTAAGATCCCCGGCGGTGCGGGCGACGCGGGCGGTGAGGTTGAGGTCCAGCAGGAAATTCTGGCCGAGCGACTTGCGGGCGGACAGGCCGTGGGCGCGGATGACCTCGCGCAGCGGCGGCAGATCGTCGATCGCGCTCACAGGTGTGTCGCCGTTTGCTCGCGGTCGGCGAGGCGGCGGGCGAGGCGCAGCGCCTCGATGAGGCTGGACGGATCGGCCCGGCCGGTGCCGGCAATGTCGAAGGCGGTGCCGTGGTCCGGCGAGGTGCGCACGAACGGCAGGCCGAGCGTGACGTTCACCGCCTTGTCGAAGGCGAGCGCCTTCACCGGGCCGAGGACCTGATCGTGATAGGCGCCGATGGCGACATCGTAGCTCGCCCGCGCCGCCGGGTGGAACATGGTGTCGGCCGGCAGCGGGCCGCGGGCATCGATTCCCTCGGCCTTTAGCTGTTCGACCGCAGGGCGGATCACGGTCTCGTCCTCTTGCCCGATGGCGCCGCCTTCGCCGGCATGCGGATTGAGTCCGCAGAACGCCAGACGCGGCTGGGGAATCCCGAAGCGGGCAATGAGGTCGCGGGCGGTGATACGGCCGGTCTCGACCAGAAGTTCGCGGGTCAGCAGGCGCGGAACCTCTGAGATCGGCACATGGATGGTAGCCGGCACCACGGCGAGCAGCGGCGACCACAGCAGCATCACCGGGCGCGGCGCCGGATCGCCGGCCAGATGGGCGAGATACTCGGTGTGGCCGGGAAAGCCGAAGCCGGCTCCGTACAGCACCGCCTTGGCGATGGGATTGGTGACCAGAGCTGCCGCTGCGCCGCTGCGGGCGAAGGCGAGCGCAGCATCCACCGCCGCGCGGGCGGCCGGCGCGCTGCTGGCGTCCGGCCGGCCGGGAGCGGCGGTCGCCGGCGGGCCGGCGGGCACGACGGGGAGGGCGCCGGAGAACAGGCGCGCGGTATCCCCCGGCGCGCAGACCCGCACCGGGACGTCGAGGCCCATGACGGCGGCGCGGCGGGTGAGGCATTCAGGATCCCCGACCACGAAGAAAGCCGGCAAAGCTTCCCGCCCGCGTTGGAGCCAGGCGAGCAAGGCAACATCCGGCCCGATGCCGGCGGGCTCGCCAAGGGAGAGAGCGAGGGCGGGGGAAACAGGCATGCGGGCGGGGTTCGGCTGGAGGGGCGGCGGAGCGCGGCCGGCTCCGATGGCGGAGCGGTTAGTGGGTCGATAGCAGAGAAAGCGCGCCGATGGCAGCGCTCCCCTCAAACGCAAGAAACCCCGGCACAAGGCCGGGGTTTCCAGTCTTCAGATCGTAGAACGATCAGAAGGAGCGACGAACCGACAGGATGAACTGCTGGGCGTCCGTGTCGTCGGTGGAGTAGGTGTACCCGCCGTACTTCACGTCGTCGTAGTCGTACTGCGAGTAGGTGTACTGAGCCACGAAGACGAGGTTCTTGACCGGCGACCAGTTCAGGCTGCCACCAACCGTCCAAGTATCATAGCCGGCGAAGATATCGAACTCTTCATCGAAGTCGAGATAACCAGGAGTCTGGGTATCAAGGTTCGCGTAGCCACCGTACAGCACGCCGAACAAGGAAGGCGTGAAGTAGTGGGTCAATTCAGCCGCAATGCTCCAAGCCTGCGAGGCGTTGAATTCATTGGTGCTGGCATCGTAGTACTGATCTGCACCCTGGCCGATCAGGCCGCCGCTGGCGCCGGTGTACTGCACCGCACCGTTGGCCCACGTGCCTTCGATGTACAGAGTGTCGCCCTCGCCGAGAGCCGGCAGGTTGAACACGACGCCGGCCAGGAAAGCGTAGCCGTAATCGTCATTGAAGCTAGTTCCCGTGGGGAGAACCTCATCAAAATCGTTCAGATTGGTATCGGTATCAATCTCACGGACCATCGCCGAGAGCTTGAATCCGCCCCATTCGCCCTCGTAAGCGATGTTGGCGATAAGCGCCGGGATATCAGTGCCCTGAGCGAAGTAGGGGGCGCCGCTCACAGGGTCGAAATACGGCCCAGTATTGTACAGCCCGCTGGTGCGGTTGCTGTCGTCTTCGATCGAGACCGTGGCCGAGAAGCCATTGCCGAAGTCGAAGGTGTAGGCAATCGCGATGGAGTTCGAGTCGGCCGTAATGGCCGGCGAGTCGAAGCCCCAGATGTTGTTGTCGGCATAGAAGTCGAAGAACGACTGAACCTTACCGAAGGTGAACCCAGCGAACTGGATGTAGCCCTTGTCGAGGTTGATGCCGGTGCCGGAAGCGTAGTTGCCGTCGCCAGCGCCCGAGTCGCCATAGGTGGCGCGCAGGTCGATGAACGAACGCAGCAGGCCGTATTCGGTCTGGGTGCGGGCGTCGAGACGGATCGAGCCACGGGCCTTGAAGTAGCTGTCGGCGTAGCTCGACTCAGCGAAATCAGGGAAATCCTGCACGTAAGCGTCGACCTGCACGAAGCCGCCGACCTTGAGGCAGGTGTCCGTACCGGGGATGTAGTAGAAGCCCGCGCCGTAGGCCGAGCAGATCTTCACGTATTCAGCGGGCTT
>JBGGNI010000046.1:0-45729 GCA_041287585.1 Xanthobacteraceae bacterium
GCAAGCTCGCAAC
Source organism: Xanthobacteraceae bacterium (assembly GCA_041287585.1). Taxonomy (GTDB): domain Bacteria; phylum Pseudomonadota; class Alphaproteobacteria; order Rhizobiales; family Xanthobacteraceae; genus Ancylobacter. Next base: position 14 of record JBGGNI010000046.1, read on the forward strand.
CTCAAGCGCCGAGCAGGTCCGCATGGCCCGACAGATCATCGAAGGCCTCGGCCTCGCCGTCGCAACCCCAGACGAAGCCCGAAAAATCCTCTCCCTCAAAGGACCAAAAAACGTCGCATTCTGAAAAAGGGCTCCTTCATCGCGAGCGTCGACGGCCGCGTGTTGCGCACGACCGTCGACGCATCGCCATCTCCCTTCATGCCGGGCGATCGCACCCGGCCGATCGGGCGAGGCGGATACCGGGACCGATTACGTAGCGGACGGTTCATTTTCTAACGGATCGACTTGCACGCGCGAAGATCCGATGATATCTTTGATCAAAGATAAAAGATCTGCTGAATAGTTCGGCGATCGATTGGCGCACCAAGAGAGGCTCCGCCCTGGCGGAAGCATCCACCGCGCTGGTTTTTAGGAGGAATGCGCATGACCAAAGAGAACCACGACACCCTAGCCTTGTCCGCGCCGATCGGCCGCCGCCGTGTGCTGCAGGGCATTGGCGCCGCAGCCTTCGCCGGCGGGCTCGGCATGCCCGCAATCGCCAGGGCCCAGGCCGACACCATCACGTTCGGACATCTCACGCCCTTGACCGGCTTTCTCGGACCGCTCGGCGCCTATGGGCAGATGGGGGTTCAGCTCGCGGTCGAGGAAATCAACGCGGCCGGCGGCGTCAACGGCCGCAAGGTCTCGCTGATCATGGAAGACAGCGTCAATCCGGCCACCGCCTCCTCCAAGGCCGAGCGCTATATCGAGCGCGACAAGGCCGCCGTCATCATCGGCGAGATCTCGTCCGCCTCGGCGCTCGCCATCTCGCAGGTGGCGGCGCGCAACAAGATCGTGTTCGTGAACACCGGCGGTAATTCCGACGCCCTGCGCGGCAAGGATTGCAACCGCTACATGTTCCATGTCGAGGGCGCCAACACCCAGTACGTCAAGGCGGTGGGTTCCGCCATGCTGCGCGACGGGCTGATCAAGGGCAAGAAGCTGTTCTTCCTGACCGCCGACTATGCTTTCGGCCATGACCTTTCCCGCGTCGCCAGGGTCTTCATCAAGGCCAATGGCGGCGAGGTGATCGCGGACGAACTGGTGCCGACCGACGCGAGCGATTTCTCGGCCTATATGCTGAAGATACGTCAGGCCAGGCCGGATGTGGTGATCTGCAACCTCGCCGGCAACCAGGTGACCAATTTCATCAAGCAATATGCCGAATTCGGCCTCACGTTCCCGTTCGGCGGGTTCAATTTTGACACGGCTCTGGCGTGGGGCGCGGGCAAGGGAAATTTCGGCGGCATCTGGCCCAGTATCTGGCACCACGACGTGCAAACGGCCTCGTCCAAGGCCTTTGTCGATGCGTTCGTGAAGAAGTTCGGCAAGCCGCCGGAGAACCAGGCCTGGGGCGACTATGTTGCGGCGAAGACTGTCGCCCGCGCCATGAACGAGACCAAAAGCACGGATTCGGCGCAGATCATCGGTTTCTTCGAGAAAGAGACCAAGTTCGACATCCTCAAAGGCCGCGAGGGATATTACCGCGCCTGGGATCACCAGCTTATCGGCGAGATGTACACAATTACCGCCAAGCCGGTGGCCGAGGTGAAGAATCCGTGGGATCTCATGGTGCTCGGCCCGGCAGTTCCCGGCCCGAACGAGGCACTGGACGCAATCGCTCCGACGCCCACCGAGAACGCCTGCACCTTCCCGGCGTGAGCCCCTAACGTCGCGGCCGATCCCCTGGCGGGACGGCCGCGCGTCTGCGGGGTGGCGCGTTTGCGCCATGCCCCACATTCCGGCGCTTTGGCCGTCGCATCGGCATGCGCCGAGCGCCCCCTCATGGAGATCGGACCATGCCCCTCGAACTCGTCTTTCTCATCGAGCAGCTGCTGAACGGTCTGCTGGTGGGCGTGGCCTATCTGCTGATCGCGCTAGGTCTGTCGCTGATCTTCTCACTCGGCGGCATCGTGAATCTGGCCCATGGCGGCTTCTACGCCATCGGCGCCTATATTGCGGTGGAGGTCGGCAACCGTTTCGGTTTCCCCGCTGCCTTCGTTGCCGCGCCGCTCGTCGTCGCGCTGATCGGCGTGATCATCGAGCGCGTGCTGTTCTCCCGCTTCTACCGCGCCGACCCGATCCTCAGCCTGCTGCTGACCTTTGGCCTCGCCATGGTGATCGAACAGGCGCTGCGCATGATCTTCGGCGCCACGCCGATCCCGTTCGCGATCCCGGACTTTCTGCGCGGCCAGGTGTTCATCGGCGACTTCATCTATTCGCGCTATCGGCTTGCCATCCTCGGCGTGGCGGTGGCCGCGGTGTTCGGCCTGTGGCTGCTGCTGCAGCGCACCGCCTTCGGGCGCGTGGTGCGGGCCGGCGTGCAGAATCCGGACATGGTGGGAGCGCTGGGCATTTCGCTGAAGCCCTACCTCACCGCCGTCGTCGCCATCGGCATCGGTCTTGCCGGCCTTGCCGGCGTGGTGATGGCGCCGATCTCGGGGGTGCATCCGGCAATGGGCGTGGAGATCCTCACCGCGTCCTTCGTGGTGGTGGTGATCGGCGGGCTCGGCTCGTTCTGGGGCGTGGTCGCGGCCGGCCTGCTGGTCGGCGTGGTGCGCGGGCTCACCGTCTATTTCATCCCGCCGGCAGCGGAAGCCTCGATGTACCTGCTGATGCTCATGGTGTTGCTGATCCGCCCGCGTGGGTTGTTCGGCGAGCGCATCCTGCGATTCGAGTGAGGACACCGCCATGCTCCAGTCCAGCCCTGGCTTCCAATCCCAATCTGTCCGCACATCAAATGGGGGCGAGATGCTCGCGCGCCACGCCAATCTCCTGATAACCGCCGCCGCGTTGATTGCGCTGCCCTATTTCGTCTCCGCGCTGGGCCTGACCCTGACCTCGGCGACCGACATCGTCATACTTGGGCTGGCCTGCATGGCCCTCAATCTGCTGGTCGGTTACACAGGCCTCGTCTCGTTCGGCCACGGCGCGTGGTTCGGGCTTGGCGCCTATGGTGCGGCGCTACTGCAGCGGGATGCCTTCCCGGACTGGGGCGTGGCGCTGGCCCTGCCGGCGGTGGTGATCGTGACACTCGCGGCGATACCGATCGGCTTCGTTCTCTTGCGTCGGCGCGGGGTCTATTTCTCGCTGCTCACGCTCGCCTTCACCGCGCTGCTTTATACGACGGCGTTCCGCTGGACCGAGTTCACCGGCGGTGAGAACGGTCTCGGCGGGGTGAAGCGCGGCACCGCGTTCGGGCTCGACCTCGAACAGGCGTGGCCATTCTACATTGTGGCGGCTGCAATCGCTTTTGTCGCGATCTTCGCCATGCAGCGTTTCGTGCGCTCGCCGATGGGCTCGGTCCTGGTGGCAATCCGCGAAAACGAGCAACGCGCGCGCTTCATCGGCTATAATACCACGCTCTACAAGCTCGCCTGCTTCACTCTGTCAGCCGGCATCACCTCGCTCGCCGGCGCGCTGATGGTGTTCCACCATCGCTTCGCCTCAGCCGATCCCGTCAGCATCGCCTTCTCCGGAGAGTTGCTGGCGATGGTGGTGATCGGCGGCATGCGCTCCTTCCTCGGTCCGGCGCTGGGCGCTTTGTTCTTCGTGCTGTTCCGCGAATTCCTCTCCATGTGGACGCCGAACTGGCTGTTCTGGTTCGGGCTGCTGTTCGTCGGCTTCATCGTGTTTTCGCCCACCGGGCTGGTCGGCGTCGCATCGCGCCTCATCGCGCCGCTGCGCAAGAAGCGCGACCAAGCGGCCGCGATGGGCGAGCGCGGTGTGGCCGAGCTCCGCGCGATTCCCGAAGCCCTGAAGGCGCGCACGCCCTGGACCAGCAGCGAGCCGATACTGGTGGCGAGCGGACTTGCCCGTTCCTTCGGCGGCATCAAGGCGGTGCAGTCCGGCGCGGTGGCGGTGAGGAACCGCACGCTGCACGCGCTGATCGGGCCGAACGGTGCCGGCAAGACCACGACGTTCAACCTGATTTCCGGCATGTACAGCCCCGATGCCGGCGAAATCCGGCTCGCCGGCGAGCGCATCGACGGGCTTGGCCCCAACAAGGTCTGCGCCAAGGGATTGGCCCGTTCGTTCCAGATCACCAATCTGTTTCCCACCCTCTCGGTGCACGAGAATCTGCGGCTCGGCGTACAGGCGACGCACCACAGGCGGTTCGACCCCTGGACCGATGCGGGGGACATCCCGGAGATCGGCGTGGAGACCAAGGAGATGGTCGCCTTCCTGGGTGTCACGGGCATGGAGCAGGCGGAGGCCGGCGCTCTGTCCTATGGCGGACAGCGTCTGCTCGACATGGGCCTCGCGCTTACGTCGCGGCCACGGGTGCTGCTGCTGGACGAGCCTCTGGCGGGCCTTGCCGCCGGCGAGCGGCTGCGCGTCTCCAACCTCATCAAGCAGATCTCCGGCGAGGTGCCGGTGCTGCTGGTCGAGCACGACATCGACCGCGTGTTCGAGCTGGCTGACGCCGTCACCGTGATGGCGGACGGCGCCGTTCTGGTGGACGGCACGGTGGAGGACGCGCGCTCCGACAAACGGGTGCAGGATGTCTATATCGGCTCGGGCGCGGCCGCGCTGGCCTCGCGCGATCTGGCGTCGGCCGCGACCGACAAGGCGATGCTTGAACTCTCGGGCATCAATACCTTCTACGGCAAGAGCCGCATCCTCACCGATGTGTCCCTGGCGGCGCGGGAGGGCGAGATACTGGCGCTGCTCGGGCGCAATGGTGCGGGCAAGTCGACGCTGCTGAAGACCATGGTCGGCATCGTGCGTCCGGCTTCCGGCTCCATGCGCCTGGCGGGCGAGGAACTCGCCGGCTTGTCTTCGGCATCGATCTCGCGGCACGGTATCGGCTATGTTCCGCAGGGTCGCGCGCTGTTCCAGGGCATGAGCGTGCGCCACAACCTCGAGCTCGGCCGCCTCAAGCGCATCACTGGCGCCGGCCGCCATTTCAGCGAGGAAGAGGTGCTCGACCTCTTCCCCCGCCTGAAGCAGAGGATGGATACCGCCGCGGAACTGCTTTCCGGCGGCGAGCAGCAGATGGTCGCGGTGGGCCGGGCGCTGATGGGCGACACACGCGTGCTTCTGCTGGACGAGCCGTTCGAGGGTCTGTCCCCCGCAGTTACGGAAGAACTGTTCGACGCCTTCGACCGCCTGCGGCATCAGCTGACACTTGTGATCGTCGACCACCACCTAGACGTGGTGCTCAATCTCGCCGACCGGGCCGTGGTGCTGGAGCGCGGTCAAGTGGTGCATGAGGGTCCCGCCCGGCCGTTGGCGCGTGACCTCGACCTGCGCCGAAAGGTGCTTTGGCTGTGAGGTGCTAAGAGACAGTTTGAGAAGTCGGTTTCCCGGACAAGCTGCACGCCGTGCAGCGCCGATCCGGGAGCCGGGGGAGCGCCTGCGGCGGTCTCTCCCCTGCGGTCCGGCTCTGCGCTTCGGCTGCGCCTCCGCGGGGCCGAAGCGCAGCGGCGGCACCTCCTGGGACGTTTCAAACCGTCGCTAGGTGGGCGCCGCACCGTTTGCTGGATGGAGTTATGGCAACTCTGGCAGGTTCTCGCGGTCGGCTGGGACGTCGAAATCGCGATCGGGGCCGACCGGGACAATGCCGGTCGGATTGAGCCAGCGGTGACTGCCGTAATAATGCGCCTTGATGTGATGGAAATCGACGGTCGGGCGCACCGCCGGATGCTGATAGAGACTTCTCGTATAGGCCCAGAGCGCGGGATAATCGACCAGCGCCCGACGATTGCACTTGAAGTGCCCGTGATACACTAGATCAAAGCGCACGAGGGTCGTGAACAGCCGGATGTCCGCCTCGGTCAAGCGTCCACCGACGAGGTAGCGTTGCCGCGCCAGGCGTTGCTCCAGCCAGTCGAGTGTCTCGAACACCTGGCCGACGGCCGCCTCATAGGCGGTTTGTGTGGTCGCGAACCCGGATCGATAAACACCATTGTTGAGAGCGGCGTAGACACGCGCGTTGACGGCGTCGATCTCCGCGCGATGTTCGGCGGGATAGTAATCGCCCGCGGCAGCGCCGTCTTGGTCGAACGCCGTATTGAACATCCGCAGGATGTCGGCGGACTCGTTGGAGACGATCCGACGGGTCGCCTTGTCCCACAGCACCGGAACCGTCACGCGCGACGTGCACGCAGGATGCGACAGCGTATAGATCTCGTGTAGAAACGTCGCCCCATTGACCTCGTCGGGAAGGACGCCCGGACCGGAATCGAAGGTCCAGCCGTCTTCGCCCATCAGCCAATGAACGACGGAGATGCCGACCTGATCATTGAGCCCCTTGAGGTTGCGCATGATCAGGGTGCGGTGCGCCCAGGGGCAGGCGAGCGAGACATAGAGGTGATAGCGACCCGGCGCCGCCCTGAACGGACCGTCGCCGTCTGGGGTGATCCAGTTGCGAAAGACCGAGGGCGGGCGGCGCAGCTCGCCGTCCGCCAGCACGCTCTCCATGCCACTGCGCCGCCAGGCGCCGGCGATCAACTCACCCATGACGAGGCGCGTTGCCGAGCGCTGCCTTGACCGCGGGGGCGACGTCGGTCCCGAGCAGCTCGATCGAGCGCTGCATGGCCTCGGTCTCCAGCATGGCGGAGCTCATCTGGAAGGTAAGGCGGGAGATGCCGCCGAGCGCATCGTTGGCGGCGAGGATCTTGTCGCGCACCGTCTGCGGGTTTCCGATCAGGAACGCGCCTTTCGGGCCGCACATCGTGTCGAACTGGGCGCGTGTCGCGGTCGACCATCCGCGCTCGCGGCCGATCTCGGTGAACATATGCGCCCAGCCGGGAAAGAACGCGTCCCGGGCGGTCCGATCGGTGTCCCCGACGAAGCCCATTGCGTGGATGCCGACCTTGAGCGTCTCCGGCCCATAGCCGGCCCGCCGGCCCGCTTCGCGGTAGAGCTCCACGAGGGGGCGGAACCGATCGAAGCTCCCGCCGATGATCGCGACCATCAGCGGAAGACCGAGCGTACCCGCGCGGACAAAGGATTGTGGCGTGCCGCCGACGCCAAGCCAGATCGGGATTTTTTCCTGATGCGGCCGCGGAAACACGCCCTGGCCGTTGAGCGGCGGCCGGAAACGGCCACGCCAGGACAGGTTGGTCTCCTCGCGCAGCTTCAGGAGAAGATCGAGTTTCTCCGCGAACAGGGCATCATAGTCGCCCATCGCGAAACCAAACAAAGGATAGGCTTCGCCGAACGAGCCGCGCCCGACGACGATCTCCGCCCGGCCCTTGGCGATCAGATCGACCGTGGCGAATTCCTGGAAGACGCGCACCGGGTCGGCGGCGCTCAGCACGGTGACGGCGCTGGTGAGCCGGATGCGTCTGGTGCGCGCCGCCGCCGCCGCCAGGATGACGGCCGGCGCGGAATCAAGGAACTCCTTGCGGTGATGTTCGCCAATGCCGAACACGTCGAGGCCGACGCGATCAGCGGTTTCCACCTCCGCCAGCAGGGCCTCCATCCGGTCCGCAGCCGGCACCATCTGGCCGGTTGCGGGGTTTGGCATGGTCGCCGCGAAACTGTCGATACCGATTTCCATCGTCATTCCATCATCGTTGCCGGCAAATCATTCCGGTGATCACGTCGTTCCGGTGATCAGGCCTTACCGAGGCGGCCGTCGACGCTGAGGGTGCCGGCACCGAACGCCGCGACCTGCAAGAGGCCGCCCGCGATGGCGACGTTCTTCAGGAAGTGGATCATCTGGTTCTGGTCGGCGAAGTTATTGTGGAAGAACACGGCGGTCGCAAGCGAGAAGACGGCGATGGCGATGCTCACGATCCGTGTCTGGTAGCCGACCACAAGCAAGATGCCGCCGCCAAGCTCGACGATAACGGCAACCAGATAGGAAAGCAGCGGAACGGGCAGGCCGACCGCCGCGATGTAGCCTTGCGTCGCTTCGGGCGCTGCGATCTTGCCGAGCCCACTGAAGATGAAAATGATGGCTATCAGCAGACGGCCGATGGCCGCGAGCAGGTTGGTCTGGAACATGATGATGGAGCCCTGGTCTCTGGATACCCGTGAAGAATGCGGGCGCGGTCAGGCAGCCAGCGCTTCGATCTGCGCCTTGGCACCGGCGACGGCGGCGGCCTTTGCTTCCTCGCCCATCGCAAGACCTTCCGCACGGATGATCGTGACTTCGGTCAGGCCGATGAAGGCAAGCGCGACGAGCAGATATGTTTCCTGATGATCGAAGGCTGCGATGGGGCTGTCGCCCGTGTAGACGCCGGCGCGGGCCGATGCGACGAAGACTTTCTTGCCCTTCACCAGCCCCTCGGGACCATTTGCGGTATACTGAAACGTGCGGCCGGCGACGGCTACGCGGTCCACCCAGCCCTTCAGCTGCGTCGGGATCGAGAAATTATACATCGGAGCACCGATGACGATGATATCGGCAGCGAAGAGATCGTCGATGTACGCGCCGCCGGTGGCGAGATCCTGGCCGAGGGCGGCGTTGCCGACTTCGCCGCCCTGGAACACAGCCATATGGGAATCCGAGAGATGCATCGCCGCGTCGGCGACGAGATCCCGCCGGATGATACGAGCGCCGGGGTGAAGCGCCTGCTGCTTGGCCACGATGTCGGCGGTGAGGGCACGGCTGACCGAATAGCCACCAAGGATGCTGGAATCGATATGCAGAATAGTCGTCATGGACTGATCCTCCGGCCGCCCGGTCACGGGGGCTAAAGCGGTGCGGGAAAAGAATGTCTTGATCGCGTTGAGCACGGGTGGAACAAGTGCCACGCCTGAATATGCCGGAGAAGCCGGCATATGGTGATGCTATCCATCGGCTCATCCGATGGATGATGCTTGTTTAAGGTGAAGCGGACGTGCCTTCACCGCCTCAGTCGAGATGCGCCAGCGCGCTGGCGGCATAGGGCTGCAACGTCTGGCCGCTGCGCACCATCTGCGGCCAGGTCGGGTTGGCGATCAGGGCTCGCCCCACCGCCACGAAATCGAATTCGCCGCGCGCCAACATCTCGCGCAGCCGGGGAAGGTTGTCGGCAGCGTCGCTGCCGGGCTCCGCGAAACCTTCGATGAGGTCGCGCTTGAGCGTCACCGAACCGACGGTGATGGCAGGTTTGCCCGAAAGCTTGCGTGCCCAGCCCGCGAGATTGAGCTCGTCGCCGAATTCGCCTTCCCAGAACCGCCGCTGCGATGCGTGAAAGGCGTCGACACCGGCCTCGACGAGGGGATGAAGAAACGCCTCCAGGTCGCCGGGCGTCAAGAACGGCTTCGCCGCGAAATCATGCATCTTGAACTGCGAGAAGCGCAGCACGACGGGAAAGGCGCCGCCGGCACGGCGCTTGATTTCCTCGACGATTTCCACCGCCAATCTTGTCCGGTCGGCGATGCTGCCGCCGTAGCGATCGGTGCGGAGATTGGACTGCGCCCAGAAGAACTGGTCGAGAAAATAGCCATGCCCGCCGTGGAGTTCGACACCGTCGAAGCCCAGGTCCCTGGCCGAGGCCGCCGCCTTGGCATAGGCTTCGATCACTTCGTCGATTTCCTGCTGCGTCGCCGGCTCGTCCATCAGCTTCGGCATGATGCCGAAACCGCCGGTCATGCCCGACGGGCCTACGAGGTGCCCGCGCGAGGCCCCGGTCTTCTCTTCGAGAATCTGCCCGACATGCCAGAGCTGCGGCATGATCAGGCCGCCGGCCGCGTGAACCTCATCGACGACACGCTTCCAGCCGGAGAGCGCATCTTCACCATAGAAGCGAGGCGCCGCCGGATCGTCGGAGGCGCTCCAATGCGGCACCCAGGTGCCTTCGGTCACGATAAGGCCGACACCGCCTTCCGCCCGTCTGCGATAATAGGCCGCCACGCCGGGACCCGGCACGCCATCGGGCGACAGGGACCGGGTCATTGGTGCCATGACGATCCGGTTCTTGACCGTCAGCGCTCCGATGTTTGCAGGCTGGAAGAGAATATCGCGGACGTGCGGTTCGGCTTTGCGTTCGGCGTCCGTCATGTCGGCTTTCCATGGAAACAGCATGGGCGGCGACCGGACCGGTCAGGCCGCATGGGGGCGTTCACGATGTAGCCCGGCTGCCGGGAGGCGCCGGCCGGGGCGGTACGGATGCGGCGAGCCGTGTCAGTGCCACGCTTTCAAAACAGCGCACACCCTGAATAATTCGATGCTGTCCATCGGTTGAGCCGATAGGCTGATGCGGGCGTGCGCGCCGCAGCGGTGGCTGTCCGTTGCCGGCACGCCATCGGCGGCCATGCATCACACGAACATGCCGCCGGACGCCTCGATGCGCTGCGCATTGACCCATCGGCTCCCGTCGGAAAGCAGAGCGGCGATCGCGGGTCCGATGTCGTCGGGCAGGCCGACGCGGCCAAGTGCGGTTTGTCCGGCAATCATCTTGTTGAGCCCGGCATTGTCACGCACGACTCCACCGCCGAAATCCGTCTCGATGGCGCCGGGGGCAATGGTGTTGACGGCGATGCCGCGCGGTCCGAGTTCCTTGGCGAGATAGCGCGTGAAAACCTCGATCCCGCCTTTCATCATCGCATAAGCCGCATAGCCGGGCAGCGAGAACCGCGTCAGTCCGCTCGACAGGTTCACGATGCGGCCGCCATCGGCGATGACAGGCAGCAGCGACTGGGTGAGGAAGAACACGCCCTTGAGATGCACCGCCATCAACTGGTCGAACATCTCCTCGCTGCTCTGGGCGATCGGCGCCGACAGACCAATGCCTGCGTTGTTGACCAGGAAGTCGATGCTCTCGCGCGACCAGTTTGTCATCAGGGCTTCGCGCAGATTGCCGACAAAGCCCGGAAAGGTCGCAACATCGGCGGTATCGAGCCGAATGACGGCCGCCTTGCGACCGATCCACTCCACTTCTTGGGCGACGCTTCGGGCGCTATCTTCTTGGGTGTGATATGTGATGACGACGTCGACGCCATCCTGGGCGAGCGCCAGCGCCGTGCTGCGGCCGAGCCCCCGGCCGCCGCCGGTCACCAAGGCAAGCTTTTTCGTATCTGAAGCCACGTTCTTCTCCTTGTTGCTTGCGTTCACCAGACGGTCGTGCCGCCATCGACCTTGATGTCGATCCCCGTGACGACGGATGGCCGCTTTAGAACCGCGCGCCGCTCATCGCCGCCGTGAAGGCCGCGGGATTCCAATATTCGCGGTAGTTGACCATCAGACCGTCGCGGAACGTCACAAAGGTCGCGTCGCTCATCTCGTAGGATTGCCGTTGGCCAGGACGACGCCCGAAGCGCTCCACTCCGCGATCGCGACGTTCGCATCATCGGTCGAACAAGTGCGCAAGGTCGGAATCGAACGCACATCGATGACATTGGGAACGATGCCTCGGCGCGCGATGGCGGCCCAGCCGTCTGGATCGGCGACGTCGGCTGCGACACCGATGGCGGCGGCGCCGATCGAACTCACGGTTTCGGAACGCTGCTGGAGGTCGGCACAAACGACGTTCGCACCGCGCCGTGCGAATTCGAGCGCGATGGCCGCGCCGATTCCGCAGCCCGATCCCGTCACCACGGCAGCGCGACCCCGGTGGGTCGAGATATTGGGCATCTCATCTTCCCTCGCAGAAAACGCCGATGTGTCAATGTCACGCTTGCATAAACAGGTGCAGCCTCTATCCTTTGATGGAACCTATCGGTTTAGCCGATATGAGGGGATACACATGCTGGATGGCGTGTCGCTCGACCAGTTGCGGACCTTTGTCGCCGCAGCCGACGAAGGAAGCTTCTCCGCGGCGGCGCGACGCCTGAGACGGACCCAGTCCGCCGTCAGCGAGACCATGGCCAATCTGGAAGCGCAGCTCGGCGTCACGCTGTTCGATCGCAGCAGTCGCTATCCGCGGCTGACGACAGAGGGAGAGGTGCTGCTGGCCGACGCACGGGCCGTCGTTGCGGGCGTCGACTGCATGAAAGCACGCGCCAAAGGAATCTCAGGCGGGCTGGAGGCGGAACTTGCCGCAGTGGTCGACGTCTTCTTTCCCATCGCGGCCATTGCCGATGTCGCGCGCGAATTTCGCGGGCACTTTCCCACCACGCCGTTGCGGCTCTATGTCGAGGCCTTGGGCGGCGCCGTGCAGCCCGTCATGGATGGCCGCGCAAGCTTCGGCCTCGTCGGCTCCCTGCCGACGCTGCCACCAGGTCTTGTCTCGGAGCGCGTCAGCAGCGTCGATTTCGTCATGGTTGCCGCTGCCGATCATCCGCTTGCGGCACAACGCGGCCTCATTCCCCGCGACGCGCTGGCGCGCCATGTTCAACTCGTGCTGACGGACCGATCCGACCTCACCGCCGGGCGGGAGTTCGGTGTCATGTCGCCTTCGACCTGGCGGCTGGCCGACCTCTTTGCCAAGCACGCCTTCCTCATCAGCGGCCTGGGCTGGGGCGGCATGCCGCTCCACATCGTTGCGAAGGACATTGCCGAGGGGCGGCTCGTTGAACTGTCGATCCAGGACATACCGCCGGGCGGGCTGAAGCTGCCGATGTCGGCGGTCTACCGGATTGCCGCGCCTCCGGGACCGGCGGGCCGTTGGATGATCGAGCGCCTTAAACAGTGCCCCAGCGAGATATCCGGCCAAATGCCCGTTGACGCGACCGCTAGTGTGTCGTAGTGATGATGACACACAAACAGGGGTGGTCATGCCGACCAGTACGCGCTTTGCCGTCGCCGTCCATGTGCTGGCGGCTCTTGCCGTAAGCGATGGCAAGCCGCTGCGCTCCGAGGATCTGGCTTATTCGGCCAATACCGGTGCGGGAGTCATCCGCGGGCTTTTGTCCCGCCTGAACGATGCCGGACTGACGCGGTCGCAACTCGGAGCCGGGGGTGGAGCGCTCTTGGCGAAGCCTGCCGCCGAGATACGGCTGTTCGATGTCTATCAGGCTGTCGAAGATACGGAACTGTTCTCCATGCACCGCACCCCACCCTGCGAGACCTGCGCGGTCGGGGGCAACATCCTTGACGCGCTACGACCGGCCCTGGCCCGTGCGCGCAAGGCGCTTGAAGATGAACTCGGCAAAGCCACCATCGCGGACATCGCAGCCGAGGTGGCGCGTTTGGGGAGATTCTCCGTTCCGCTCGTCTGGTAGTCGATTTACGCTAAAATGTCGTAGTGTCATCAACACATAAATATTTTCGACATCGTCGCGGCGTGAAATCGGCTGTCGAAATCCGCTCGGCCTTCGGGGGCGCCGGCGGTTTGAATGTCCAAGCCCCCGATCACAGGAGAGACTAATGAGCATTGGTATCATCGGTGCCGGCGCCCTCGGCACCAACGTGGCCCGGATTCTCGCCACGAAAGGGATTGCGGCCACGATTTCAAACAGCCGCGGACCGGAATCGCTGGCGGCGCTGGTGCAGGAACTCGGACCATCGATCAAGGCGGGTACCGTCGAAGAGGCAGCGAGCGCCGATATCGTCGTTGCCGCGGTGCGCTGGGTCGATATCGAGAAAGTGTTTGGCGGCTTGCCGGCCTGGAACGGCCGCATCGTCATCGACGGCACCAACCCGGTGGAGTTCATCGACCCGAATTCGCCGGATGCGACAGACCCGAGCAATCCTCTCGCCGCCTATGGCATCAAGGCGGTCGATCTGGGCGGAAAGCACTCGAGCGAGTTGTTCAGCCGGTTCGTTCCGGGCGCTCGGGTGGTGAAGGCGTTCAATCACCTCGACGTCAACCTCCTGCGCCAGCCGGAGGTCGCCGGAGGCCAGCGCGTGCTGTTCTATTCCGGTGACGACGCGGCTGCCAAGGCCGAGGTTCGCAAGATCATCGAAGACACCGGGTTCTTCCCGATTGACCTGGGCTCGCTCGACGTCGGTGGGGCTTTGGCGTCGCTGCCGTTCGGCCCGCTGTCTGCACACCAGTTCATCAAGATCTAGCCGCGAAGTAATGAGGCAGGAGGGGGCCCACAAAATGTGGGCTCCCCTTAAGGCGCTCGCAGCAGTGACGCCTTCGTCACGTCAAAATGACGTGGAAAGTCCTTGCCATTCGCGGCGTCACCGGTAGTTTGCAACGCGGTATGAAACAGTCGCTTCGCTCCTTCGTGATTCTTCTGACCGTGCTCGCCTTTTCGGTGGCAAGCACGGGGTGGGGCATTGCGAGCGGCTTGATGGCGTCGAGCGGCGGCAAAGGGCACCACGCGGCGATCGAAGCCAGCCTTTCCAGCGCCTCGCATCAGCATGGCGACAGCGATCTGGCCCGGAACTCGGCTTGTCTGGAAGCGGACGGCCCAGCCAGCGCGGCTCAGCATCAACAAAGCGACACCTCGAGTTCCTGCTGCGCTATGGCCTGCCACACGGCCATTCCGGCGAGCGCATGCGCCATGGTCGTTCTTGCCTTCGAGCGGACCATCGACCACCCGTCGCTTGAGGCGGGTGTAAAGGAATCGTCCGCGACGCGCCTTGAGCGCCCGCCGAGATCCGCCGACGTCTGATCGTCGGCCGACTCCCCTCACGACCTCTGATCGCTGACGGACCCGATCCGTCTGCGTTTCCGTCCTTGGGTTTCTGCCGACGGCTTTCGCTGCTGCGTCTGCGCAGCCGTTGAAGATCGCTGTTCGATGCCGCGCGGCCATGCCGCTCGGATCGACTGGGCCGATTCCGAGGATCTCAATGAAACCTGTCGTGCTGACGGCCTTCGCCGTCATCCTATCCGCATGCTCTGGACCACCCGCGATCGAAGCGGGACTGAGCCCGGCCGACGCGAGTGCCAGCGTGAAGCCGTTGCGGTACGCGCCCGTCACCGCGGGAACGGTCGATTACCGTCCGGTCGATCCGAAACCCTGGATCGAACGCAATGAGCGTGTCGCCCCCAAGACAGGGGGCGAATGATGGCGCTCACAATCGATAGTCGGTCGAAGTCTCTTCCGACGCCGCCTTGGAGGCAGGTCGCCGCGATCGGCGCCGTCGCCGCGCTGCTGGGTGGCTGCGCAACATTCTCGCCGAATGGTGGCATGGGCCCGGTGTCGGCCGAGGTCTCGGCCGCGATCGGCAAGGACACTGTGAAGATCGCGTCATCGGCCGAGGCGTCGGCGGTGCAAAGCCGCGTGAAGGCGCTCCTGACAAAGCCCTTGACCGCGGATGGCGCGGTCCAGCTTGCGCTGATCAACAACCGGGGCCTTCAGGCCGAGTACAATGCGCTGGGCATTTCCGAGGCCGCCTTCGTCGAGGCCAGCCTGCCGCCAAATCCGGTCATCGGGGTGGAACGGCTCTCCGCCGGCGGGTCGCTGGAGATCGAACGCCGCGTCATCGCCAACATCCTGGCGCTCCTGACGCTTCCGGCGCGCAGCGAGATCGCCAGGACGCAGTTTGAGGCCGCCCGACAGAAGGCGATCGAGGCCACGTTCCGCACCGCCGCGGAGACCCGCCGCGCTTATTACCGTGCCGTCGCGGCGCGACAGACGGCGTCGTTCCTGGAGCAGGCGCGGGTTTCGGCGGATGCCGCCGCCGACCTGACGCGCAAGCTCGGGGAAACCGGCGCCGCCAAGAAGCTCGACCAGGCGCGCGCGAGCGCATTCTACGCCGAAGTGTCGAACGAGCTCGCCCAGGCTCGATTGAATGTCGGCACGGATCGCGAGGCCCTGACCCGCATTCTGGGCCTGTGGGGCGATGACATCGACTACAAGCTGCCCGGACAACTCCCCGGCATGCCGCGAATCCAGACCGCACAGCAGGTCGAAGTCGATGCCATTCGAAAGCGCGTCGATCTCATCGCGGCGCGCCTCGAGCTCGACGCCATGGCCAAGACCCTTGGGCTTACCGAGGCGACGCGGTTCATCTCCATGCTCGACGGCGGCTGGCGCGGCAATTACGAGCGATCAACCGAGGACGGCGTGCGCGACAGCTCGTCTCCGCGCGGCTTCGAGCTCGAAATCCAGATCCCGATCTTCGATGGCGGCGAAGTCAATGTGCGCCGGTCGCGGGAGACCTACATGCAGGCGGTCAACCGCCTGATGGAAAAAGCCGTGAACGTGCGCTCCGAGGCGCGCGCAGCCTATCTCACCTATCGCGGCAGCTACGACATCGCCCGCCAGTATCAGAACAGCATTCTGCCGCTGCGCCAGACGATCAACGAGCAGGCCCTGCTCGAATACAATGGCATGCTGATCGACGTCTTTGAGCTTCTGACGACGGCGCGGGAAAGCATCGCCACCCACATCGCGGCGATCGCCGCCAAACGCGACTTCTTCATCGCCACCGTGGACTTCGAGACCGCGATCATCGGCGGAGGCAGCTCAGCCGGTTCGTCCGGCGAGGGTCCCACCATGGCCGCGGCCGCCGAAGGCGGTGGGGACTGATCGGAAAAGGGAGACCATCATGACGATCTCACGTCGGAATTTCCTCGGCGCATCCGGTGGCATGGCGCTGATCAGCGCAAGCGCGGTGTCGGGCCGTGCCCAGGCGGCCGCCATCCCCGAAGCCGCAACCATGAAAGAGTCGGTCATGCAGCCGCCGCTCGTTCCCACGAGCGGGCCGGACTACCAGCCTGTCGTCACGCTCAATGGCTGGACGCTGCCCTGGCGCATGAACGGCGACTGGAAGGAGTTCCATCTCGTTGCCGAGCCGGTCGTGCGCGAGTTCTCACCCGGCATGGTCGGCCATTTGTGGGGCTATAACGGCCAGTCGCCCGGACCGACCATCGAGGCGGTCGAGGGCGACAAGGTCCGCATCTTCGTCACCAACAAGCTGCCGGAACACACCACCATCCATTGGCACGGGCAACTGCTGCCCTGCGGCATGGACGGGGTCGGCGGGCTGACCCAGCCGCACATCAAGCCGGGCAAGACCTTCGTCTACGAGTTCCAGCTCCAGAAGAGCGGCACCTTCATGTACCACCCCCATGCCGACGAAATGGTCCAGATGGCCATGGGCATGATGGGTTTCTTCGTGGTGCATCCGAAGGATCCGGCCTTCCGCCGCGTCGACCGGGACTTCGTGTTCCTGATGGCGGCCTACGACATCGATCCCGGCACCTATGTGCCAAAGGTCGCCGAGATGACCAACTTCAATATGTGGACCTGGAACAGCCGCGTCTTTCCCGGCATCGACCACATCGTTGCCGGCAAAGGCGAGAAGGTCCGCATCCGGTTCGGCAATCTCACCATGACGAACCACCCGATCCACATGCACGGCTACGACTTCAAGGTGTCGTGCACCGATGGCGGCTGGGTTCCGGAGGGCGCGGCCTGGCCCGAGGTCACCATCGATTGTGCCGTCGGGCAGATGCGCGCCTTCGATTTCGTCGCCGACGCGCCCGGTGATTGGGCGATCCACTGCCACAAGTCGCATCACACCATGAACGCCATGGGCCACGATGTCGGCAACTTCATCGGCGTCGACAAGAAGGACTTCGCCAAGAAGGTGCGCAAGCTCGTCCCCGACTACATGCCGATGGGCTCGGCGGGCATGGCGGACATGGGCGAGATGGAGATGCCGCTGCCCGACAACACCCTGCCGATGATGACGGGCTTCGCCCAGTTCGGGGCGGTCGAGATGGGCGGCATGTTCTCGGTCGTCAAGGTGCGCGAAGGGCTGGCATCCGGCGACTACAAGGATCCGGGATGGTTCAAGCACCCGGAAGGTACGGTCGCCTTCGAATGGAAGGGCGAACCGAAAAAGGCCGAACGCGAGCCTCCTGCCGCGTTCGACACGACGAAAACCGCCGAGTTCACCGTGGTGAAACCCGGCAAAGGCACTCCCCATGGCAATCACTGAGAAGGATTCCTCCGTGCAATCACGATTCCTGATCGCCGCGCTTGCGGCCCTGACACTGTCGACCGCAGCTTTGGCCGACGCCGGACATTCCCACGGGGATGACCTCGCCTATGGCGAGCCCGGAGACCCCAAGAAGCCTGCACGTACCATCCAGATCACCATGCGCGACTCGGACGGGAAGATGGTTTTCATCCCCAATCGGATCGAAATCCGCAAGGGCGAGCAGGTCAAGTTCGCCGTCCGCAACAATGGTGATCTCGATCACGAGATCGTCGTCGGCACGATGGACGACAATCTCAAGCACATGGCCCAGATGATGAAAAACCCGGACATGGAGCATGACGATCCCAACGCCAAGCGCCTGGCCCCGAAGCAGACCGGCGACATCGTCTGGAAATTCACCAAGGCCGGGGAGTTCGACTTCTCCTGCCTCATCCCCGGTCACCGGGAATCCGGAATGTTCGGCACCATCATCGTCAAGTAGTTGAACCCAATAAAGGAGCGTGGATATGCGTAAATTTCTGATAGCGGCAGCACTCGCCGCGTTTTCGACCCTCGCCTCGGCGCAGGCCGTGCCGGTCGACGGGCAGGTCACCAAGATCGACGAGGCCCAGGGCAAGGTCACGCTCAAGCACGGGCCGATCAAGAACCTCGACATGGACGGGATGACGATGGTGTTCGTCGTCACCGATCCGGCCATGCTGAAGGCGGTCAAGGTGGGCGACAAGGTGAAGTTCGAGGCCGACCGGGTGAACGGCCGACTGACGGTCACCAAGATCGACAAAGCCATGTAACATCTCACTGCCCCGGGGAGCGCTGCAGCGCTCCCCGTCCAGCGGAGGATTGCCCGATGAACATGGACCGCAGGCGCATGCTCCGGCTTGCGGGCGCGACACTGTTCGCGCCGACGGCCGCCAGGGCCGCTGGCCGACCTCTGGTTACGGTCTACAAGGACCCGTCCTGCGGTTGCTGCGGTGCTTGGGCCGACCATATTGTGAAGGCCGGCTTTCCCGCGAAGATCGTCGCGGAGCCCAGGATGAACGCACTCAAAGCTCGCTTCGGGATTGCGTCGGCGCTCTGGTCCTGCCACACGGCCGAGGTTGAACATTACCTTCTCGAAGGCCACGTTCCGGCCACGGCTCTGGCCCGGCTCCTGGCTGCCCGGCCGTCCGTGCGCGGACTTGCCGTTGCCGGCATGCCGGTCGGATCGCCCGGCATGGAGGTTGCCGGAATGGAACCCGAGACCTACGACGTGATGGCTTTCGGTTCCGAACCGCCGAGCCTGTTCATGCGCTTCCGCGGCGCCAGCCCGATATCGACGTAATGAAACGCAGAGTTCTCTTGGAAAAGCGTTGAGCCGTGCCCCTTGCCGGGCCACGGCTCAACGGCTCCAGTCGAGCGGTGGAAAGTTAATCGCCTCGGATTACCAGACCGCGACCGCTTCGTGCGATAGTCCCGCTCCGCATGAGCTTGGTGAGTTCTTTGGTGACGGCCTCGCGTTGAGAGGAAATACGCGAAGCCAGCTCTTCATGCGTTGGCAGGCAGTCTATTATCCGTGTGCCGTCAGCTCCTGGTCGCGCCAACCGCATCAGCTCCGTTTTCAAGCGGGTGTGCATCGGCAGCGTGACCGTATCGGCGAGGCGCTGGTTCACACGGCAAAGCCGCCGGCACATGGCGCGCATGACAGCGGCTGAAAAGGCTCCTTGCTCCTCGATCGCCCGAAGAAAATTCGTTCGATCGATGACAAACGTGTCCGAAGTCTCGGACGCCTCGACAACAAGGGGCACATTGTTGTTCGTAAAAGCGGCAGACTCTCCGATCAGTTCACCACGTTCAACGTCGGTTATGAAGACGTCGATACCCCGCCGCGTCGGCATGGAAACCCGTAAGCGTCCGTCCGCAACGACGTATATCACTGATGCGGCATCGGCCGAGATCTCGAAGCGTTGTGCCTTCGTGACGGTGCGCCTGTGCGCACCGAGCCGAAGACGTGCGTCCTCGAGAAAGCCGAGAAGGGTGGTGTGACCCGATGCTTCCGAACAAGCGTGGGTTGCGAGAGAGAGTATTTTCATGACACTGGCCTTGCAGGCGCGCGCGTCGAAGCGTTGCGCTCCATGCATGTCGATGCCAGGAGGCGCGGACGCGTTCGCTCAGAGACTTCGATTGGGCGGAGATTTGGAGCAGCAGGTGCTTGCTGCACCGACCGCGTCCGCTGCACCGAAAGACACGTCGACGTTGCGGATGCGCCCGCCACGCCAACGGCCTGCGGTGCCAGGATCAAGTCAGCCGAGGCGGCCGATCCATTCGGCTATGACCGGCGCCATGAATGGAATTTTGCGCCAGACGGAACGTGAGCCGGCGCATGTTCCGGGCGGCCGACACCTGATTCTGGGCGGGCCACAGCGCAGCACAACTCATCGCGGAACAATCCGAAGGCGCCGCCCCGTGATTCATCGCGCTGCCGCACGCTCCGTCGTCATCTGGGCACGACAGCGTCTGATCGACGGGTAGCTGCTGGGTGAGGCTCGCGAAAACGCCGGCGCTATCGCCCCTATCGGGGGCAGCAAGAAGCATCCCCGCAGATATCGCGAAGATGATGGTAAGCAATAAAGCAAGGCATCGACGCACTGGCAATGATATCATCCGGGCTGCCCAAGGCAGAAGAAGCATAGAGATTCGACGAATGGCATGGAAGCCGCCAATTGAGGCGGCCGTATGTCTCTTGTCCGGCAGCGCCGCCGCTTCTTGCCCAGGCTTCTCCTTCCGCATCGGTCCTTTTAGACCAGACAGGTCGGAATCATCGGCGTGGACGGGCGGGGGGGCGCATGAGACGGAGCCGGTGCCAACCTCTCCCCTGTCGGAAACATCAATTCGACCGAACCGTCTGGCGCCTCTAGCAAATCGACAAATACTTTTATCAGGATGACGTAGGTGTATTTTGCCACGGCGATGACGCACGTACAATTGAAAAGCACAATTATGTGTAGGTTTCAGAATTTGCTTTTATAAATAGAGAATATTAACAAATGGTTAAATTTCCACTTACACAATTTTGTGAAGCCGAATGTGAAATCCTTCACATCGCACAGGCGTCGCTTGCTTCAGTTTCTGAGCATCGCAGCAATGCTTTAACACAGGAGATTGACATGACCCTGAAAAAGATACTGTTCGGCGGCATGGTGGTGCTGGTGTCTGCGGCGCCTGCTTTCGCGGACTACTATCCGTCTACGCTTTCCCCGAGTGGGCAGGACCGTCACGAATTTTCCGACGCCCAGAAGGAGAATTTCCCGAGCGGACTGGCGCCTACCTCTATGTCACCCGCACGGCCGGATAGTCCGCAAATGCCTGCGATGACCGGCGGGCTCCCGATTCCCGCCAAGCCGAAGTCCTAGCGCCCGGCATCGCTCCACCCGGAAATCGAGCCGCGCCCTTTGTCGGCGCGGCTCGGCACTCCGGCACGATGATGCGTGTCCTGAAGCGCCGCAGCGCTCTGCGTGCGCTTTTTGATGTTTAATTTGCTTTCGCGCCGCCTCGTCCGTGATCCGCAGACGAGTGCGACCGGCCGGAAGGGTGCGGTTCAGCGCGGCTCGCTCTCGATCCAGCGGCGCTTGGATTCCTCGAGATGGGCGTGCATGCGCATCTGCGCCAGCGGAACGTCGCGCGCCTCCAGTGCGGCCAGAATGGCCTCATGCTCGGCCAGTGCGTGGCGCCACCTTGGCGGCGTGTCGAAGCGTTCGCGAAACCGCGACGAGATGGGACTGTGCCGTTCGTCGAACAATTCCCCGACCAGGCGGACGATCACGCTGTTTCCGCTCTGTTCGGCGATGGCGAGATGAAACTGCCGGTCGTGGCCCAGCGGCTTGCGGCCTTCCTCAATGTCTGCCCGCATCGCTTCCAGTGTCAGGCGCAACTCCCGCAGCGCTGCCGGCGTGAAGCGCGCGCCGGCCAGGCCAATCACGGCTGCCTCGACCGTCGCGCGGGCCTCCATGAGCTCGACCGCGCTTTCGCCCGTCGCCGCCTGCGCGAGCGTGCGGCGCTCGACGGCGGCCGCCACATAGATGCCCGAACCCATGCGGATCTCGACGGTGCCATCGATCTCCAGCGCAATCAGCGCCTCGCGCAGCGAAGGACGCGACACGCCAAGCTGCTGGGCAAGATCGCGTTCCGCCGGCAGTCGGCTGCCGATCTCGAAATGGCCGTTCTGGAGCAGGCCACGAATCTGATCGGCGACCTGCTGGTAGAGCCTGCGCTCCGACGTCCGATTGACATTCATCATCACACTCTGATTTGGCCTTACCATAACGCAGATGCGCCTTTTGGCCGATATCCTTCATCCATCTGAAAATGAATATCATTCATCCGCCAAGAGAGAGTTCGACGGAGAATTCGACCGGGAAATGCAAAAATTGGCTTGACCACATTGGGCAGAATGGCACCATAAGGCCATAGTGGCCACTAATGAGATCCGCACATCAGCGGGCGCACGTCGCTTCATGCGGCAGGGAGGATGCAATGCCGAGCGGCGGGATCGCCGACGGTCGGATCGGTGCGCCGCATGTAATGGCGGCGGGCGAGACACTGCTGTCGCTGGAAAACATCAGCAAGGAATTCCCGGGCGTCAAGGCGTTGCAGGGGGTCCATTTCGATCTTCGCCGCGGCGAGGTGCATGCCGTTTGCGGCGAGAACGGTGCCGGCAAGTCGACACTGATGAAGATCATCAGCGGCGTGTATTCACCGACCTCGGGACGCCTCGTCTACAAGGGCAGACCATGCAGCTTCGCCTCGCCGCTGGAGGCGGAGGCGGTTGGCATCGCCATCATCCATCAGGAACTCAATCTGGTCCCGCACCTTTCGGTGGCGGAGAACATCTACCTCGCCCGCGAGCCGCGCCGCGGCTTCTTCGTCGACCGCAAGGCGCTACGGGCAAACGCGCAGGCCTGTCTCGACCGGCTCGGCGTCGCCATCGATCCCGACCGGCTGGTGCGTGAATTGTCGGTCGCCCAATGCCAGATGGTGGAGATCGCCAAGGCGCTGTCGCTCGATGCGCAGGTCCTCATCATGGACGAGCCGACCTCCTCGCTCACCGAGCAGGAGACCCGCCTGCTGTTCAAGGTCATCCACGATCTCAGGGCATCGGGCGTCGGCATCGTCTACATCTCGCACCGCCTTGACGAAATGGCCGAGATCGTCGACCGCGTCACGGTTCTGCGCGACGGGCGCTACATTGCCACCGACGACTTCGCCGCGACCAGTATCGACGAAATCGTCGCCCGCATGGTCGGCCGCTCGCTGGAGGAGAAATTTCCCGAGCGCAAGTCGCGGCCGACGCAGGACGTCATCCTCTCGGCGCGGGGACTGAGCCGAAACCGCGTATTCCAGAACATCGACTTCGACCTCTACCGCGGCGAGATTCTCGGCTTTGCCGGGCTGATGGGCGCCGGCCGCACCGAGGTGGCGCGCGCCATCTTCGGTGCTGACGCACTCGACGCCGGCACCGTCACTCTCGGGGGGCAGAGGTTGAACATCCGCTCCCCGCGCGACGCGATCGCCGCCGGCCTCGCCTATCTGTCCGAGGATCGCAAGGCGCAGGGGCTGGCCGTCAAGATGCCGGTCGACGCCAACTTGACGCTGGCCAACATGGAAGAGGTGTCCAGCCGCTTCGGCATCATCGACTTCGTCCGGCATGCGCAGGTCGCCAAGGAGTATATCGACCTCCTCAACATCAAGACTCCCTCGCCCGCCCAGCCGGTACGCCTGCTTTCGGGAGGCAACCAGCAGAAGATCATCATCGGCAAGTGGCTGTTCCGCAAATCCCGCGTGCTGATCTTCGACGAGCCGACGCGCGGCATCGATGTCGGCGCCAAGTTCGCCATCTACCAGATCATGGACGAACTGGCGGGCAGGGGGATCGGGGTGATCCTGATCAGTTCCGAACTGCCGGAGATTCTGGGCATGACGGACCGGATCGCCGTGTTTCACAACGGCGGTATCGCCGGAATGCTGGAGACCGCCGCTACGACGCAGGAAGAAATCATGCACTACGCCTCCGGCTACGGCCGGCCAGGGAGCCGCGACAGACGGAGCAGAGGATGACCATGACCTTGACCACCCCACCTCCCTCGCGAGGCGGCCTGACGGACCGGCAGAAGGACATCGTCCAGAAATTCGCCGCCCTCGGCAGCCTGCTCGGCCTGATCGTGATCTTTTCGCTGACCAGCGGGGCGTTCTTCACCGTCAACAACGGCATGACCATCGCGCTCCAGGTCACATCCATCGCTTTGCTCGGCATCGGTGCGACCTGCGTGATCATCACCGGCGGCATCGACCTTTCGGTCGGTTCGGTGCTGGCGCTGTCGGGGGTCGTGGCCGCGCTGGCGGTGAAAGAACTCGGGCTGGCCGTGCCCTTCGCCATGATGCTCGGTATCCTCACCGGCGCATTCTGCGGCCTGGTCAACGGCGTTCTCGTCACCCGCCTGCGCCTTCCGCCCTTTATCGCCACCCTCGGCATGATGCTGATCGCGCGCGGGATAGCGCTTCAGATCACCGGCGCGCGGGCGGTTTCGGGCCTTGGCGAATCGTTCGGCGTGCTCGGAAACGGGGCACTTTTCCGGATCGTCACGCTCGGCGATGACGGCTTTCCGAACGTGGTCTTCCCCGGCATCCCTTATCCCGTGATCCTGATGGCGGTGATCGCCATTGCCGTGGCGCTGATGCTCAACCGCTCGGTGCTCGGCCGGCACATTTACGCCGTCGGTTCCAATAGCGAGGCGGCGCGGCTGTCGGGCGTCGATGTGGCGGGCGTCACCCGCTTCACCTATGTGCTTTCCGGTGCGCTGGCCGGCCTGACCGGATGCGTGCTGATGTCCCGCCTCGTCACCGCCCAGCCGAACGAGGGGGTGATGTACGAACTCGACGCCATCGCCAGCGCCGTCATCGGCGGCACGTCGCTGATCGGCGGCGTGGGCACCATCTCCGGCACGTTCATCGGCTCCTTCGTGATCGGGATCCTGCGCAACGGGCTGAACATGAACGGCGTCTCCGCCTTCACCCAGCAGATCATCATCGGACTGGTGATCCTGATCACTGTGTGGATCGACCAGTTGCGCAACCGAAAGTAACGGCTGCCTGCAGCTTTCCGCAACCAAACGGGGGCGTCGCGCACCCCGGACCGGCGACCGCGTTCGCGGCGCCAAATAACTGGAGGAAACCATGAAGAAGCTTGCCACTGCCCTCGTCGCCTCGGCGGTCCTGTTCAGCGCCGCCGCCGCGCCGTCCACCGCCCATGCCGGCGAGATCGCGGTCATTGTGAAGACCGTCAATTCCACCTTCTGGCAGAATGTGCAGAAGGGCGCCGATACCGCGCTCAAGCAGGTGGGCGGCGGCAACACGCTGAACTTCCAGGGCCCGGCCTCCGAATCCGCCATCGCCGACCAGGTGAACATGGTGGAGAACGCCGTCAATCGCGGCGTGGCGGGCATCGTACTGGCCCCCTCCGATCCCGATGCGCTGGTTCCCGCCGTGAAGAAGGCGTGGGAGGCCCGCATCCCGGTCGTCATCATCGATTCGCTGCTCGCCAAGGGTGCGGAGTCCTATTACCAGTCCTATCTCGCCACCGATAACCGCAAGGCGGGCGAACTGGCAGCCAAGGCGCTCATCGACAAGGTGGGCACCGACGGCAAGATCGCCGTCATGTCCTATGTCGCCGGCGCCGGTTCCGAGATCGGCCGGGTGGGCGGCTTCACCGACTACATCAAGGCGAATTCCAAGCTCCAGATCGTCGGCCCGTTCTACTCGCAGTCGCAGATGGCGACGGCACTGAACCAGACCACCGACGTGCTCGCCGCCAATCCCGACCTGAAGGGCATTTTCGGCGCCAACGAGCCGACCGCCATCGGCATGGCACGCGCCATCAAGCAGGCCGGCAAATCCGGCAAGATCGTCGCCGTCGGCTTTGACGGAAATCAGGATCTGCAGGAATTCGTCAAGGATGGCACCCTCGCCGCCATCATCGTCCAGGGCTCGTTCCAGATGGGCGACCTTGGCGTGAAGACCGTGTCCAAGCTGATCAAGAAGGAGAAGGTCGAAAAGTTCGTGGATACCGGCGCCGTGGTGGTGACCAAGGCGAATATCGACCTGCCAGAAGCAAAGAACGTCCTGTACTGATCAAGCTTTTATTTGCCGCCATCCTCCCCTTGACCTCCGGGGCGCAGCGTTCTTGCTGCGCCCCGCCGCTCCCCGAACGAGAACGCACCATCATGAAGGTCGGCGATCAGCGCATTCATGCCCGCAGCACCGTGGCCGTGACGGCGATGGGCCTCGGCTGCGCGCAAATGGGCAACCTCTACCGCGTCACCAGCCACGCCGAGGCCGCCGGCGTCTTTCAGGCCGCGTGGCACGCGGGCATTCGCTATTTCGATACCGCCCCGTTTTACGGCTACACCCGCTCCGAACTGCGCCTCGGCACCCTGCTGACCGAACTCCCGCGCGCGCTCTATGCCGTCTCCACCAAGGCCGGCCGGGTGATGACGCCGGATCCGACCGTCGGGGTTCTGGAGGACGGCTTTGCCGAGCCGCTGCCCTTCCGCCCGGTGTTCGACTACACGCATGACGGCATTCTGCGCTCCTTCGAGGCCAGCCAGAGGCGCCTCGGCATCCTCGCGCCCGACATTCTGTATGTGCACGACATCGGCCGCTTCACGCATGGCGAACGGCACGCACACCACTGGGCGCAGCTCACCGAAGGCGGCGGCTTCCGCGCGCTCGCCGGACTGCGCGATCGGGGAGAGATCAAGGCCTTCGGACTCGGCGTGAACGAGATCGAGGTCATCGAGGCGGCGATCGAGGTCGCCGATCTCGACATCTGCATGCTGGCGGGCCGCTACACGCTGCTGGAACAGAGCAGCCTGGCCCTGATGAATGCATGCGCGGCCCGCGGCATCGGCATCGTCGTCGCCGGCGCGTTCAATTCCGGCATCCTCGCCGGCAGCAACAAATTCAATTACGGCGACGCGCCGGCCGACGTCGTCGCTCGGGTCGAGGCGCTGCGTGCGGCGTGCGAGGCGGAGGGCGCCAGCCTGCAGGCCGCCGCGCTGCAATTCCCGCTGGCGCACCCGGCCACGCTTTCCATCGTCTCGGGCGCGCGCACTGCGGAGCAGATCAACGCCAACATCGCCTGGTTCGAGGAACCGCTGCCCGCCTCTTTCTGGACGCGGCTGAAAGAGCGCGGCCTCGTCGCCGACAGCGCTCCTGTCCCCGCTTGAAGGGGGCGCGATCATGCGGATAGACGCACATCAGCACTTCTGGCGGATCGCCGACCGTACCGGCCAATGGCCGCCATCGGCTCTTAGCTCGATCTATCGCGACTTCGGGCCGGAGGATCTGAAGCCGCTGCTCGCCGCCGCCGGCTTCGAGGCGACGGTCTTGGTCCAGACCATGGAGCGCGAGGCGGACACCGCCTACATGCTGGACCTCGCGGCCCGCCATACCTTCATCAAGGCGGTGGTGGGCTGGACCGACCTCAAGGCCGCCGATTCCCCCGACGCTGTCGTCCGCCTGGCCGGCAATCCCCTGCTGAAGGGCCTGCGCCCCATGCTGCAGGACATTGCCGATGACGACTGGATCGCCGACCCGGCGCTGGCGCCCGCCATCGCCGCGATGATCGCGCACGATCTCGCCTTCGATGCGCTGGTGCTGCCGCGCCATCTGCGCCCGCTCTGCGACCTCGCCACCCGCTACCCGGCGCTCCGGATCGTCATCGACCACGGCGCCAAGCCGCCCATCGGCGAGGGGCGCATCTCGCGATGGCGCGCGGACCTCGCCGCCCTCGCCGCGCGGCCCAATGTCTGGTGCAAGCTCTCCGGCCTGCTCACCGAGGCCGGCGGACGCGGGCCGGTCGCGGTGCGGCCTTATGCGGAGACCTTGCTCGACCTGTTCGGGCCGGAGCGGCTGATCTTCGGCAGCGACTGGCCGGTGCTGCGCCTCGCCGGCGACTATGCCGGCTGGGTCGCGCAGTGCCGGGACATCGTGCCCGCCGAGCACCACGACGCCGTGTTCGGGGCGAATGCGGCCACGTTCTACCGCTTGGTCGGCGCACCGTCCGCCGCAACGAAGTGAGAGACGATCATGCGGACCACCATCTGCGACGGAATGTGCCGGAGGAGTTCGCCGCCTGCGCCGAACCCGGCGCGTGCGTGGTCAAGACCCTGGTCGAAATGGTGTGAGCGGAGCGAGGCGCATGCAGCGCATGGGAATGATGATCGGCCTCGAGCCGCATATGGTCGGACGTTACAAGGAGCTGCACGCGGCGGTGTGGCCGGAGGTGCGGGCGCTCCTCAGCGCCAGCAGCATCAGGAACTACACCATCTTCCTGCGCGAGCCGGAAAACATCCTGTTCGGCACCTGGGAATATCACGGCGGCGACTTCGCCGCCGACATGGCGAGGATCGCCGCCGACCCCGGAAATCAGGAGTGGTGGAAACTGACCATCCCGTGCCAGCGCCCGCTCTCCACCCGGAAGGACGGCGAATGGTGGGCCGCGATGGACGAGGTCTTCCACCTCGACTGAACCAGCCCCTTAAGGACGACGGCATGAAACGCATACGCGACGGGCAAGCCGGCCGGGACAAGCCCCGCCCGACACAGACCTTCGTTACCGATCTCTGATCAGTTCCCACCGCTCCGGGAGGCATCGCCATGGCGAAAATTACCGACATGCGGGTCATCGACCTGCGCTTTCCCACCTCGCACGCGCTCGACGGCTCGGACGCGATGAATCCAGATCCCGACTACTCGGCGGCCTATGTCATCCTCGAGACTGACGAGCCCGCTCTTGAGGGGCACGGGCTCACCTTCACCATCGGGCGCGGCAACGACATCTGCTGCATGGCGATCCTCGCCATGCGCCATCTGGTGATCGGTACCGATCTCGCCGAGGTGCGCGCCGCGCCGGGCAAGTTCTGGCGGCATCTGACCAGCGACAGCCAGCTCCGCTGGATCGGCCCGGAAAAGGGCGCGATGCATCTGGCGACCGGCGCGGTGGTCAACGCCTTCTGGGATCTGCTCGCCAAACAGGCCGGCAAGCCGGTCTGGCGCCTCGTCGCCGACCTGTCGCCCGAGCAGATCGCCGATATCGTCGACTATCGTTACCTGACCGACGTGCTCGACCGCGACGACGCTCTGGCCATCCTGCGGCAGGCGGAGCCCGGCAAGGCGGAACGCATCGCCATTCTGGAGCGCGAGGGCTATGCCTGCTACACCACCTCGGCCGGCTGGCTCGGCTATGATGACGCCAAGCTGCGGCGTCTGTGCCACGAGGCGGTCGATGCCGGCTTCAACCATGTAAAGATGAAGGTCGGCCGCGATCTGGAGGACGACATCCGGCGCCTCACGATCGCCCGCGAGGTGATCGGGCCGGACCGCTTTCTGATGATCGACGCCAACCAGGTCTGGGAGGTCGGCCAGGCGATCGACTGGGTGAGACAGCTGGCTTTCGCCGACCCCTTCTTTATCGAGGAGCCGACCAGCCCCGACGACGTGGCCGGGCACCGCAAGATCCGCGCGGCCATCGCGCCGGTGAGGGTGGCGACCGGAGAGATGTGCCAGAACCGCATCATGTTCAAGCAGTTCATCGCCGAGGGCGCCATCGACGTGGTGCAGATCGACAGCTGCCGCATGGGCGGGCTCAACGAGGTTCTGGCGGTGCTGCTGGTGGCGGCGAAATACGGCCTGCCGGTCTGGCCGCATGCCGGCGGCGTGGGTCTGTGCGAATATGTGCAGCATCTGTCGATGATCGACTATGTCGCGGTCTCCGGGACCAAGGAAGGCCGGGTGATCGAATATGTCGATCATCTGCACGAGCACTTCCTCGACCCCTGCGTGATCGAGAAGGCAGCCTACATGCCGCCCTGGCGGCCGGGCTTCTCCATCGAGATGAAGCCGGAAACGCTCACCGCCTTCGCCCATGTTCCGGCAGCCCGTGGCCCGGCTGACCATGCCCCGCAGGCGCAGCCTTCCGCAGCCTGAAGGCTGCCGCGAAAGTCGGTTCGGGCCCACGCGCGGGCGGAGCAAGGCTCCGCCCGCAGGCGCAGCTCATCGTCGGCCGCACTTTAAGGGGGTACCCCGGCAGCTGGACGGCGCGCTGCGTGGGCGCTTCGCTCCTTACGCTTTTTGTCCGGGCACGGTTGTCAACCGACGAGGGGCGAACGGGCGCGGGCGCGGTGGCGTCCCTGGCCTTTCGGCCCGATCAGGGCGCCGTCCTGCACCATGACGGTGCCGCCGAGAATGACGGTCGCCGGCCAGCCCTGCACCTCAAGGCCCTCATACGGGCTGTAGTCCGAACCATCGTGAAGGTCGGCATGGCGGATGGTGCGCCGAACCTGCGGATCCCAGATGGCGATATCGGCATCCATGCCGACCGCGATCCGCCCTTTGCGCTCCAGCCCGTAAAGCCGCGCATGGTTGGTCGCGGTGAGGGCGACGAAGCGAGGCAGGTCGATCCGTCCCTTCATCACCCCTTCCGAAAACAGGATCGGCAGCCGGGTTTCGACGCCGGGGATGCCGTTCGGAATATGACGAAAGCTTGCGCGCCCGCGCGGATTGAGCTTGCCGGACGGATCATCGAACAGGAACGGGCAGTGATCGGAGGAGAACAGGTCGAACACGCCCTGCTCGATGCCGCGCCAGCAGGCGTCTTGTTCGCGCTTGTCGCGCGGCGGCGGCGAGCAGACGAATTTCGCGCCCTCCCAGTTGCTGCGGTCGAGGTCGTCGGCCGTGAGCATGAGATATTGCGGGCAGGTCTCGCCCACGACCTTGCGGCCGCGCGCGCGGGCCGCGCGGATTTCATCGGCGGCCGCCCCGTTGGAAACGTGGACGATCACCACCGGCACGTCGACCACCTCGGCCAGCGACAGCGCGCGATGGGTTGCCTCGCGCTCCACCACCACCGGCCGGGTGCTGGCATGCGCGCGGGGGGCGACATCGCCGGCCTTCTCGTGCTGGCCGATCAGATAGCGGATAGCGTCCTCGTTCTCGCAATGGACGAGGACCAGCGCGCCCGTCTGCCGCGCCACGTCCATGGTCGCGAGAATCTCGGCATCGTTCAGCCGCAGACCCTCATAGGTCATGAACACCTTGAACGAGGTGTAGCCGGCGGCGACCAGCGCCGGCAGCTCCTGCCCGAGAACCGCTGGCGTCGGATCGGAGATGATGAGGTGAAACGACACGTCCGTGTAGCACTGGCCCTGCGCCAGCGCGTGATAGTCGGTCACCGCCTGGCGCAGCGACTGCCCCTTCTGCTGGAGGCAGAACGGCAGCAGGCAGGTGTTGCCGCCGAACAGGGCCGAGCGGGTACCGCTCTCGAAATCGTCGGCCATCCGTATGCCGTCGCCGGAGGGCTGGGCCAGATGGACGTGGCTGTCCACGCCGCCGGGCAACACATAGCGGCCGGTGGCGTCGAGGGTTTGGACCCCGTCCGGCAACGCCTCGCCGATCTGGACGATGCGTCCGCCGCGGATGCCGATGTCGGCGGCGAACACGTCGGATGCCGTGGCGACGGTGCCGTTGCGGATGACGAGGTCGAACATGGTGCGGTCTCCGATCGCTGGTGTCAGACCATTACGTCGCCGCCATTGGGCGACAATGACTGGCCGCAATAATAGCCGCCGGCGTCCGATGCGAGCAGAAGCGCCGTCGGCGCGATCTCGTCCACATGCCCGAACCGGCCGATCGGCAGCTGGGCCTGTTTCATGGCCCGCCACGCGTCCGTCAATCCCATCAGCATGTCGGTCTCGATCGGGCCGGGGGCGATCGAATTGACGGTCACGCCCTTCGGCGCGGCCTCATAGGCGAGCGCGCGGGTGAAGCCGACGATTCCGGCCTTGGCGGCGCAGTAGTGCGCAAGGCCGGGCGCGCCCTTATAGGCGAGCTGCGAGGAAAAATTGATGATGCGGCCCCAGCCTTTCGCGGCCATGGCCGGATAGAAGCGCTGCGTCACCATGAAGGTGCCGCGCAGGTGCACGCCGATCATGCGGTCGAAGGCGGCCGTGGTGATATCCTCGAAGGCAAGGTCGCCGCCGATGCCGGCGCAGTTCACCAGAATGTCGACCGGGCCGAGCGCCTCGGCGCTCCAGCGAGCCAGCGCATCGACCTGGGCCTCCTCGGCGACATCGCAGACGGTGTGCGCGACGCGGTGGCCTGCGGCCGCCAGGCGCGCCGCCAGCGCGGCGGCGTTGGCATCATCGCCAAACTGGCAATAGCCGACGCGAGCGCCATGGGTGAGGAAGATTTCGACGATGGCAGCGCCGATGCCGCGGCTGCCGCCCGTCACAAGCGCGGTGCGGCCTTTGAGGCTGAAACGGTTCATGTTGGTCTCCACGCAAGTCGTGTCAGGTGCGCCGGTCCGCCAGCCACGCGGCATAGGCGCGGATGCCCGCCTCCAGCGTGTGGCGCGGCACGAAGCCGAGGTCCCGCCCGATGGCGGTGATATCGAAGCGGTGCTGGTAGTCGTCCAGCGGGTCCGGGCCCGGCGCGACCTCGATATCGGCGGTCGGGAACACACGACGCACCACGTCCGCTACCCCGTCGATGGTGACGAAGCTCCCGCCGGTGGCGGTGTAGACCGGCTGCGGGCAGGCGGGTGCGTCATGGGCGAGAAGGAGGGCATCGACCGCGTCGTCGACATGAATGAACTGGCGCGGAAAACCGTACCCGAACGGCAGCCGGCTCGGCCGACCGGCCTGCGCATCCTCGATCAGGGTGCGGATCACGCAATCGGTGGTACGGCCGGGGCCGTAGACCCAGCACAGCCGCACGGCCACGGCGTCCAGCCCGTGCTGCTGGCGATAGCCGGCCAACAGCTGCTCGCCGGCGACCTTGGTGGTTCCATAGACGCTCGACGGGCGCAGCGGTGCGTCTTCCGGCAGGCCGGGCGTGCCGGCATCGGGCTCGGACGTCGGGCCGTAGGCGCTGGTGGAGGAACAAAAGACGAAGCGGCGCATGCGGCAGCTTCGCGCCACCTCAAGCACATTGGCGGTGCCGACCACATTGGCCTGGATGATGCCGTAGGGATTGTCGATCATCACCATGGGCCCGGACACCGCGCCGCAATGGATGATCGAGCCGATGCCCTGCGTGCGTGCCAGCCCGTAAAGCCGATGGATGTCGCCGAGATCGGCAATGGTCACCGGACGCTGACCGGGCTTGACGGCAAGGTCGATTCCCACCGCCGGGCGCCGTTCCTCGGCGAGGCGCGCCAGCACGCGCTGGCCGATGAGGCCGGAGGCGCCGGTGACGAGAATGGTCGGTGCGGGTGTCGGCTCGCTCACGGCAGAACTCCTTGCATGCGGTCTCCAAGGGGCGGCGCCGCCTGTTCGATGGCGAGTTCGGCCGAGAGCAGTTTGCGCGTGTAGGGATCCTTCGGCCGGGCGAACACCTCGTCCATCGCGCCCGCCTCCACGATCCGGCCGCGATTCATGACGGCGACGTCATGGGCCAGCGAGCGCACCGAGTTGAGGTCGTGCGTGATGAACAGGGCCGATAGCTGCATGCGGTTCTGCAGGTCGCGCACCAGATCGATGATCTGCGCCCGAACCCGGATATCGAGCGCGGTGGTCGGCTCGTCGAAAATGACGAAGTCCGGCCGGGTCGCTAGAGCGCGGGCAATGCCCACCCGCTTTTGCTCGCCGGCGGTCAGTTCATGCGGGAACAACTCGGCGGTGCGGGTCGACAGGTCGACGAGCGCAAGCACCTCGTGCACCCGCTTGAGTCTCTCGGCGGCGGAGAGGGTCTCCAGCATCGCCAGCGGCTCGTCGACCAGCTGGCGCACCCGCCAGCGCGGATTGAGCGCCACATAGGGCTCCTGGAACACCATCTGTATTTGGCGGCGCAGTGTGCGGAAGCGGTTCTCCGGCCAATGGGTGACATCCTCTCCATCAAACAGGATGCGTCCCGACGTCGCCTGCAGCAGCCGGACCAGGCACTGGCCGATGGTGGTCTTGCCCGACCCGCTCTCGCCGACGAGGGCCAGGGTCTCGCCCCGCCGCACGGTGAAGGAGACCCCGTCGACCGCGCGCACCTGCTCGCCGGGGCGGCTTCCGGGAAAGATCTTGACCAGGTTCTCGATCGCGAGCAGTGGCGCTCCAGCCGCCCCGACCCCGCGGACGGAC
The DNA here is from genome assembly GCA_041287585.1 of Xanthobacteraceae bacterium. Lineage (GTDB taxonomy): Bacteria > Pseudomonadota > Alphaproteobacteria > Rhizobiales > Xanthobacteraceae > Ancylobacter. Next base: position 33,881 of record JBGGNI010000046.1, read on the forward strand.
GGAACCGGCCGCGCTTTGGCCGCGTCCAGCAACGCGCGGCTATAGGGTTCGCGCGGGGCGGCGATGAAGTCGGCGGTCGGCGCCATCTCCTCGATCCGGCCGCCGCGCATCACCGCGACGCGGTTGCAATAATGGGCGACGATGCCGAGATCGTGGGTGATGAGCACCACCGAGCAGCCCATCCGCCGGCTGCGCTCCACCAGCATGTCCAGCACCTGCACCGACACGGTGGCGTCGAGGCCGAGCGTCGCGTCGTCGGCGAGCACGATCTTCGGCTCGGCGATCAGCGCCATGGCGATGACCACGCGCTGGGCCATGCCGCCCGACAGTTCGTGCGGATAGGCTTTGGCCCGCTCTTCGGGATTGACGATGCCGACATCGGCGAGGAGTTGCACCGCTTGCGCCCAGGCCGCGTGCCGCGGCAGCCGCTTATGGCTGCGCAGCACGCGCACGAGCTGCGCGCCGACCCGCTCGACCGGATCGAGCAGCGCCTTGGCGTTGGTGCCGATCAGAGAAACCACGCCGCCGCGCAGGGCGCGCCGCTCGGCCGGCGTCATCTGGCTGAGCACCCGGCCCTCGATCAGCACCTCGCCGCGATCCCGGCGCACGCCGCTCGGCAGCAGGTCGATCATCGCGCGTGCAAGAAGCGACTTGCCGGCACCGGTTTCACCCACAATACCGAGGATCTCGTTCGGCATCAGCCGGAGGTCGAGCCCGTCCAGCAGCACGCGCTCGCCCTCCGCCGTCTCGGCAACGAGGGTGAGGCCGTCGATCCGCAGCACAGGCGTGCCCGCCGTCTCGCGCATCATGGCGTTTGCCCGGTGTTCGCCGGCTGGCGCTTGGCGCGGGCCGGCGCGGGCCGGCGCGTGGGATCGAGCAGATCGCGCATCACGTCGCCGAGCAGGGCAAAGCAGAGCACGGCGACGACGATGGCGAGCCCGGGGAACAGCGAGACCCACCACACGCCAAGGATCATCTGCTGGGCGCCGGTGGAGACCATCAGGCCCCATTCCGGCGTCGGCATGCGCACCCCCGCGCCGATGAAGGACAGGCCGGCGGTGAGCAGGATCGCCATGCCGATCGAGATCGAGACCTGCACCATGGCCGGCAGCAGGGCGTTGGGCAGCAGGTGACGGAACATGATGTGCCGGTCGCTGGCGCCCGAGCAGCGGGCCGCCGCCACGAACGGGCGCTCGCGCAGCGACAGCACCTCGGCGCGGATCAGCCGGGCGAAGATCGGGATGAACAGGATGGCCAGCACGATCGCCACGTTCCAGATTTCCTGGCCCATCACCGCGACCAGCGCCATGCCGAGCACGAAGATCGGAAAGGCCTGGATGAAGTCGAACAGCCGCATGGCGAAGCTGGAGGCGGCGCCCCGGTAATAGCCGATGAGCAGGCCCAGCGGCACGCCGATGACGAAGGCGCCCGCGACCGACACCACGCTGATCAGCAGGTTGATGCGCGTGGCGTAGACGACCCGCGAGAACACGTCCATGCCGGTGATGTCGGTGCCGAACCAGTGCGCCGCCGATGGTGGCTGGAGCGAGGCGACCGGATCGGCGTCGACCGGGCTATAGGGGCTGATCGCCGGCGCGAACACGATCATGACGATCTGCAAGGCGAGCAGGGTGAGGCCGATCACCGCCGCCGGCCGGCGGAGCGCTGGAGGCAGCTTCATACCTTGATCCTCGGATCGGCGAGTTCGTAGAGAATGTCCACCACGAGGTAGACGACGAGAATAAAGGCGGCGGCGACAAGCACGAAGCCCTGAAGGGCCGGATAGTCGCTGTTCATGACCGCCTGCACGGCGTACTGGCCGAGGCCGCCCCAAGAGAAGATCGTCTCGACGAGCACCGCCGCGCCGAGCAGGAAGCCGACCAGAAAGCCGATCATGGTGATGATCGGCGGCAGGCTGTTGCACATGGCGGCGCGGATGATAACCCGCTCGGGCACGCCGCAGGCTCGGGCGTGGCGTACGAAATCGGACCGCCAGGCCCCGGCGAAGATGCTCTGCGTCATCTTCATCAGCGCCCCGGCATTGACGATGGCGATGGTCAGCACCGGCAGGACGAGGCGTCCCGCCGCCGACGTCAGCGCGGCGACATCGCCGGCGAGCAGGGCGTCGACGGTATAAAAGCCGGTGACGTAGGGCGGCGCGCTCATCATCGCGTCGATGCGCCCGAACGGTGCCGCGGACCAGCCGAGCATGGTGAAGAACACATAGATCAGGATCAGGCCGATCCAGAAGTCGGGAATGGCACCGGCGGCCAGGCCATAGACTCGGGCGCCCATGTCGACGGCGCCGCCGGGCCGCACCACCGAGGCGACGGCGACCGTGACGCCGATGATCACCGTCAGCACCATGGCATAGGCGATCAGCTCCAGCGTGGCGGGCGCGCGCTCCAGAAGATCCACCGTCACCGGGTTGGAGGTGAAGATCGAGATGCCGAGATCGCCATGCAGGACATTGCCGCAATAGGTGAGGAACTGCACCCACACGCTGTCATTGAGGCCGAGGCGGTCGCGCAGCTGCGCCACCGCGTCGGGTGTCGCCATGTTGCCAAGCAGCAGCACCGCCGGATCGCCCGGCAGCAGGCGGATCAGGAAGAAGGTGACGAAGAGCACGCCGAACATCTGCGGCACCAGCAGCGCGAGCCGCGGCAACACGATCTGGAGCGCGCGCGGAACGCGCTCCCACCGTCGTCTCAGGCCGAGGAGCATGTCGGCGTCTCCACAATCACCGCGAGAGGTGCTGCCGGCCGGTGGCCGACGGTGCATTCGGTTGCGCCGCGACGCGAGCAATAAGCAGGCCGGGGTGTTGGCGCCCCCGGCCGGCTTCGCTTACTTGCTGAAGTCGTACCAGGCGTTGCTGTTGGGGGTGTACCAGGAGAAGCCGTTCACCTTCGCGCCCACCGCGAGCTGGTAGCCGGGGTTGAACAGGAACACCCAAGGCGCTTCGGACACCACGATCTTTTGGACGTTCTTCATGTCCGCCTCGCGCGAGGCCTGGTCGGTGGAGATGAGCGCCTTGTTGATGAGCGCATCGACCTCGGCATTCTTGTAGTGCGAGAAGTTCACCATCGACTGGCTGTTGATGAACAGGTTGGTCACATAGGCCGCATCCGGCACGATCGCCATGTCGCGGATGAAGAACATCGGCATCGTGCCCTTGGTGTAGCGCTCCACGAGGCTGGATGCCGGGAGCTTGACCAAAGTGACCTCGACGCCGGCGCGGGCGAAGGCGGTCTTCAGGATCACCGCCATCTGCTCTTCCAGCGGCTCGCTGGTGCGGTAGCCGAGTTCGGTCTTGAACCCGCTGGGATAACCGGCCTTCGCCAGCAGTTCCTTGGCCTTGGCGACGTCGTCCTTGTAGGGGAAGTCGTCATCCGTATAGGCGGGGTAGATTTCCGATACCGGGCTCTTGGTCGGCCGGGCCGTGCCCATATAGACGCTCGTCTCGATGTCCGGCCGCGGTACGAGATAGTTCATCGCCTGACGCACCTCGGCCTTGTCGAACGGCGCCACCGCATTGTTCATTTCCAGCCGGTGCGTGTAATTGCCGAACACCTCCCACACCTTGATCGCCGGCACCTTCTTGGCGAGCGCGATCTCGCGCGGGGTCAGCCATTCCGCGACATCGATCGAGCCGGCCTGCAGGGCGGCCAGGCGGTTTGAGGAGGTTGGCATCTCGCGGAAGATCACCTTCTTCAGCTTGGCCGCACCCCGATAGTAATAGGGGTTTGCTTCATAAATGACTTCCTGGCCCGGCGAGAATTTGGCGATGTGATAGGGCGCGAAGGAGGCCGAGTCGGTGGACAGGAAGCGCGCGGCCCAGGGGTCCTCTTTGGTGATGTGCTTCTTGGCTTCGCGCGAGTCGATGATGCCGAGGTCGTTGTTGATCCACAGCCGCGCCAGCAGCAGCGAGGGATTTGGGATGCTCACCTTGACCGTGTAGTCGTCGATCTTCTGGAAGGAATCGAAGCTTTCGATCTTCAGTATCTGCGTCATGTACCAGTGGAACGTGGCCTTCATGTTCCAGCCGCGCTCGAACGTCCACATCACGTCGTCGGCGGTCATCTCATTGCCCGCCGCGCTCTTCACCCCCTTGCGCAGCTTAAAGGTAATGGACTTGTTGTCCGGCGCGATCTCATAGCTTTCGGCCAGGGCGCCCTGGATGGTGGTGAAATCCTCCACCAGCGCGCCGTTGGGATCCTTCTTCATGGCATAGACGAGAAGGCGCTCGAAGATGTTGCGCCGGGCCTCGTGGCCGGCCTCGGTCGGCGGATATTCCTGATCGAGCGATTCAGGTGTGCGCGGGCCGGCGACGATGAGCGTCTCGCTCGCGCTCTGCGCGACGGCGGACGGACTCACGGCCATCAGCGTGAGCGCGGCGGCGGAGAGCGTAGACCTTAGGCTGTTCATGCGCATCGGCAGGGTCTCCTCGTGACGAGGTCAGAGTGGGGAGGCGGTGACAGGGGAGGCAGGCACGGCATCCAGCCGGATGCCGACAGGGCACACGTCGCGGAACTCGCAATCCGCGTCCGATCCGTCCTTGTGGACGTGCATGGCGAGGCGGCCCGATGCACCGAGCACCGTCATCGGGACATGCCAGACCGCCGCGCGGTACTGGATGCCGGTATCGCCCGGCACGACGAAAGCGGCGAGCGCGGCGAGATCCGGCCCGCCATCGGAGGCATCCGGGGCGACGACGACGAGATAGGCCAGGCCGTCGAGGGGGAAGAAGGCCTGCGTCGAATGGAGGTGACGCTCCATCAGGTGCACCACGTGCCGGCCGGGCTCGGTGGTTGCGGGGGCCTTGACGACCTCCAGGATCGCCTGCGCCGCCGGTCGGCCGTTCAACGGCCGGACGACCTGCGACACCGTCGCCATCACGTCGCCGAATCGGGTGAAGGCCTCCGGCGTGAGAGGTTGCGCGAAGATCTCACGCATCGCCGGCTTCTCCGGCCGACCGGGCGTCGCGTTCGAGCCAGGCGCGGGCGATCTCCTCGCGCGTGGCGAACCAGACGTCGTGATACTGGCGCGCATGGTCGAAGAAGCGCTTCAGCGAGCGGATGCGACCGGGACGCCCGATCATGCGGGGATGAAGGCCGATCGACATCATGCGCGGGCCACGCGCGGCCTCTGCGTGGAGCACCTCGAAGCTCTCGCGCATATAGAGATAGAAATCCTCCGCCTGCGCGAGGCCGGGCGCGCTCCAGAAGCGGATGTCGTTGACATCGCAGGTGTAGGGCACCACCAGCCGGCGCTGCCCCTCCACCCTGACGAAATAGGGCACGTCGTCATTATAGGCGTCGGAATCATAGAGGAACCCGCCTTCCTCGGTGAGCAGGCGACGGGTCCGCACGCTGGCGCCATAACGGCAGTACCAGCCGACGGGGCGCTTGCCGCAGCTGGCCTCGAAAGAGCGTATGGCGCGGGCGATATGGTCGCGTTCTTCCTCTTCGGTGAGGCGGAACACCTCTTCCCAGCGATAGCCGTGACTGCAAATCTCGTGTCCGCCGGCCAGCGCAGCGCGCGCGACGTCGGGGTTCTGCTCGAAGGCTACCGCGCAGGCGAAGAAGGTGGCGGGGATGCGGGCATCAGCCAGCGCCTCGAGGATGCGCCAGATCCCGACCCGCGAGCCGTACTCGTACATCGACTCCATGGCGAGGTTGCGGATGTCCTTGGGAAAGGGGTAGCTCCCCCATTCCGTCATCGACTCCTGATCGGGGTCGCCCATGGCGAAGGAACGCTCCGATCCCTCCTCGTAATTGATCACCACATTGATCGCGAGGCGCGCGCCGTTCGGCCAGGTTCCCGTCGGAATGCGCGGACCGTAGCCGACGAGGTCGCGTTCGGAGATGGGGAGCGGGGAGGGTGACATGCGGGTCTCACATATTGCCTGCACTATTGCGTGCAATATTGAGGGCAATGCAATGGGCGTGCCAAGGCCGGCCGGAAGCCGGGCATCCGACGGGTGCACATGATGGGAAGGCGATGTGGAGTCCGGTTCGCGTGAAGAAAGCGCCGGGTCTTAGCCGCGCAGGAACTCGTAGATGTCGGCTTCCTGGCGGCGTGCTTCCGAAAGGTTGAGACTGGCGACGATGTGCTCGAAATGATGCGTCATCTCGTGGGCCGCCTCGTCCGGCCGGTTGGCCTCGATGAAATCGACCAGCCGTTCGTGCTCATGCGTCAGGCAAAGAATGCCGCTCTTTTGTTCATAGACCGACTGGATCAGCACGCCGCGACGGATCAGCACCGCCAGCATCTTCTCGAAGACCGGATTCCGGGCGATCTCCGCGATCAGGTGATGGAAATGCGCGGCGACGCGATTGACGCTGGGGTGCTGCTTCTCGAACGCTTCGCGTTCGCGCCGCAGCTGCAGGCGGAGCCGCTCGATGTCGTCCGGCGTCGCCCGCTGGCAGGCGAGGCGCACAACGATGCATTCCAGCTCGCGCCGCGCCTCATAGACATGGTTGGCATCCTCAATGGTCGGTCGGGAGATGAAGGCGCCGCGATTGAGCTGGAACACGACGACATCCTCGTCGCGCAGGCGTTCCAGCACGCGCCGCACCCGTGAGCGCGGCACGTCATACGCATCGGCCAGCTTGACCTCGTTCAGGTGCTCGCCTGCGCGCAGATGTTTGTCGATGATCGCGTCGACCAGCTGTTCATAGATCAGGTCTTCCGTGGGGTGCTTGCCACGGAGCCTGACGCCGTTCTCCTCGCTGGACATTTCTTCCCGTGCCGCGACATTTCGGTCTGGTTCCCTTAAAGCATGCGCGGGTCCGGCGGAAAGCGCAATTTCACCGCACACCTGCCGCCCGAAGTGCGCACCGCGTGCAGGCAAAGCGGCGTTCCACAGCTCGGCGGAACCACCGCGGGCATAAAGGGGTCGGCTTCGCTGCCCCGCTCCGGTCCGCGACAACAAATTGGCCCCTCCTGCCCGCCGGACCGGCGCGCAGGTGAGCGGGAAGGTTTGAAGGCGCCCCGGCGCTGACCGGGGATCAGGCAGGTTCTTATCCGTTTGTCTTTGGATCAGGCTGTGACCACGCCACACACCACACGAAACATCATGGGAAATGACCGGGGTCCGTCAGGCAACACTCTTGTCGCTAATGCGTCTCGGGTAGCGATCGCAGCCAGGCGATCAGCGCCGCGAGATCCTCCGGCGCAAGCTGCGCGTAGGCCTTGGACTGCATCGGTGCCGCAAGCTTGCGGTCGCCCGGCGCCACGCCCTCCACCAGTGCGCGGCGAATGTTTTCGTCGCTCCAATCCCGCAGTCCTGCCGGGGTGATGTCCGGGGCGACCACGACGCCCCAGGGGCCTTCGAAGCGCATGCCGCCGCGGCCGAGGCCGCCGGCGAGATCGGGCTCGCCCCTGGCGTCGGGTGCGGAATGGCAGCCGAGGCAGCGCGCGAGCGTGCCGATGTACCAGCCGCGCCTGATGGTATCGGCCGGTGTGCCTCGCGCCGCCTCCGGCGGACCGGGCACCGGTGCTGCCCGCTCCGGCGGCACGGTGTAGCGCGGAGCGGCCACGGCATTCGCCACCGGGGACAGCGCCCGCAGATAGGCGAGGACGGCGTCGAGGTCGGCGGCGCTGAGGATGCGGTAGAATTCATAGGGCATGGCCGCCGCCATCCGGCTGCCATCGGGCCGTATGCCCTGGGTGACGGAGCGCCGGACCTCCTCATCGGTCCAGGCGCCGATGCCGGTCGCCGGGTCGGGCGTGATGTTGGAGCCCTGCACCTTGTAGGCGTCGGTCTCGACGACGCGGCCGCCGGCATAAGGCCTGGCTGCAGGTCCCGGCGCGGTATGGCATCGGCCGCAGATCATGACGGCGTTGACGAGATAAGCACCGCGCTGCGCCAACATCGGTTCCGCGGCACCGGACGCCGCCGGCGCCAACAGCACAGCCGCCAGCGAGATCGTGCGAAGCCTACCCATTGCTGCCTCCCTCAAGGTCGTGCCCGATCCGCGCCGGTTGCGCCCATGCTGCCATTTTCGGGCAGGATCGTCAGGTTTCGCGGGCCGGCGCCGACGCCGATGCGGGCGATGACCTTTACGTCCGCGAGGTCGACCAGCACGACCTCGTCGCCGGCCCAGTTCACCGCCGCCGCCCGCTCGTTCGACAGCGCCGCGATCCCTTCCGGATAGGATCCGATACGCGGGTCGGCGACAACGGCGAGCGAGTCCGCATCGACCAGCGCGAGCTTGCCGCTCTGCTGGTTGCTGACCAGAATGCGCGCGCCATCCGCTGTTACCGCGACGCCATACGGCATCAGCCCGACCTTCGGCCGTGCGACCTCGATGAGCCTTGCGGTGGAAACGACGGACAGATCACCGCTCCGCACGTTCGCCACATAGACCCGCTCGCGATCCGGCGACAAAGCCAGGGCGAACGGCGCCCGGCCGGTGGGAACGACGGCGATTCGCGTCAATGACGTCAATTCGACCACGCTCAGCGTGTCGCTCTCGCGGTCGGCGACATAAGCCCGGCCCGCCGCTTCGTCGACGACCAGCCCCGCCGGCGAACGGCCGATCGCGACGCGACCGGTTTCCGCGCCGGTCTCGGCGTCGATGCGGATCAGCGCGTCCGCACTCCAATCGGTGACAAGCAGCGAGCGGCCGGCGTCGATGATGGCGATGCCGAACGGCTCCCGCCCTATGGAAAAGCGCGCATCCACCCGACGTGCCCCGACATCGATGCGGGATATGAGGCCGAGATCGGGATGCGTCACGAACAGCCGCGCTCCGTTCGGCGCCGCTGCTATGCCGGCTGGCACGCGCGGCACCGCGATCGTCGCCATCACTGCGGTGGTCTCTACGTCGATGAGTGCGACGCTGGCCGCCTGCTGCGACACCACGGCTACCACCGGCGGCGTTGCCCAGGCGGAACTGGCCGCGACGACAAGGCCGGTTGCGAGGAGTTGTATCGCGGACGATGCGAGTGCCGGCTTGAGCCTCACTGTCCTCCGGCTTTCGCTTTCAGCCCCTCCAATCCGCGTCGTAGAAAATCGCTCATCGCGGCGATGGCGGCGTCGTCGTTCAGTTCGTCCGGCGGGAAATTGCTGGTGTCGGCGCGGTAGAAGCGGGCGCTCCATCGCACTTCACTGCCCCCCGCAGCCGGCAGCACCTCGATCGTCGCGGTATAGAAGCTTACAGGGATGGCCTCGATATTTTCCTTCGACAGCCGGTAGGACAGGCGCCGGCCGGCCAAATCGGCCTCGTCGAGCCCTTCCGTAATCTCGCCCTTGGCCAGCGTCAGCACGCGCTCGGCGCCGGCGGCATCGCCGCCCGTGGCCTCGACCTTGAGAACCAGCGGATGCCACTGCCCGATGCCGCCGAAAGCGGCGATCAGTGCCCAGACATGCTCCGGCGGGGCCGGGATCGTCACGCTCTCGTCGGCCTTCTGCGGCGTCGGGCCGTGGGCTGCGGCGCAGACGAGGCCGGCCAGCAGAAAGGCGAGAGCGAACAGGTTTCTCTGGAGCATGCAGGCTTTCCTTCAGAACAGAGCGGGGGAGCGTCGGCGCGCGGCGATGCCGCCGGCATAGAGGGCGACCAGCGCGGCAAGCGCCACGGCGGCGGGAAGCCAGGCGGTTTCCGTACGGACTGACACCAGGCGCGGCCGGGTCGTCGGCTCGACCAGACCGGCAAAGGCGAGGGGGTCGGCAAGCCGCGCATAGGCAAGACCGGTATGGCCGGCCAGCGCGCGCAGATGCGCCTCCCGCACCGCGCTCAGATGCTCCGTTCCGCTCGCCGCCTCGCCGCCCCATGGGGCATTGCGCGGGTTCCAGCCGGCACGCGAGGGAGCATCTGCGGGCGGCGGACCGGAGCGGTCTTCCTGCGGCACGTCGGATTCGGCGTAGAAGCCGATTTCGCGGCCATCCTCGTTGAATTTCGGTATCGGGGACGGCTCGGTCGAGCCGACGCCGACCAGCACCCCGGCGACCTCCCCCGGCTTGCCATCGAAACCCGGCAGGGCGCCGGCCAGCGGCGGGGCTTCGTGTCCGTCGGTGAGGAAGACGAGGTCGCTGTGGAGATCGGTCGCGATGGCCAGCCCGGAAAGCACGCCGCGGGCGACATAGCTGTCGCCCTCCCACGCCATGCGCCAGTCCAGCCCGTCTATGGCGCCGTCAATGGCGGCGAAGTTCTCGCAGACCTCGGCCGGCTCGAACAACAGGAAGGTGCGCCGCTCGGTGAAGATGCCGAGCCCGAGGCGGGACTGGCAGGGCAAGTGCGCGAGCAGAGCGCGACCGGCCTCCTTCGCGCTGGCGAGGCGGCTGACTGGCGTGCCCGATGGCGCGGCGTCGCGCACATTCATGCTGCCGGTCACGTCGATCACCAGCACGATGTCGCGCGCCTCGCGCTGCCGTGTGATGCGCGGCGCCAGGAAGCTGGCGAGCAGCGAAACGAGGGCCAGAGCCAGCAGCCAGAAGCGCCAGTCGCGGGCGGTGTTGGTGGTGAGCGGGCTCACGGCAGCCCCTGCGGGAGGCCGGGCAGGTCGCTCCACAGCCGCTTGGCGGCCTCGGGCGGGATCGTCTCGCCGTCGGTCTCGATCTGCGGGAAATCACGTACGAGCCGCATGGCGATGTCGAGATTGTACTTGGCGTCCCAGAACCCCGGATCGAGACCGAGCGCCCGGCGGTAGCCATCTTTCGCAAGGCGTACCAACGGGATGGCGGGATCGATGTCGTTCGATTCGAGGTGCCCGATCGCGGTACGCAGGCGCGCATTGGCCAGCTCGTATTGGGCCGCGACGGCGAGGCGGCGATCGTGCGACGTCGCAATGCGGTTCACCAGCGGCTGCGCCTCGTCGAGACGGTCGCGAGCGGTGAGGAAGGCGAGCCGCGCGTACAGCACGTCCGGCCGCGCCTGCGGATCGACGGCGACATCGCGGCCGCGGACGAGATCGGCGATGATCGCGTTGTCGCGCCGCTCATTAAGCAGCCGCGCGGCGGTCCACGCACTCGCCGCCAGGCCGGCGAGGAGCACCCCGCCGGCGAGACAAATGACCAGCCGCCCGCCCTTCATGCCGCCCTCCGCAGCGGCGTGGCGGCGCGTGCGAGCGGGCGCTCCGCCAGTTTGGCGGCGACCAGCAGGGCCACGGCGATGGTCGCGAGGGCAAACGCCTGGCGATGCAAATCGCGGCGCGGCACGCGTTCCAGATAAAGGATGGGCCGGGTTTCCTGCCGATCGATCTCGGCAATCGCCTGCTCCACCGCCCGCGGGCTGGTCGCCTCGAAGGCGCGATAGGGGACGCCAAGACTTTGAAGAAACAGGTGAAGATGCCGTTCTGGATTGGCCTGCGGGGTGTCCTCGCCGGGCGGCGGCTGATCGAAGATGCCGCGCGCGCCGCGTGAGCGCAGGAACAGCCAATAGAGCCGCACGGGCGTGCCGGCGACCGCGCTGCGCAGCGCCTCCTGCACGCGGCGGTCGATCAAGCCGGCGCCGTCAGAGACGAGCAGGACGGCGCGGGAGGAATCGTCGACGTCTTCCGCGAAGGTCGACAAGGCGAGCGCAAGGCCGCGGCCGACATCGGTGAAGGCGAGGCCGGGCCTATCGATGGCGGAAATGGCGGCGCGGACGACGTCGTGATGGTCGGTCAGCGGCAGTACCGGCATTGGCGAGGTCGAAAATGCGGTGACGCCGATGCGGTCGTGCGGGCGGCGGGCGATGAAATCGACCAGCAGGCGCTTGGCCGCGACCGACTTCGATTCCTCCTCGCCGGTCGGGGCGCGATCGGCGAAGTTGTTGTCCATGCTGGAAGATCGGTCGAGCAGCAGGACGAGGTGGGCGCCCGTTCCCTGCCGTTCGACGCTCTGTTCGCGCCAATGCAGGCCGGCG
>JBGGNI010000047.1:0-6183 GCA_041287585.1 Xanthobacteraceae bacterium
TCGGCCCGATCCACTTCGTCGGCATCGGCGGCATCGGCATGAGCGGCATCGCCGAGGTGCTGCACAATCTCCACTACACGGTGCAAGGCTCCGACGTCGCCGAGAGCGCCAATGTCCGCCGGCTGACCGAGATGGGCATAAAGGTGAAGATCGGCCACGCCGCCGAGAACATCGAAGGCGCCGAGGTGCTGGTGGTGTCCTCCGCCATACGCCGCGACAACCCCGAACTGGTCGCCGCCCGCACCCGCCGCCTGCCGGTGGTGCGCCGGGCCGAGATGCTGGCTGAACTGATGCGGCTGAAAAGCTGCGTCGCCATCGCCGGCACCCATGGCAAGACCACCACCACCTCGCTGGTGGCGACGCTGGTCGATGCCGGCGGCTTCGACCCCACCGTGATCAATGGCGGCATCATCAACGCCTATGGCACCAATGCGCGCCTCGGCGGCGGCAACTGGATGGTGGTGGAGGCCGACGAGAGCGACGGCACCTTCCTCAAGCTGCCGACCGAGGTCGCCGTGGTGACCAATATCGATCCCGAGCATCTCGACCATTTCGGCACCTTCGACGCGGTGAAGGACGCCTTCCGCGCCTTTGTGGAAAACGTGCCGTTCTACGGCTTCGCGGTGATGTGCCTGGACCACCCGGAGGTGCAGGCGCTGGTCGGCCGCATCCAGGACCGGCGCGTCATCACCTATGGCGAAAACCCGCAGGCCGATGCGCGGCTGGTCGATGTCGACCTGCGCGGCGGGGTGAGCCGCTTCGGCGTGCTGTTCAGGGGCCGCGACGGCAGCGTGGCGCATGAGTTGCGCGACCTCGTTCTGCCCATGCCGGGCCACCACAACGCGCTGAACGCCACCGCCGCCATCGCCGTGGCGCATGAACTCGGCGTGCCGGACCACCAGATCCGCACCGCGCTCGCCGGCTTCGGCGGCGTGAAGCGCCGCTTCACCCGCACCGGGGAATGGAACGGCGTCGCCATCTTCGACGATTACGGCCACCACCCGGTCGAGATCGCCGCCGTGCTGCGGGCGGCGCGCGCCTCCACCGAGGGGCAGGTGATCGCGGTAATGCAGCCGCACCGCTTCACCCGGCTGCATTCGCTGTTCGACCAGTTCGCCACCTGCTTCAACGACGCCGACCATGTGCTGGTGGCCGACGTCTACGCCGCCGGCGAGGCGCCCATCACCGGGATCGACCGCGACCATCTGGTGGAGGCGCTGCGCGCCCGCGGCCACCGCTCGGTAACCGCCCTGCCCGGCCCGGAGGCGCTGGCCGGCATCGTGCGGGGCCTCGCCAAGCCGGGCGACTATGTGGTGTGCCTGGGCGCCGGGAGCATCACGCAATGGGCTTATGCGTTGCCGAAGGAACTGGAAGTGTGATCGGGACGTCGCACCCTCGGCCGTCATGGCCGGGCTTGTCCCGGCCATCCACGGTTTCCGTCACAGCTTTATATCCGTGGATGGCCGGGACAAGCCCGGCCATGACCGCGGGAGTGTGTATCCGATCGAGCTGCGCTCTACGCCGAGATGTCCTCATAGAGATCGCGCCATCCAGCATTGGCCGCGAGGATCAATCGCACCTTCCAGGTGCGGCTCCAGTGCTTCATATTTTTTTCACGCTGGATCGCGACCGCGATATCGTCATAGCACTCGAAATAGACCAGCCGCTTCAAATCGTAACGTTTGGTAAACCCGTCGGCGACGCCTTCGCGGTGCTCCCAGACGCGGCGAACCAGGTCGGAGGTTACGCCGACATAGAGCGTGCCGTCCGGCCGGTTGGTGAGGATGTAGACGAAGCCGCTACGCATAGTGGCAGAGGGTCGGCTGTACGTGTCCGTTACAAGCCGCATCCCGCTCAGCTCAAGCGAGCCTTTCGCGCGACCAGATCCATAAAGGCGGAGGCCGTCATGGCCGGGCTTGTCCCGGCCATCCACGGTTTCCCGTACGGGCTTGTGACAGTGGATGCCCGGCACGAAGCCGGGCATGACGATGGAACGGACCTAAGCGGAGGCCAGCCATGACCTTCCCCGATCTCACCCCCACGCTCGCTGCCGGCATGCCCGAACTGCGCGGCCGGCTGCTCGCCAACCAGCCCCTGGCCGAACTCACCTGGTTCCGGGTCGGCGGGCCGGCGCAGGTGCTGTTCACGCCGGCCGACGAGACCGATCTCGCCTATTTCCTGAGCCGCCTGCCCGCCGACATTCCGGTCACCGTCATCGGCCTCGGCTCGAACCTCATCGTGCGCGACGGCGGCGTGCCGGGCGTGGTGATCAGGCTGGGGCGCGGATTCGGAGCGATCGCGGTCGAGGCAGGGCACCGGCTGCGCGCCGGCACCGCGGTGCCGGACATCAAGCTGGCCCGCGCGGCGGCGGACGCCGGGATTGACGGGCTGGCCTTCTATCGCGGTATTCCCGGCGGGCTCGGCGGGGCGCTGCGGATGAATGCCGGCGCGCATGGCGGCGAGACGCGGGATTGCCTCATCGAGGCCCGCGCGGTGGACCGCAGCGGCGCCGTGCATGTGCTCGCCAATGCCGATTTTGGCTTCCATTATCGGCACTCCGGCGCGCCGGCGGACTTCATTTTCGCCAGCGCCCTGTTCCAGGGCCGGCCCGGCGAGCCGGCAGCAATTCTCGCCGAGATGGACCGCATCACCGCCGCGCGGGAAGCCTCGCAGCCGATTCGCGAGAAGACCGGCGGCTCCACCTTCAAGAACCCGTCCGGCGCCAAAGCCTGGCAGCTCGTGGACGCCGCCGGCTGCCGCGGGCTGGTGTTCGGGGGCGCGCAGGTCTCGCCGATGCACTGCAACTTCCTGATCAACACCGGCGGCGCCACCGCCGCCGATATTGAAGGGCTCGGCGAACAGGTCCGCCGCCGGGTCAAGGATTCCTCCGGCATCATGCTGGAGTGGGAGATCAAGCGAATCGGCATCGCAGCCGACGCGCCGGACAGGGGGAGAGAGTGATGGCCAAGCACATCGCGGTCCTGATGGGGGGCTGGTCATCCGAACGCGAGGTGTCGCTGCGTTCCGGCGCCGCCTGCGCCGCCGCGCTGGAGGGCGAGGGCTACCGCGTCACCCGCGTCGATGTCGGCCGCGACATCGCGCAGGTGCTGGCGGAGCTGAAGCCGGACGTGGCGCTGAACGCGCTGCACGGCCGCCCGGGCGAGGACGGCATGCTGCAAAGCGTGCTGGAGATCCTGCGCATTCCCTACAGCCATTCCGGCGTGCTCGCGTCCGCGCTCGCAATGGACAAGGCCCAGGCCAAGATCGTGCTGGCCGCCGCAGGCGTGCCGGTGCCGGAGGGCCGCGTGGTCAGCCGTGCGGAGGCGGCGCGCGGCCATGTGCTGCCCCGGCCCTATGTGCTGAAGCCGGTGTCAGAGGGCTCCTCGGTGGGGGTGTTCATCGTCACCACCGAGCACGAGCATCCGCCTCAGGAACTGACCCGCGCCGACTGGCCCCATGGCGGCCTGCTGCTGGCCGAACGCTACATTCCCGGCAAGGAATTGACCTGCGCCGTGATGGGCGACCGGGCGCTCGGCGTCACCGAGATCGTCTCGGCGGTACGCTTCTACGACTATGAGGCAAAGTACGCCCCGGGAGGGTCAATCCACATCATCCCGGCCAAAATTTTACCAGATGTTTACCAAAAGATAGAGATGCTCACCCTTACGGCGCACCGCGCGCTCGGCTGCCGGGGGGTAACCAGGGCCGACTTCCGATTTGACGACAGCATCGGCGACGAAACCGGTCTGGTCTGTCTGGAAGTCAACACTCAACCCGGCATGACCGAGACGTCGTTGGTGCCCGAACAGGCAGCCCATGCGGGCCTTACGTTCGGCGAGCTAGTGAGATGGATGGTGGAAGACGCGTCGCTCGATCGCTGACTTCCCGGCAGCAGCCGGGAAGGGGACGCACCGGCGCGCCTGCCGCACATGCCGGCCAGGGCCCGCGCAGCGGCGACCGATTCGTCATCGGCGCCAAGCGGCTCATGGTCCGCCTCTCGGCCTCGAAGCTCGCCAATGGCGGCGGCCTCTGGCTGCTCGCAACGTTCTTCGCCGCCACCGGCGCCTATGGGGTGCAGCGTGGCGGCCATGTTCCGGTGCTGATCGAGACCAGCCGCGACGTCGCCGATGCCGCCGCCAATCTCGCCGGCTTCAAGATCCGCAGCGTGAACCTGTCCGGCCAGAGCCACGTCTCGCCCGGCGACATCCTCGCCACCGCCGGGGTGAAGCCGACCTCCTCGCTGCCCTTCCTCGACGCCGAGGGCGCCCGCACCCAGCTCGAATCACTGGCCTGGATCAAGCGCGCGACGGTGCAGAAGCTCTATCCGGACCGGCTCGACATCCAGGTGGTGGAACGCGAGGGCTTCGCGCTCTGGCAGAAGGACGGCAAAATCAACGTCATCGCCCGCGACGGCACCGTAATCGCCCCCTATTCCGACGACCCGCGCTATGTGCGCCTGCCCATCGTGGTCGGTGATGGCGCCGAGCGTCATGTCACCGAAGTCGTGGAAGCGCTCGACCGGGTGCCCGGCGTGCGCAACCAGGTGCGCGCCGCCATCCGCGTCGCCGACCGGCGCTGGACGCTGAAGATGCGCAACGGCATCGATGTGCGCCTGCCGGAGCGCGACCTTGATTCGGCGCTGAGCGCCCTCGCCATGCTGGACCGCGACAAGCAGCTTCTCAGCCGCGACGTCACCGTGATCGACCTGCGCCTGCCCGACCGCGTTTCCGTGCGGCTGTCCGACGCCGCATACGAGGAACGCCAGAACATGCTGAAGGCGCGGGCCAAGGCCAAGAAGGGGAGCGCGACATGAGGCCGCGCGCGCCCTTTGAGATCGCGCCGAAGATGCGCCCGCTGCCGGCCCGCCGCACCATGGTGGTCGGCGTGCTCGATGTCGGCACCTCGAAGGTGGTGTGCCTCATTGCCCGCCTGCGCCCGCGTGAGCCGGGCGAGGTGCTGCGCCGGCGCAGCCATTCGGTGGAAATTCTCGGCATCGGCCACACCCGCGCCCACGGCATGAAGGGCGGCGCGGTGGTGGACATGGAGCGCGCCGAACAGGCGATCCGCCACGCTGTGGACGCCGCCGAGCGCATGGCCGGGGTGCAGATCGCGTCCGTGCTGGTCTCGGTCGCCGGCGGGCGTCCCGGTTCGGAGCACTACGCCGCCGAAGTGGCGGTGCCGGAGCCGGCGGTGGCGGAAGGCGACATACGCCGCGTGCTCGACGCCGCCTCGCGATTTGCCGTCGGCGACGGCCGCGCCGTGCTGCACGCGCTGCCGGTGGGCTATGAGCTCGACGGCGCGCCCGGCATCAGCGATCCGCGCGGCATGCTGGCACGCCGGCTCGGCGTCGACCTGCATGTGGTGACCTCCGACGCTGCCGCCGTGCGCAACCTGCTGCTGTGCATCGAGCGCTGCCATCTCGGCGTTGAGGCGATGGTGGCGGCGCCCTATGCCGCCGCGCTGTCGACGCTTGCCGACGACGAGGCCGAACTCGGCGTCACCTTGATCGATTTCGGCGCCGGCACCACCACCGTCGCGGTGGTGGCGCAGGGCCACTGCGTACAGGT
Source organism: Xanthobacteraceae bacterium (assembly GCA_041287585.1). Taxonomy (GTDB): domain Bacteria; phylum Pseudomonadota; class Alphaproteobacteria; order Rhizobiales; family Xanthobacteraceae; genus Ancylobacter. The sequence goes on from JBGGNI010000047.1 coordinate 5,568, forward strand.
GAACGGCGTCGCCATGGGCGGCCAGCACATCACCAACGATGTCGCCCGCGGCCTCTCCACCCGCCTGGCGGACGCCGAGCGGCTGAAGACCCTGCATGGCGGGGTGACTGCCATCGCGTCCGACGACCATGAAATGCTGACGGTGCCGGCGATTTCCGACGACGAGCGCGACCTGCCCCGTGTGGCGCCGAAGTCGCAGCTGCTGCAGATCGTGCGCCCGCGGGTGGAGGAGATCGTCGAGCTGGTGCGCGATCGGCTGGTGGCCTCCGGCCATGCCAACGACGCCGGACGGCGCATCGTGCTCACCGGCGGTGCGGCCCAGCTTACCGGGCTTCAGGAGATCGTCGGCCGCATTCTCGGGCCGCAGGTTCGAATCGGCCGCCCGCTCGGCATCTCCCGCCTGCCGGAAGCGGCACGCGGCGCGCCGTTCGCAGTGGCGGCCGGGCTGCTGGTCTACCCGCAGGTGGCGGGACTCGAGCATTTCGAAGCCCGCCGGCGGCGCAGCGCGCATGCGGCCGGCGACGGTTATTTTTCGCGTGTCGGCCACTGGTTGCGGGAGGCCTTCTGACGTGATTCACCCTATCCGCGCCGGCGGAACCGGCACGACAGGAATCCA
>JBGGNI010000048.1:0-25422 GCA_041287585.1 Xanthobacteraceae bacterium
TTCAAGGTCATATAACCCCTTGAAACTGCTGGCGCTCCCAACCGGAATCGAACCGGTGTTTTCGCCGTGAGAGGGCGACGTCCTGGACCGCTAGACGATGGGAGCCACGGGCAGGTGGCTCTCTTAGAGCCAAACCGCCGGCGGATCAAGCGGTCTGCTTGCGGGCGGCGCCGATGGGTGCGGGCGGCGTGCTCAGGGCTCCGTTGCGTAGGAGAGGCTGCCGCGGGGCGCCAGCGTCGCGGCGTCGAAGAAGCGGGTCTGGATGCGGCCGTCCTGCTCCAGCGTTACCGCGACCAGCCCTTCCGAGCGCACCGCAGAGATCACCCGCGCACCTTTCGGCAGGGCGATCGTACCCTCTATCGTGGTCGGCGCGCTTTTCCAGCCGACCATGAGCCTGTAGCCGATGGCGCCGAACAGTGCCAGAAAGCCGAAGCCCATCAGCAGGCCGGAAAAAGCCGCGAAGCGGCGCAGCTTGCGCAGCACCCGCTCCTGCGCCGGATCGAGAGCATCATCCGATTCGGACGGCGCGGGGCGGAGGGGAGAGATCATGCAGGCACCGCCGGACGAAACGTTGAACGAAGTGTGGGACGAGAGCGACGAGCCCGCACCGGACGCCGGCCCGGCGCCGATCGACTTCACCGCCGGCGCGCCAGACCAGGGGCAGAGGCTGGACCGAGTGCTGGCGCACCACCTGCCGACACTCAGCCGCACCCGCCTGCAAGCCTTGATCGCGGACGGCCGCGTTGAGCGTCTCGACCCGGCCGGCGGCGCGGGGCGGACGATAGGCAGCGCCGCGGCGCGGGTCAATGCGGGCGAGCACTACCGGCTGGTGCTGCCACCGCCCGAACCCGCCGAGCCGCTGCCGCAGGCGATTCCGCTGGTGGTGGTCTATGAGGACGCCGACCTCATCGTGGTCGACAAGCCGGCCGGGCTGGTGGTGCACCCGGCGCCCGGCAATGCCGACGGCACGCTGGTGAACGCGCTGCTGCACCATTGCGGGGCCAGCCTGTCCGGCATAGGCGGCGTGCGGCGGCCGGGCATCGTGCATCGGCTCGACAAGGACACCTCCGGCCTGCTGGTGGTGGCCAAGAACGATGCCGCCCACCGTATGCTGGCCGCGCAGTTCGCCGACCATGGCCGCACCGGGCCGCTGGAGCGCGCCTACGACGCCTTCGTGTGGGGTGCGCCTGCCGCCGTGCGCGGCACGGTGGACGCCCCGCTCGACCGCCATCCCGTCTCGCGCGACCGCATGGCGGTGCGCGCGGGCGGGCGATTCGCGCTCACCCATTGGGAGCAGCGCGAACTGTTCTGCGATTCGGCCGGGCGCCCCTTGGCCGCCCGGCTGGAATGCCGGCTGGAGACCGGGCGTACCCACCAGATTCGCGTCCACATGGCCCATATCGGCCACCCGCTGCTCGGCGACGGCGTCTATGGCGGCGGATTCCGCACCAAGGCGGCAAGGCTGGCCCCGGCGGCCGCGCTGGCACTGGAATCCCTCGGCCGGCAGGCGCTGCACGCCGGCCGGCTCGGTTTCGCCCATCCGGCGGACGGGCGCATCCTGCGCTTTGCCAGCCCGCTGCCGGCGGATCTGGCGCGGCTTGAGGCCGCTCTCAAGGCTTCGTGACCACGGGAGGCTGCCGCTTTCGCGAACGGCCCACGTTCCTGTATCATGCGCATTGCGGTCGGCCGCTCGCGACCGCCGCGAGCTGCCCGCCTTGGGGGCCGCGAACCGATAGGAGGGCGCTTGATGGCCCGTTCCGCTATGCCGATCCCGTCAGCCGAAGGCGGGCTCAACCGGTATCTCGAGGAGATCCGGCGGTTCCCCATGCTGGAACCGCAGGAAGAGTTCATGCTCGCCAAGCGCTGGCGCGAGCATGAGGATTCCGACGCCGCGCACCGGCTGGTGACCAGCCATCTGCGCCTGGTGGCGAAGATCGCCATGGGCTATCGCGGCTATGGGCTGCCGATTTCCGAGGTGATTTCGGAAGGCAATGTCGGCCTGATGCAGGCGGTGAAGCGGTTCGAGCCCGACAAGGGCTTCCGGCTCGCCACCTATGCGATGTGGTGGATCAAGGCCTCGATCCAGGAATACATCCTGCGCTCGTGGAGCCTGGTGAAAATGGGCACCACGGCGGCGCAGAAGAAGCTGTTCTTCAATCTGCGCAAGGCCAAGAGCCAGATTTCCGCTCTGGAAGAGGGCGACATGCGCCCGGACCAGGTGCAGCAGATCGCCACCAAGCTCGGCGTCACCGAGCGCGAAGTCGTGGAGATGAATCGCCGCCTGGGCGGCGATGCCTCGCTGAACGCGCCCCTGCGCGCCGACGCGGACGGCGGCGGCGAATGGCAGGACTGGCTCGCCGACGACCGCGAGGACCAGGAAGCGCTGATGGCGCAGGCCGAGGAGCAGGACAACCGCCGCTCCGCCCTCACCGGCGCGCTGTCGGTGCTGAACCCGCGCGAGCGCCGCATTTTCGAGGCCCGGCGCCTCGTCGACGATCCGATGACGCTGGAAGACCTCGCCGCCGAGTTCGGCGTCTCGCGCGAGCGGGTGCGCCAGATCGAGGTGCGCGCCTTCGAGAAGGTGCAGAAGGCGGTGGTGGAGCGCATTCACGCCATCGAATCGCCGAAGGCGCTGGAAGCGTCGGAGGCGATGTAGGGCGCGCTAGACGCCTCGGCCACAGCGTCATCCCGGAACGGCCGCAGGCCGTATCCGGGATCGTGTGGTGATTTGGCGAAAGTCGGCGGCCGGCATCAGCCTGGTGCGTCCTTCGCGGCCAGAGCGATGCTCTGGCACCTCAGGATGACGTAAGTTTTTGTCTTGCAGATACATTCGTCATGCTGAGGTGCCGGCCGCAGGCCGGCCTCGAAGCACGCACAACCCCAAGGCCGCCTCAGGCGTGGGTGGGCGACGCACCCATAGCCGCGGCCTTGCTCTCGTTCGCGGTGCGGGCGCGCCGGACGTCGTAGGCGACGATGTCGCGAATGCTGAGAATGCCGACCAGCCGGGTGTCGTCCAGCACCGGCACATGGCGGATGCGGCGGCTGTCCATCAGTTCGCGGACATAGTCGAGCGTATCGTCGACGCTGCACACGATGGTGTTGCGGGTCATCAGGTCGGCCACCTGGGTCTTCAGGCCGGCGGCGCCGCGTTCGGACACCGCGCGGACGATGTCGCGCTCGGTGAAGATGCCGACCAGCGCCTCGCCCTCGGTGCCGCAACTGTCCTTGACCACCACGCCACCGATGCGGTGGTTCATCAGCAGCCGCGCCGCCGTCTCCACCGTCGCATTCATGGGAACCGAGACGACGCCGCGCCCCTTGGTATCCAGCAGATCACCGACGAACATGGCCACCCTCCCTGTGGTTCACCACACGACGACTAATCCTTTGGTCGAAGTGTGGTCCCCATGCGAGGCGGCGTCAATGGGCTTTTGTATGCCAGAGGCCGGCTCCCGTGGAAGCCGGCCTCGAACAGCGGGCGCGCGCGCCGGCTCAGAGGTTCTTTACGATATCCTCGACCATCTTCTTGGCGTCGGCGAACAGCATCATGGTGTTGTCGCGGAAGAACAGCTCGTTCTCGACGCCGGCATAGCCGGCCGCCATACCGCGCTTGATGAACAGCACGGTCTTGGCCTTTTCGACGTCCAGGATCGGCATGCCGTAGATCGCCGAGGTCGGGTCGGTCTTGGCGGCCGGGTTGGTGACGTCGTTGGCACCGATGACGAAGGCGACGTCGGCCTGGGCGAATTCGCTGTTGATGTCCTCCAGCTCGAACACCTCGTCATACGGCACGTTGGCTTCGGCCAGCAGCACGTTCATATGGCCGGGCATGCGACCTGCGACCGGGTGGATGGCGTACTTGACCTCGACGCCCTCCTCCTTCAGCCGGTCGCCCATTTCGCGCAGCGCGTGCTGGGCCTGCGCCACCGCCATGCCGTAGCCCGGCACGATGATGACCTTGGACGAGTTCTTCATGATGAAGGCGGCGTCTTCGGCCGAACCCTGCTTCACCGGCCGCGTCTCGACCGCACCCGCCGGGCCAGCGGCAGCGTCACCGCCGAAGCCGCCGAGAATGACCGAGACGAAGCTGCGGTTCATGCCCTTGCACATGATGTAGGACAGGATCGCGCCCGAGGAGCCGACCAGCGCGCCGGTGATGATCAGCGCCGTATTGCCCAGCGTGAAACCGATGCCCGCCGCCGCCCAGCCGGAGTAGGAGTTGAGCATCGACACCACCACCGGCATGTCGGCGCCGCCGATCGGGATGATGATCAGGCCGCCGAACACCAGGCTCACCAGCACGATGAGCCAGAACACCGCGTGGCTCTCGGTGACGACCAGAACGCCGATCAGCACGATGAGCAGGATGAACAGGCCGAGATTGATGGCATGCCGCATCGGCAGCATGATCGGCTTGCCGCTCATATTGCCGTTGAGCTTGGCGAAGGCGATCACCGAGCCGGTGAAGGTGATGGCGCCGATGGCGACGCCGAGGCTCATCTCGATCAGCGCCTGGGCATGGATATCGCCGGGCAGGCCGATGCCGAAGGCTTCCGGCGCATAGAGCGCGGCGGCGGCCACCATCACGGCGGCAAGACCCACCAGCGAATGGAACGCCGCGACCAGCTGCGGCATCTGCGTCATGGCGATGCGCCGTGCGGTCACCGCACCGACGCCGCCGCCGATGCCGAGGCCGACGATCACCAGCAGCCAGCCGCCGATACCGGCCGGCGGGCTGGCGCCCAGCGTGGTGAGGATGGCGATGGCCATGCCGGCCATGCCGAACATGTTGCCCTGCCGCGACGTCACCGGGCTGGAGAGCCCGCGCAGCGCCAGGATGAACAGCACGCCGGAAACGAGATAGAGAATGGCGACCAGATTGGGATTCATCGGTGCGCCCTCACTTCTTCTTCTGGTACATGGCGAGCATTCGGCTGGTCACCATGAAGCCGCCGAATATGTTCACGCTGGCCAGCATCAGCCCGATGAAGCCGAAGCCGCGCGCCCAGCCGGTGCCTTCGGCCACCAGATCGACGCCCACCGCAAGCAGCGCGCCGACCACGATCACCGAGGAAATGGCATTGGTGACCGCCATCAGCGGCGTGTGCAAAGCCGGCGTCACCGACCACACCACGTAATAGCCGACGAACACCGCCAGCACGAAAATGGCGAGGCGGAACACGAACGGATCGATCGCCCCTCCTGTCAGCCCGTGGGCGGCGGCGCCCACCGCCGCTGCGGCGGCATCGGCATAGGCCTGGGCGGCCTCGGCCGCCTGGCGCGCCACTTCGGCGGCCGCCCGCGCTCCTTCCAGCGCATCGTTCGCTGTCGGACTAGCCATGGTCATTCCCCCTCACGTCCCTGGCACGGCATGCGTTCGGCCCGCGCCGCACGCCCGTCCCCTTCCCGCCTTGTTGGATAAGCGGCGCCGGTCTTCGCCCGCGCCGCGCGATATTGTCTAGGCCGCCGAAGCTTCGGCCGGCTTGAATGCGGGGTGCACCACGGCACCCTCCTTGGTCAGCAGAGTGGCTTTCACCAGCTCGTCGTCCCACTTCACCGCCAGCGCCTTGGACGTCTTGTCCACCAGCGTCTCAACGAACGCATAGAGGTTCTTGGCATAGAGCTGGGAGGCGGTCGCCGCCAGCCGGCCCGGCACGTTGAGATGGCCGACGATCTTCACCCCATTGGTGGTGATGACGACCTCGCCGGGCACCGCGCCCTCGATATTGCCGCCACGCTCGACGGCAAGGTCGATGAGCACCGAACCCGGCTTCATCGTCGCCACCATGGCGGCGGACACCAGCTTCGGCGCCGGCCGGCCGGGGATCAGCGCGGTGGTGATGACAATGTCCTGCTTGGCGATGTGGCCGGCCACCAGCGCGGCCTGCTTGGCCTGATATTCCGCCGACATCGCCTTGGCATAGCCGCCGGCGGTCTCGGCCTGCTTGAACTCCTCGTCCTCGACGGCGACGAACTTGGCGCCGAGGCTTTCCACCTGCTCCTTGGAGGCCGGGCGCACGTCGGTGGCGGTGACCACGGCGCCGAGACGGCGCGCGGTCGCCACCGCCTGAAGGCCGGCAACGCCCGCGCCCATGATGAAGACGCGCGCCGCCGGCACGGTGCCGGCCGCCGTCATCATCATCGGGAAGGCGCGGCCGAATTCGGCCGAGGCGTCGATCACGGCCCGATAGCCGGCGAGATTGGCCTGGCTCGACAGCACGTCCATCACCTGCGCACGGGTGATGCGCGGCATCAGTTCCATGGCGAAGGCGGACAACCCGGCAGCGGCGAGCCCGCCGAGCGCGGCCTCGTTGCCGTAGGGGTCCATGATGGCGATGACCAGCGCGCCGGGCTTGGCCCCGGCGAGGCTGTCCAGCTCCGGCCGACGCACCGCCAGGATCACATCGGCGCCAGCGACTGCCTCGGTGTTGGTTGATGCCAGCGTGGCGCCGGCACCGGTATAGTCGGCATCGAGGATGCCGGAGGCGACGCCGGCACCCGAAACCACGACCACCTCGGCCCCGAGGCCGCTGAACCGCTTGACCGTATCGGCGGTCGCGGCGACGCGTGCCTCCTGCGCGGAGGTCTCGGCGAGAACTGAAATTCGCATGCGAACGGCCTCAGGAGGTCAGGATAAGCACGAGCACCAGCGCGACCAGCACCCCGCCGATCAGACGCGGCTGGCCGGTCTGCGACGCCAGGCCGATGGAGGTCGTTACCAGCACGGCGAGCGTGCCGAGCGTGAAGAGGCCCCAATGTCCGTTCACGCCGCCAATGGCCAGCGCAACCATGAGGCTGACGACGGCGAGGGTGCCGACCGTGGTAAGCTTCACGAAGAACTCGTAGGTGCCGTTATGCTCGGCATAGTCGTTGCCGGCAGCCGTGGCGTATTCGGGCGCTGCGTGATCGGCCATACCCCCCCTCCTTTTGGATAATGAATTCCACGAACCGATGTACCGGAAGACAGCGTTGGCGGCAACGCCTCACGCTGCGTCGGCGCCGAGGCCGACTTCGCCGAGCGCGGCATGCTGACGCGCCTCGACCTTGGAAACCGTGAAATCGGCGATCGCGGCTTCGAACAGCCGGTGGAAGTTCAGCTCGGCGCCAAGGTGTAAAAACACCCCGCCGAGGCCGATGGCGGCGCGGTCCATGAAGACGAATTCGCGCGGCACCGTCACCGGCCCCTTGCTCTTCAGCTCGGTGCGCAGCCGGAACGCCTCGCGCCGGCCGTAGTCGCCCGGCGCCGTTCCGTCGGCGATGGTGCGCACCCGGTCGTCGAGCAGCGGGCCGTAGATGAACCGCGCCCAGATGTTCAGCACATCGATCAGGTCGTGGCTCAGCCCGCGGAAGCCCCAGGTTTCATAGGCATGGACGATGCGGGCCTGCTCGCCCCGCTTCAACCCCTCATAGAGATCGACCACCCCGCCGACGAAGCTCGGCGGAAAGATGCGGATGCAGCCATAGTCCAGCAGATTGATGCCGCCCGGCTCGCCCCCATCGTCGAAAACCGTGTAATTGCCGAGGTGCGGGTCGCCATGAATGACGCCGAAACGGCTGAAGGGCAGCCACCAGGCGGTGAACATCGCCTGCGCGATGCGGTTGCGCTGCGCCAAACTGTGGCCGGTGAAATCGAGCAGCCGGCGGCCTTCCAGCCAGTCCAGCGTCAACAGCCGCCCGGAAGACAGCGCCGGCCAGCTTCGCGGCACCCGCACCCCCGGCTCGTCCGCCAGAATGATGCGGTACAGCGCGGCATGGCGGGCCTCGCGGGCATAGTCCAGCTCCTCGCGCAGCCGCGCGCCGATCTCCTCGGCGATCTCGCGCGTGTCGATGGCCGGGTCCATCCGGCGATGGATGGCGAACACCAGACCGAGCTGCTTGAGGTCGGCCTCGACGGCCGATTCCATATCCGGATATTGCAGCTTGCAGGCCAGCGCGGCGCCGTCATGGGCGGTGGCGCGGTGCACCTGGCCGAGCGAGGCGGCCGCCGCCGGCTCCGGCTCGAAGGTCGCGAAGCGCTGGCGCCAGTCCGGCCCGAGCTCTGCGGCCATACGCCGCTTCACGAACGCCCAGCCCATGGGCGGCGCCTGGCTCTGCAGCGTGCCGAGCGCGGCGGCGTATTCCGGCGGCAGCGCATCGGGAATGGTCGCCATCAATTGGGCGACCTTCATGATCGGGCCCTTCAGCCCGCCGAGCGCCGCAGCGAGCGCGGCGGCATTGGCGCCCGAGCCGGCGTCGCCGCCGAACAGCCGGCTGCCGGCAATGCGCGCCGCAACGCCGCCGACCTTCGTACCGACACGGGCATAGCGCGCAGCGCGCGCGGTGAGGCGGTTGGCTTCACGATCGGGGGGAAGGCTCATGTGGGTTACGCCTGGGTTGGCCCTTGCGTGGACGACAAGTGGCCGCCACGCAAGACGAGACCGCGTGACCCGGCCATTCAGCCAGCCGCCCGCCGGCCAAGACTTTGGGCGAAGCGAAGCAGATAGCCGTCCGGGTCCTGCACCAGGAATTCACGCGACCCTGCCTCCTCGCTGGAGCCGACGCGGTACCAGGAGTCGCGAACCTCGCGGAACAGCGGCCAGCGGGCGGCGTCGAGCGCGCTCAAAATGGGCTCCAGTGTGCTGGTCGCGATCTGGAAGTTAACGCCACGGCCGAACGGCACTTCAAGCGGGCCGACGCTCCACGCCTCATTGATCTCGCACAGCATGACCTGCGCGCCCTCACGCTCCAAATAGGCAAACTTCGCCGCCGGCCGGTCATAAGCAATGCTGAAGCCGAGCAGATCGCACCAGAATCGAAGGCTGGTCTCGATATTCCTGACATCAAGCTCAGGCACCAGCTCCGAAAAGCCACCGTCGGGGGCACGGCCGCTGCCGGCAGAGGCATTGCGTTCCGCCTGAGGAAGCATCGTCATTTCAAAACCCCCGGATCAATCACCCCGCGCGATACGGTCCAGCGCCCCGGCGACCGCGTCGCGGTGGCGGGTCAGCGCCTTGTAGGCGAGCTGCTCGGCATCGAGGCCGAGAATCTGGTCGCGCAGGCCGGCGGCGAGGCTTGCGCCTTCCGGGTGGCGGCGAAAGGCGGTGAACGGGTCCACATGCACCCGCACCGTGAACAGGATGTCGCCGCTTACCGGCATCCGCCGCAGCGTCTGGCGCTCCACCCTCACAAACGCCGAAGGGGCGAGTTCGTCGGCGTCGTCGAACCAGTCGCGCGGACGTTCCTTGGTTTCCGGGTGGTGCAGTTCGTCGTCGGGATAGATCGACCAGTTGAGCCGCCACACCGGCGCCGCGACCTTCAGATTGTCGAAGATGCGGTTCATCACCGTGGCCAGCCGCTGCGGATAGCCGGGCACCGCGGCGTGGATGGCGTCCAGCGATTGGCCGAATTTCTCGGCCAGCGACCAGGCGGAGGGGAAGCACAGCACCCCGGCCACCAGGCGGTAGCCACCCTCCCCCTTGCGCATCAGCAGCAGGTCTTCCTGCACCAGCTGCGCCGCGCTCACCAGCGGCGCCTCATCCGCATCGTCGAGCGGCACGGCGATGCCGGCCGGTTCCACCACCATGCGGCTGCCGTCGCGGCGATACACTTGCGGGAAATGCGCCGCGAGATGGTCGGCGACGAGTGCGAGCACCTCGGCCTGCCCCTCGCGGGTGGCGGGCTCCTCGCGCACCACGATATCGCGCCGCTGCGCGATGAGCTGCCGGCGCTGCGCGAGATCGGCGGCGAGCCGCCCGTCCGGCTCGAACCAGTTCCGGAGGTCCAGTGGCGCCAGGCCGACGGAGAACGGCTTGCGCGTGCCGTCATAGGGGGTGTGGACGAGCAACGGAACATCCCTCGCAGCGGCGACCGCGCCACGGCGGGACATCGTCCTCGTGCGGATCGCTATCCTTCTAATATGGCGACCGCCCCGGAGTCAGCCACCACTTTTGTCGGCGCGCCCTCAGGCGCCGCGGCAGGCAGGCCGAGCAGCGACCGCATTGTATCGAGCAACGGGTTTTGAATGCCGATGCTGGGGTGAATCAGCTGCGCAACATCCGGCACGAAGCACCCCGGCGCCGCAGCCACCGCAACCTTGTCCACTCCATTGAACAGCCGATAGGTGGCGTGGAAACCGAGTGCCCGGTAGACCTCGAACTGTTCCTCGCTGAAGAACTGGTCCAGCGTCGTCTCGTGCGGAAATTTCGGGTAGCGGCGCTTGTAGTCGCGAATGATATCGCTCTCGTCGCCGGTGACGGACGCCTTGATATAGACCAGCACCCCGGTGTCGTCCTCGCCAGAATAGTTGATGCGGCCGACCGCGGCATGCGGCCCGGGCTGCGCGCCGGCGGCCGCCCGACCGGAGGCGTCACGGATGGCCTGCCAGGGAAGATCGATGCGGATGCCGAGGTCGATGCGGGCATGGCGCTCGACGGCGATCAGCGAGTTGAAGTCGAGTTCGGCATCAGCTTCGCTGTCTATGGCGATGATGAGCCGGCAGCGCCGTTTCAGCAGCTCGTAAATGCCGAGATTGTCGATATGCCCGCCGTCCGAAATATAGATACTCCGCAGATTTTCGTTCAACCTTCCGAAAGCTTCCTTCCAGAAATACCATTCTTTCCAGAATTTCTTCGAGCCTCCGGCGATATTAGACCCTTCATTCAGGCCGAAATTGCGCGGGTTGAGCAGCCAGTAACCTAGACGAACATTGAGCATGGCCAGCGTGAGCGTGAGCGGCGCAATGGAGTTGGCGCCCATATTGGACGAGACCGCCGCCCCGGACAGCGCCACCGCGGTGCCGAGATCGAGCGCCGGAACCTCCTTCACCAACGCGGTGGTCTTTACATAGCCCGTGCTCTCGCTGCCGGTGAAATTCCGGCTGAACATGAAGAAATCGGCATTGCGGCCGCGTTTATTGACGTATTTCGAGTTCTGGACGTTCACCGCCGCATTGATGAGATGGTAGGGACCCCTGTCCGCGGTCAAACCTCCGGGCGGATCGCCGCTGCCCTGGCCGGGCGGGTTGCGCGAATCCTCGTGCAGTTGAAAGCCGTCGGCCGGCTCCAGGCTCGGTTGGAGATGGTGCCAGTCGCCGCCGGCGGGTTGCACACTGGGCAGGCGAGGATCGAACAGGAACGCCGCACTCAGCCGGTCGCGATAGAGCCGATGCAGCGAGTTGGCATTGGAGCTGAAGAGCAAGCCGATGGCGGCGGTGACCAGACCGACCGCCAGATAGCCGAAGACGGCCGGCCAGACATTGCACATGGCGGCCCGCGCCAGCAGCAGCACCACGATCCAGAGCAGCAGCGGCACGATGGCGGCGCCGATCCAGACCACAACGAAGCCGAACACGCGCGACATCGTGAAACGCAACGCCTGTCCGGTCGCTGCCTTGCCCAAGGCCGCGGCAACGCGCGGGGCAACGATGCCCAAGACCCCGGACAGGGGAGCAAGAGAGACGGCGAAGGTGGCGAGGCCTCCTTCGGATGAGTAGCGCGCCAGCAGATCGAGCGCCGCCGCGCTGATCCCGATTGCACAGACGCAGGCCGCCGCCACGACGCCGAATCCGATCCGCCGCGGGGCCTGGCTGCGGACATCGGACGCGTCGGTGCGGCCCGGCCTCGAACGCTCAAGCCCCCACAGCAGCAGCACCGCGGCAACAGCCGCGAAGGCGTAAAGATAGCCGTCTATGCCGTGAAGGGTCGCATGATAGGCGAGCAGCAACGCCGCCGCCAGAAACAGCCATGGCATCACCAGGAAGATGTTGACGAGCAGCCCCCGCAGATAGATCGCGACGGTGGCGATCTTGGAATCGCGCGGAAACAGATAGTTCGAGTGGTCGCGTATATGCTGGAGCGAGGGGGTCTCTTCCTGATCCAGCGCACTGCGGAAGGGAAACGCGCCGCGATTGATCGCCATGGCGGTGCTCATCGCCGCGCCGATATAGCCGCCGCCAGACACCGTCGACAGATAGTCGATCCGGTCGATCAAGGAGGCCCGCGCGTCCGCCGCGCTCCGGGCGCCGCCGCCCGGCGGCTTCGGCAGCGCGTCCAGTGCCTGAAGCGCGCCGAGACAGAAGGCCGCGGAGCGGATACCGCCGCCGGACAGCGACAGCCCGACCGTGTCGACAACCGTGTCTTCGGCACTCAGCGGGCGCCGATCGGCAGGCTTGGTGTCCGTGTCGACGGCCAGCCGCGCCCGGCGGCTGGCGATGCACTCGAGTTCGCTGGCGTGCACCCTGGAAAATATCTTGGTGTAGCTGTCCGTCTCCATCGTCGGCCGCACGGAATCCGCCGTGCAGCCGATCCTGTTGGTCGCCTCCCCGCCACGCTGATCGGTCATCGCCCCACCGCTGCAGTTCACCCCTGCAGCAGGGTACCATCAGTTGCAGGATCTGCAACCTTAAGGTTTATACGACGCGCGACACACTCAATCTTCCATCGCTTCCAGTTCGGCGATCATGCGTTCGATCAGCGACAGGCCGGTCTGCCAGAAGGCGGGGTCGCGGGCGTCGAGGCCGAACGGGGCGAGCAGTTCGGAATGGTGCTTGGTGCCGCCCGCCGCCAGCATGGCGAGATAGCGCTCGGCGAAGCCCTCGGTGGCGTTCTCATAGACCGCGTACAGCGAGTTCACCAGGCAATCGCCGAAGGCATAGGCATAGACATAGAACGGCGAATGGATGAAGTGGCCGATATAGACCCAATAGGTCTCATAGCCCGGCCCGAGATGAATGGCCGGCCCGAGGCTTTCGCTCTGCACGTCCATCCAGATGGCGTTGATCTGCTCGGCGGTCAGCTCGCCATTCTTGCGCTCGGTGTGAATGCGGCGTTCGAAGGTGTAGAAGGCGATCTGCCGCACCACAGTGTTGATCATGTCCTCCACCTTCGAGGCCAGCATCGCCTTGCGCGCCGCCCTGTCGGGCGCGGCGTCGAGCAGGCGGCGGAATGTGAGCATTTCGCCGAACACCGAGGCGGTTTCGGCCAGGGTCAGCGGCGTCGGCGCCATCAGCGCGCCGTTCGGTGCCGCCAGCACCTGGTGCACGCCGTGGCCCAGTTCGTGTGCCAGCGTCATCACATCGCGCGGCTTGCCCATATAGTTCAGCAGCACATAAGGGTGTGCGGAGGGCACGGTGGGGTGGGCGAACGCGCCGGGCGCCTTGCCGGGACGAATGCCGGCATCGATCCAGCCATGCTCGAAGAACCGCCCGGCGATTTCCGCCATGCGCGGCGAGAAGCCGGAATAGGCGCCGAGCACGGTGTCGCGCGCCTCGGACCAGTCTATGGCGCGGCTCTCCACCTTGGGCAGCGGGGCGTTGCGGTCCCAGTAGTCCAGCCGCTCCTTGCCGAACCACTTCGCCTTCAGCTTGTAATAGCGGTGGGCCAGCCGCGGATGGGCTTCGTTCACCGCCGCCACCAGCGCATCCACCACCTCGCGCTCCACCCGGTTGGCGAGGTGCCGCGAGTCGGCGATGTCCTCGAAGCCGCGCCAGCGGTCAGAGATTTCCTTGTCCTTGGCGAGCGTGTTGGTGATCAGCGCGAATAGGCGGAGATTCTGCGAAAACACCTTGGCGAGCGCCTCGGCCGCCTCGTGACGCTTGGCCTCGTCCGGCTCGGCGAACCGGCTCAGCGCCTGCTCCAGCGCCAGTTGCTCGCCGCCGACCTCGAAGCGCAGGCCGGAAATGGTCTCGTCGAACAGCCGGTTCCAGGCGCCGCGGCCGCTGATCGATTTTTCGTGGAACAGTTGCTCGATGCGGTCTTCCAGCTGGTGCGGCTTCTCCCGCCGCACATCTTCCACCCAGGGGCGATAATGGCCGAAGGCGGGCTCGGCGAGCGCGGCCTCGATGGCGTCGTCGTCCAGCCGGTTCAGCTCCAGCGCAAAAAACAGCAGGTGCGTGGAGGCATCCGTGAGCCGCTCCTGCATGTCGCCGTAGAATTTTGTACGCACCGGGTCGGTGGTATCGCCGGCATAGACCAGCCCGGCATAGGAATAGAGCCGGCCGAGCCGGTCCTCGATCGCCTCATAGCGCGCCAATGCGGTGCCGAAGGCAGCGCCGGCTGCCTCGCCGTTCAGCCGGGCGGCGAGCGTGCCCTTGTAGTCGGCCTCGAAGCTGCGGCATTCGGCCAGCGCGCGTTCGAGATCGGCGGCCAGTTCAGGCGAATCAAGGCCGGGATAGAGGTCGGTCAGATTCCATTCCGGCAGGGATTCGGCGGGGCGCGACATGACAACTCCAGGCACGACAGACAATCGGTCGCCCAGATATCGTCATGCCGTACGGCAAATCAACGGCGCTGAATTGAAACGCCGGCTCAGGGTGCGGGCGGCGCCGGCGTTCCCGGCACCGCGGGCTCCACCCGGCTCGGCGCCTGCTCGGTGGTCTCCGGCGTGCCGCGGCCGGAAAAATTGATGGCGGCGGCGAACGCCACCACCAGCACCACGGCGGCGATCATGATCGAGACATTGCGTGACATGGAATCCTCCACTTGACGCAAGGTCAACGCGGTGGGTCCGCCAAGGTTCAGCACGGGCCGTTCAGTTCGGCAGCGCCTTGATGAAGGCGCGCAGCACGGTGACGGCATTCTGCGCCGCCAACTGTTCGAAAATCCGGATTTCATTGGCGCCCGGCCCGCCGCCGGCAAGGTCGGACAGCGAGCGCATCACGATATAGGGCACGCCGTTGGTGGCGGCGACATGGGCGACCGCGGCGCTTTCCATATCCAGCACCTGCGCCTTGAAGGCGTCGAAGGCAAAGGTGCGGAATTCGGCATTGTCGACGAAGGCGGCGCCGGAGACGCCGTTGCCGCCCACCACCACCTTGGGGACATGCGTGAGGCAAACTCCGTCCGCCGGGCAGTTCTTGAGCGCGATCCCGCCCGCTGCCGTGCGGGCCACCGCCATCATCGCCGGATCGACCGGAAACCAGAATTGCCGCGGCGCGCCGGCCTGGCCTTCGCGGAACACCCGCACGCCGCGCGGATGGATCATGCCGAAATTCGGCAGGTCGGTCTTCACCCCCGGCGGCAGTTCGAAGCCTTGCGGGGTCTTGCGCGCGAAGATCGCCTCAAGATATTCCGCCCATTGGTCGGGCACCACCACATCGCCGATGGCGAGCGAAGGATCGACGCCGCCGGCGACGCCGGACAGCACGATGCGGGTGACGTTGAAGCGATCGAGCGCCATCTGCGTGGTCATGGCGGCGTTCACCATGCTGATGCCGGTGAGCACCAGCACTACCGGCTTGCCCTCAAGCGTGCCGGTGATGGAGCTCACGCCCTTCTCGCCATGCACCGTGCTCTCCTGCGTCACCGCCCGCAGCGCCGTCCATTCCGGCTCGAAGGCGGACAGCACGGCGATGCGCGGCGTGGCATCGAGCGGGGCGGCAGCGAGCGGGCCGGCCATGAGAGCGGCCAGCAGCGGCAAGGCGAGAAGACGGCGCAGGAGCTTCATACGCGGGGCTTTAAAGGATGAACGCCGTGGGCCGGAATGGTGGGCGCGACAGGGATTGAACCTGTGACCCCCTCGATGTCAACGAGGTGCTCTCCCGCTGAGCTACGCGCCCATTCCGAACGGCCGCCGGGCGGGTGCCGGCGAACGGGGCTTCCCTATATCGACTCGCTCGCCGCCGCGCAAGAAGCCGCACAGGAGAAGTCCGCGCCGCCTTCAAGCTAGCATGGTTCAAGCCGCCAGCATCTTGCCGACCTCATTGACGAGGTCGCGCAGATGGAACGGCTTGGACAGCACCTTGGCATCGCGTGGCGCCTGGCTGTCGGCGCGCAGGGCGACGGCGGCGAAGCCGGTGATGAACATCACCTTGAGATCGGGGTCGAGCTCGGTGGCGCGGCGCGCCAGCTCGATACCGTCCATCTCCGGCATCACGATATCGGTGAGCAACAGCTTGAACGGCTCCTCGCGCAGCCGGTCATAGGCGGACAGGCCGTTGTCGAACGACACCACGTCATAGCCCGCATTCTGCAGCGCCTTCACCAGGAAGCGCCGCATGTCGTTGTCGTCTTCGGCGAGCAGGATCTTCCCCATCCCCGATAATCCGTCCTTACATCCGCCGCGAATCAACCGGCCCTCGCGGCTCAGTATCACATGCAGAACGTCACCAAGGGGTGCATCGACAGGCGACGCGCGCCCGATCATGATGCAGCACAGACTTATTGCCGGTTCGACAGCCACCCAGATGCGAAGGGCCCTCTTTCATGAGCGCCGTGATAGCCGAGAGAATCGACCCGCCCTTCGAAGTGGCGGAGCCGGAGATCGGCCGCGCGCCCATCCTGTTCAATTCGCCGCACAGCGGCGTCGTCTATCCGCAGGCCTTCGTGGCGCAGTCGCGGCTCGAACTCGCCGCGCTGCGGCGCTCGGAGGACAGCTTCGTCGACGCGCTGTTCGAAGGCGTGACGCAGGCCGGCATGCCGTTCATGCGGGCGCATTTCCCGCGTTGCTACCTCGATGTGAATCGCGAACCCTATGAGCTCGATCCGCGCATGTTCGAGGGCCGGCTGCCGGCCTATGCCAATACCCGCTCCATGCGGGTGGCCGGCGGGCTGGGCACGGTGGCGCGCATCGTCGGCGAATCGCAGGAGATCTATGGCCGCCGAATCCCGGTCGACGAGGCGATTGCGCGCATCGAGACCTATTACAAGCCGTATCACCGCACGCTGCGGCGGCTGCTGGTGCAGTTGCAGCGCGATTTCGGCGTCGCGGTGCTGGTGGACTGCCACTCCATGCCCTCCATGACCGGAGGCCGGGACGAGCGCCAGCGCGCCGACATCGTCATCGGCGACCGCTACGGCACCAGTTGCGCCGCGGTGATTCCCGACCTGATCGAAGACGAACTGCGCGGGCGCGGCTATGCGGTGGCGCGCAACAAGCCCTATGCCGGCGGCTTCATCACCGAGCACTACGGCAACCCCGCTTCGGGAATGCACGCCGTGCAGATCGAGATCAACCGCGCGCTCTATATGGACGAGCGCGCCTATAGGCCGGCCGAGCGCTTCGCCGCGGTGCGCGAGGATCTGCTCGCCGTCGCCGACCGACTGGCCGGCATCGGCCGCATCGATCTCGCGCCGCTGCGGGCTGCTGCGGAATAGGCTGACGGGGCAAGGGCTTGAGCGCGACCATACGAAATTTTGATCGCACGACGCGAAATGCCGCATGAGAGCCTTGCAATTCGAGCATGACAGCTATACGAATTGCGCACGTCACGCCGGGTCAAGGCCTGCGGCGCGACGGTCGGCCTGAATCAGATGGGGGTTTCACCTCACCGAACCAAGCGAAAAGCGCTGATGGCCGGAATGGGTCTTCCCGTAGCGAGCCCCAAGAAAAAGGGGCCGCTCACGCAAGGCGGAGCGGCCCAAGTCTAGGGAGGAAACGCCCAAGGAGGGCAGTACGGCAGCGACGCCAATCGCTGCGGTACAATTGAGAATGTATGTGCATTGCGGCAGATTTCAAGCTGCAACCCCTCCTTCGGTATCAAGCGTGCGAGAAGAGTCCGATCTGTGATGTTATTGTCGCGTTCTGACTACTAAGATACCTCTGTCCGTGAAAATCATTCCCATTTCCTTCGAGCCGTTCACCCCTCTGTTCGCCAGCGGCGAATGAGGGCGGTGAGACGCCGAAAGAATCGCAGAGGACTGAGACAGGCAGCGTCGGGTGCAAGGTCGAGCGGGCTGAAAACGAGCCGTAGTCCGGCGTGGCGTTGTCCCGAATATCTCGGCCCGAATTGTCGGCGCAGGCCGGCAGGGCCGCTTTGGCGAACCGATCCCGAAAGAGGCTCGGACGCCAGAAAGAAAAAGGGGCCGCTTCGCATGAGCGGAGCGGCCCAAGTCTAGGGAGGAAACGCCCAAGGAGGGCAGCGACAGCGCAACGCCAATCGCGCCGCCGCAAAAACACTATGCCACCGCAGCGCACAATACGCAAGCGATCTCGATCAATTCGAAACCCGCCAGCGCGGTTTGAGGCGCGAATAGATGCAAATGAGCGCACTCCGCACCTGTTTTGGCCGGTTTTCGCCGAATGTGTCGCACCTCGCCACACCGTGACCCCTCCCTGGGGTTGCCTGTTTCGCCGTCCACCCGCCTCGAATGCGGCAAACGCTATTAAGCTGTGAACGGACACGCCGCACGCGGCTCGGCACCATTGCGCCAGCATGGGCTTCGCCAAACGAATGGTGGTTGCGCAAAAGCGCCCATGCAGGGGACGCGGAGCGATTGGAGGCCAAGCGTTGGAGGCTGCCGTCCACCCAGGAACCCGGCCAACCCGTGCGATGCAGCGGAGCCGGCGCCGCTACGCCTGCGCTTGACGTACGGCCCAAAAAGAAAGAGCCGCATGCGTGAACGCAGCGGCCCAAGTCTAGGGAGGAAACGCCCAAGGAGGGCGGCGGGACGCAACGCCAATCGCGTCACCGCACTGCATCAATATGCCAGCTTGCCCCCTGCAGTGCAAGACGCCGGCCTGCCCAGCGTTTGATCAAAAGGACATAACTGGTATGCCAAATACGCATGCCGCGCTCTATCGATCCCCCACGCGTCGGCAGCACGGTCGCTCAGGGAGCGGGATTGCGCACGGCCATTGTCGGCGCGCGTCCGCACCGATATGGAAGCGGGCCGATGGACCGCTGGAGGAGAGTGCGCGATGAGCGCGGTGGATTTCGAGGCGTTCGTTCACGAACTTGCCAATGTCTCCGGCCAGGCGATCCTCCCCTTCTTCCGCACGGCGCTCGGCGTCGAGGATAAAGGCGGCCATCGCGGCTTCGATCCGGTGACCGCGGCCGACCGGGCGGCGGAACAGGCGATGCGCACGCTGATCCGCCAGAACTTCCCCGACCACGGCGTCGTCGGCGAAGAGTATGGCGACGACCGCCCCGGCGCCGAATATGTCTGGACGCTGGACCCGATCGACGGCACCAAATCCTTCATTTCCGGCATGCCGGCCTGGGGCACGCTGATCGGCCTGTCGCGGGACGGCGTGCCGGTCTACGGCATGATGCACCAGCCCTTCATCGGCGAGCGCTTCTATGGCGACGGCGACGGCGCGCGCTATCGCGGCCCGGCGGGCGAGCGCAGCCTCAATGTGCGCGCCTGCGAAGCGCTCGGCGATGCCTTGATGGTGACCACCAGCCCGCTGCTGATGAACGACGCCGACCGCGCCCGGTTCACCGCCGTGGAGGGCCAGGTGCGGATGTCGCGCTATGGCGGGGATTGCTACGGCTATTGCATGGTCGCCGCCGGCTATGTCGACCTCGTCATCGAGACCAATCTGCAAAGCTACGACATCGTGGCGCTGATCCCGGTCGTCGAAGGCGCCGGCGGCATCGTCACCAATTGGGACGGCGGCCCGGCCCATGCCGGCGGGCGGGTGATCGCGGCCGGGGACCGGCGCGTTCACGAAGCGGCGCTGGCCGTGCTGAACGCCGGCTGAGCCGCTCAGCCGGCCCCGCTGCCGGGAATGAAGGCGTCGAAGGCGGCGAAGAGCTGTTCGCGGAAGAAGTCGCGCTCCTGCAGCAATTCATGCTGGGCACCGGCCACCACCAGGTGCGCACCGGCGATCAGCCGCATGCCGAGATGCTCGATGGCGCGCGTCGCCACCACCCGGTCGTTGCCGGCCGCCACCATCAGCAGCGGCTGACGGATCACCCGCGCCGTGGCCGGATCGGCCAGCCGCTCCATCAGGTCGAACGCCGAACGAATCCAGCCGACGGTCGGCGGGCCGATCGCAAGCTGCGGATGGGCTTCGTTGATGCCGAAATTGCGCGCGTAACGCTCGGGGTCCGAAGACAGAAAATTGCCCTCGAACGACTGCCCGGTCAGCGTCACCCGCGCACGTCCCGGCACGGAGAAGGTCGAAAAGCCGAGAAGGTCGAGCGTGCGCGCCGCACGGCGGGCGGCGATCTCATGCCGCAGCACTTCCAGTTCCAGCATCGGCGCCAGCAGCACCATGCGCTCGAACCAGCGCCGGCCGTGCCGTGCGGTGTCCAGCAGGATGGCGGCGCCCATCGAATGGGCGAGTGCGAAATAGGGCGGCGGGCAGGACGGCAGCACCGCCTCGCGCAGGAACACCTCGAGGTCGAGCTGGTAGTCGGAAAAGTCGCCGACATGGCCCTTCATCGGGTTGCGCAGCAGGCGCTGCGAGGCCCCCTGCCCGCGCCAGTCCAGCACCGCGACGGCAAAACCGCGCCGGCGCAGATCGGCCACCGTCTCAAAGTATTTTTCAATGGATTCGGCTCGGCCGGTGAACAGGCACACCGTGCCGCGGCGCATGGTGGGCGCGGGCCAGCGCGCAAAACGCAGCCGCACGCCATCCTTGGCAAGGAGCTCGCCACAGACGGCACCGTCCGGCATGGGATTGGCGAGTGTGGGCAGCAGCATCCGGCGGGCCATCGAGCGGGGCCGGCATAGGCTGAGCCGGACAATCAGCAGCAGCGATACAACGGACCGGCCCGGCACGGCAATCGCCGCCGAGGTCTAATACCGACGATCGCCATAGCCGATCACCTTCATGCCGCTGATGGCGCCGGATTTGCCGTCGACCACGAGCTGTACGCGCTCGCCGCGCGGGCCGGTGGCTTCCAGAATGATGGTGGCGCCGCGCTGCTTGACCACCGAAATCTGCGAAAAGCCGCGACCGCGCAGCATGTTCACCGCATCGCCCGGCTTCATGCCGGCCGCACTCGTCCCGGCCGGCGGCGGCGCCTCATAGGGAGCGAACGGACCGGGAGCCGGCTGGCCGGGCTGCGGCGCGGCGGTCGGCGGTGACGACGTCATGCCGCCCCACGGCCCGCCGACCGTGATGCCGATTCCCTGCGCCTGCGCCGGGGCGATGTTCAGCCCCCCCAGCAGGAGAAGCATCATCAGCACCGACGCGGCCGATACGCGAGCAGCCACCGTCAGGATCCCTCCTGCTTGTTCCTCGCGCCGGTGCGGGGCCGGGCGGATTCGTCCCGCCAGGGCACAACACGACCGTTCAGTTAGGGTGGTGGCGCTGAACATGAACCGAAACGGCCGTTCATCAGCCGTTCATCTGGAGATAAGGGGCGCCGCCGGGACCCGAGCAGATCGGACCCGACGGCAGGTTGGCATACCGTGCGCCTTGCGCCCTGAACCGCGCCCCACCCGCCTCTTCAGCCGGCGTTCATCCGCCGACATCGGGAATGCTTCTGGTATTCCAAGCATTCCACTTTTTGCTAACCTCCCGTGCAGCCCCCTCTTGCACCGCGCCGGACGCCCTCCCATGTCCTCTTTGCGCCGGCCATAGTGGCGGCGCAACGCGGGTCCGGCCCTTCCGGGCGGGCCCCTGCATGTCGCTTCAAGGAGGATATGTCATGCGTGGTTTCGATCTTTCCCCGCTGTACCGTTCGACCGTGGGTTACGACCGCCTGTTCTCGCTGCTCGACCAGGTCGGCGGCGTGGAGACGGGCGGGCCGACCTACCCGCCCTACAACATCGAGCGGACCGGAGAGAATTCTTATCGGATTACCGTCGCGGTGGCGGGCTTCACCGATCAGGAGCTCGGCATCGAGGTGAAGGAGCACACCCTCACCATTCGCGGCGACAAGAAGGTGGCGGAGAATGCCCGCCCCGCCGACGTGCTCTATCAGGGCATCGCGGCGCGCGCGTTCGAGCGGCGGTTCCAGATCGCCGATCACGTCGAGATCAGGGGCGCCAGCCTGGAAAACGGGCTGCTGCATGTCGATCTGGTGCGCGAGATCCCTGAGGCCATGAAGCCGCGCTCCATCCCGATCCGCACCGGCTCGCAGGGCAGCGAGCCCCGGACGATCGAGGCGAAGGCGGCCTGACGCCAGCCGCATAGAATGATGAGGCGCCCCGGCTGCCGGCCGGGGCGCTTTTTTCTGGGATGTCAGTTTGACGGTTTGCCGCTTTCGCCATTGGCGACGGGCTTCTTCGGCGCCGCCCGCGACAACATCGCGGCCGAACCCGCCGAGCCCGCGCCGGGCGTCGCGCTTCCCGCATTGGTCGCCGTGCCCGAGGAGGCGCCGAGGCCCAGCGGCGCAGGAGCGGGCGCCGGCGGAATGACACGGATCGGGGAGGCCGGCGGCACCGCCGCCGTCCGCGGATCGCCGGCCGGCACCGGCACGGGTTTGGCCTCCGCAGCCAGCGGCTTGGCCTCCGCAACCGGGGGCTTGGCTTCCGCCGGCTTGGTCGCCGTCTGCGGCGCGGCTTCCTCGGTTTGGGCCGGCTTCACTGCGGCGGGGGGCGGCAAAGCGGCGCGCCTGGGGGCCGGCGGCTCGGCCGGCACCGTGCGCATCGGGCCGGAGGGCACCTGAGCGGGCGGCACCGGCGTGCGCGCGGCGCTGCGGGCCAGCGGGCTCATGGACAATATCTCGCCATTGAACCGGCTGAGCCGCACCCGCAGGCGCAGCCCGTCGGCGTCCGTGACCTCCACCACATATTGATTGCCGATGCGCGCCACCGAGCCGATTTTGCCGAAGCCCATGGAGCGCAGCATCGGGCGCACATCGGCCTGCGGGAATTCCGGCGGCGGCATGGAGCGATAGATGCGGGGCCCGTAATAAGGGCCGGGCTCCGGCGCGGCATAATAGGGCGAAAAATACTGTGCCAGCGCGGCACCCGGCGCACAGGCGAGCAGCACCGCGGCGAGCCCGGCGGCGCGTGCGCCGGCGACGCGGCGCCGTGGGCGCGCAGCCGACGCCGGGGGGCTCGTGAGCGTCGTATCCGCCATGACAGATGAGTCTCCGTTGACGTTGCGGCGTGTCGGACGAGTAGGGCCGAGGAATGCGGCACGCATGAGACGAGGCGCCGCCGGGCAATACCGTTGCGCCGCGGCCCGCCACGCCTTACCGTTCGTTTCGTGGCAACCGCCACACCCGCAAGAAGCGTGAAGATGTCGAACGCCGCAGGCACGCGGATGCTTGTGCACGCGCGGCATTTCTGGCATGTTCCGAGCGATAGGGCAGCCCTACTGTCCTATCCTCGCCGCAGCCGCCGGGAATCGGTTGCGGAACGGCGTTTGAGACAGCACGGCACGCGCCTGGCGCAGGCGGACAGGGAGAGACCCAATGAGCGAGGAATTCGGCGGCATCGCCGCGCGGAACGGCGGCGAAGGTGCGATGCCTGCGGCCACGTCGAAGCGCGACCTGACCCCCACCGATCCCGTTCTCATGATCGACCCGGCCTTTCCGGCGGCCGTGGGCCTTTACGACCCGCGCAACGAGAAGGACTCCTGCGGCGTCGGCTTCATCGCCGACATCAAGGGCCGCAAGTCGCACAAGATCGTCCAGGACGGCCTGCAGATCCTGTTGAATCTGGAGCACCGCGGCGCGGTTGGTGCCGACCCGCGCGCCGGCGACGGCGCCGGCATGCTGGTGCAGATCCCCCACCGTTTCTTCGTCAAGGAGGCCAACAAGCTCGGCTTCGCCTTGCCGGAACCCGGCCAGTATGCGGTGGGCCATGTGTTTCTGCCGCGCGACCCGGAGGGCCAGGCCATCGTGCGCGCCACCATGGAGCGGGTGATCGCCGAGGAAGGCCAGATCCTGCTCGGCTGGCGCGACGTGCCCACCGACAACAGTTCGCTCGGCCACACCGTGCTGCCGACCGAGCCGATGCATGCCCAGATCTTCATCGCTCCCGGCGAAAACGCGCCGGACGAGAACGCCTTCGAGCGCCGCCTGTTCATCCTGCGCAAGGTGATCTCGAACGCCATCTACGGCGCCGGCGACCCGCGCACCAAGGGCTATTACCCGGTGTCGCTGTCGTGCCGGACCATCGTCTATAAGGGCATGTTCAACGCCGACCAGCTCGGCGCCTATTATGCCGACCTGCACGACCCCGAGTTCGAGAGCGCGGTGGCGCTGGTGCACCAGCGCTTTTCCACCAACACCTTCCCGGCATGGTCGCTGGCCCATCCCTACCGGATGGTCGCCCATAACGGCGAGATCAACACGCTGCGCGGCAATGTGAACTGGATGGCGGCCCGCCAGGCCTCCGTCGACAGCGAGCTGTTCGGCTCCGACATCTCCAAGCTGTGGCCGATCTCCTATGAGGGGCAGTCGGACACCGCCTGCTTCGACAATGCCATCGAGTTCCTGGTGCAGGGCGGTTACGAACTGCCGCATGCGGCGATGATGCTGGTGCCCGAAGCCTGGGCCGGCAACCCGCTGATGGACGAGGAGCGCCGGGCGTTTTACGAGTACCACGCCGCTCTGATGGAGCCGTGGGACGGCCCCGCCGCCATCGTCGCCACCAATGGCCGCCAGATCGTCGCCATGCTGGACCGCAATGGCCTGCGGCCGGCGCGCTACATGGTGACCCGCGACGACAAGATCGTCTGCGCCTCGGAAATGGGCGTGCTCACCGTGCCGGAAGAGGAGATCGTCACCAAGTGGCGGCTCCAGCCCGGCAAGATGCTGCTGATCGACCTGGAGGAAGGCCGCCTCATCCCCGACGATGAGGTGAAAACCCAGATGGCGCGCAAGCACCCCTACAAGGAGTGGCTGAACCGCACCCAGCTGGTGCTGGAGGAGTTGCGCTCGGTGGAGGCCCGCGAGGTGCGCACCGACGTCTCGCTGCTCGACCGCCAGCAGGCCTTCGGCTATTCCCAGGAAGACCTCAAGCTGCTGATGGCGCCGATGGCGACCACCGGGCAGGAGGCGGTCGGCTCCATGGGCACCGACACGCCGATCTCGCCGCTGTCGAAGAAGTCGAAGTCGCTGTTCACCTATTTCAAGCAGAACTTCGCCCAGGTCACCAACCCGCCGATCGACCCGATCCGCGAGGAGCTGGTGATGAGCCTCGTGTCCTTCATCGGGCCGCGGCCGAACATTTTCGACCTCGAAGGCAGCTCGCGCCGCAAGCGGCTCGAGGTGCGCCAGCCGATCCTCACCAATGCCGACCTGGAGAAGATCCGCTCCATCGGCTTCATGGAGGAGCGCTTCGACACCCGCACGCTGGACATCACCTATCCCTCCGACAAGGGCGCGGCGGGCATGGGCGATGCCGTCGAGCGGCTGTGCGAGCGCGCCGAGGCGGCAGTGCATGGCGGCTACAACATCATCATCCTGTCCGACCGCCTCGTCGGGCCGGACCGCATCGCCATTCCCTCGCTGCTGGCGACGGCGGCGGTGCACCATCACCTGATCCGCAAGGGCCTGCGCACCGCCGCCGGCCTCGTCGTGGAGACCGGCGAGGCGCGCGAGGTGCATCATTTCGCCTGCCTCGCCGGCTATGGCGCGGAAGCGATCAACCCCTACCTGGCCTTCGAGACGCTGATCGCTATGCGCGACGACATCCCGGAGGAGGTCGACGAGTACGAGATCGTCAAGCGCTTCATCAAGTCGGTCGACAAGGGACTGCTGAAGGTGATGTCCAAGATGGGCATCTCCACCTACCAGTCCTATTGCGGCGCGCAGATCTTCGACGCGGTGGGCCTGTCCGACGAGGTGGTCGCCAGGTATTTTACCGGCACCGC
>JBGGNI010000049.1:0-16587 GCA_041287585.1 Xanthobacteraceae bacterium
TGCCACGCAGATTGGGGACCGGCTTGTAGCCGTCGAGCCAGATGTACTCCAGCTTATACTTTGTCATTGCGGGTCTCTCATTAGATGATGACGCGGAGGTGGACGACATCCTGATGCGCGCCCGGCCGCCGCAGGCAAGCCCGGCCGCCACCGGCCGCTCTTACCAAAGCATTAAGCGTGCCAGACCGAGCCTCGCTGTCTGCGCGCCGGCGGTCCGGCCCCGGCGGCAGTGCCGCGCGGGAACAGGTTCGCTGGTCCACAGGCAGGCTGCTCGACATCCGATTTTTCCGTGACCTCGGGCGAAAACGCGCCATCTACCAACATGTCCGGGCCTGAGCCGAAGCCTGAGCCGAGGGGTGATGCGGCGCACATGGCGGCGGCAAAAGAGTTTGCCAGCGCGGGAATGCTAACCAAAGAAGCATCAACATTCATGCTCATATTATCGCCAATGTAGTGATAAAAAATCAGGCAATCTGTGCAAACAGCGGGCAATTCGTGCTATAAGAGCCTCATGCATGACGCGCCAACGCGCAGCACCAAAAAGGAGTCGAGATACTATGACGACGAGTTTGCATCGCCCTTCGGCGACCATCTATGCCTTCCCTAAGGGCGGCCGCGCCTCGATCGCGGGCAACCGCGGCACCGACAGGCTGCTGCGCGAACTGGCCGAGCTGAACCTGCCCGCCACCTCGTTCGGCAGCGGCTGGTACCACGACGCCGCGATCCAGGATGCCGAGCCGGTGCGTAAGAACTAGTCGTGCGTGCCTTTTTGACGGCACGGGACGCTTGTTCGGACTATCGGTCAGCCTGCAAGTGAGAGGGCCGGCGCACTGTGCACCGGCCCTCTTCGCGTCTCACGCCCCGAAGATCGACCAGCCCAGCCGCTTGGTCAGCGCCTCCAGCGCGATGCGGCCGAGATGGGAATTGCCGTTGGCGTCCAGCCCCGGCGACCACACCGCGATCGAGGCCTTGCCCGGCGCTATGGCCAGAATGCCGCCGCCGACGCCGCTCTTGCCCGGAAGCCCGACGCGGTAGGCGAACTCGCCCGAGCCGTCATAATGGCCGCAGGTCAGCATCACCGCATTGATGCGCCGCGCCCGCTCCGGGTTCACCACCGTGCGGCCGGTGGAAGGATTTCGGCCGCGTTCGGCCAGGAACCGGCCGGCCATGGCAAGCTGGCGACAGCTCATGGCGATGGCGCAATGGTGGAAATAAACCCCCAGCGCAAAATCCACCGGATTTTCTAGAACGCCGAACGATTTCATATAGTTCGCCAGCGCCACGTTGCGAAATCCCGTGCGCTGCTCGGAGGCGGCCACCGCCTTGTCGATGCCGATGGACGAATCATCCGCCAGAAACTGCATGAAGCGTACGATCTCCCCCAGCGCCTCGCGCGGTTCATGGCCGGAGAGGATGAGGTCGGTGACCGCGATGGCGCCGGCATTGATGAAGGGGTTGCGCGGAATGCCGCGCTCGCGCTCCAGCTGGACGATGGAGTTGAACGGGCTGCCGGAGGGCTCGCGCCCCACCCGGTTCCACAGCCGGTCGCCGGCCTTGCCCAGCGCCAGCGTGAGGGTGAACACCTTGGAGATGCTCTGGATGGAGAACAGCGTGTCGCAGTCGCCCGCCGCGCTCACCCGCCCGTCCGCCTCGATCACCGCGAGGCCGAACTGGTTGGGGTCGACCCGCGCCAGCTCGGGTATGTAGGTGGCGACCTCGCCGCGATCCGGCCTCTGCCGCATCTCCTCGGCGATCTCGCGGACGACGGCTTCCAGATCGGGCACGGCAGCGCTCACCTTCGGATGTTGCGAGCGATCATCTAGCGGGCCGCGCGTGCGCCGCACAAGTAGCGCGGCACGCCGCATTGCCGGCCGCCGCCATCGGCCTATAGGCTGCACCGCGCGCGCACCCTCCTCACGCGCGCTCCTGCACTGCGAGGTTCGCCTATGGCGCACGGCTATGAGAGCGGTCGGCTCGATCTTCCCTTCGTCGGCCATTGCACCTTCGGCAAACGGCCGGCCTGTCTCGATCTCGCCACGCTCGATGCCGATGTCGCCGTGCTGGGCGTGCCCTACGACATGGGCACGCAATACCGTTCCGGCGCGCGCTTCGGGCCGCGGGCGATCCGCGAGGCGTCCACGCTGTTCTCGTTCGGCCATGGCGGCGCCTACGACCACGAGGACGACGCGACCTATCTGCCGCTGGACCAGGTGCGCATCGTCGATGTCGGCGATGCCGACATCATCCACACCGACACCGCGGCCAGCCACGCCAATGCGGAAGCCGCGGTGCGCGCGATTCTGCGCCGCGGCGCGCTGCCGGTGGTGCTCGGCGGCGACCATGCGGTGAACATTCCGTGCCTGCGGGCCTTTTCCAATGAGCCGCCGGTGCATGTGGTGCAGATCGACGCCCATCTCGACTTCGTCGATGTGCGCCACGGCGTGCGCGAGGGCCACGGCAACCCGATGCGCCGCGCCTCCGAGCTGCCGCATGTCTCGGGCCTCAGCCAGATCGGCATCCGCAACGTCTCCTCCACGGCGCGGGAGGGCTATGAGGAGGCCCGGCGGCGCGGCTCCTCCATCCTCTCGGTGCGGCAGGCGCGCCGGCTCGGCACGCAGGGCGTGCTGGCCGGCATCCCGGCCGGCGTGCGCTATTATGTGACCATCGACATCGACGGCTTCGATCCCTCCATCGCGCCGGGTACCGGCACGCCGAGCCATGGCGGGTTTCTGTATTACGAGGTGATGGAAATCCTCCAGGGCCTGGCGTCGCGCGGCGAGGTGGCGGGCATCGATCTGGTGGAGGTCGCCCCGGCCTATGATCCCTCGGGCATCACTGGTTTTCTGGCCGCCCAGGTGCTGCTCAATTTCCTCGGCTATATTTTCGAGGCGCGCCGGCGCCGCGGAGCCTGAGCGAAGGTGCCCGCATCGCTGTCGCGTACCGTCGAGATTCTGGAGCGGCTGATCGCCTTTCCGACGGTGAGCCGCGATTCCAATCTCGATCTGATCGACTATGTCCGCGACCTGCTCGCCGGCCTCGGCGCCCGCATCGAGCTGGTGCCGGACGAGGGCGGCGCCAAGGCCAATCTCTATGCCGTGCTCGGCCCGCCGGGGCCGGGCGGCGTTCTGCTCTCCGGCCATACCGACGTGGTGCCGGTGGAAGGGCAGGCCTGGAGCGGCGATCCCTTCCGCCTGACCACCCGCGGGGGCCGGCTGCTGGGGCGCGGCACCTGCGACATGAAGGGCTTCATCGCCTGTGCTCTGGCGGTGGCGGAAGAAGCGGCCCGCAGGCCGCTGGCCCGTCCGCTGCACTTCGCCTTCAGCCACGACGAGGAGATTGGCTGCGTCGGCGTGCGCCGCCTCATCGACCGGCTCGCCGGGCGGGCCGACCTGCCGGCGCTGTGCATCGTCGGCGAGCCGACGATGATGGAGACGGTGATCGCCCATAAGGGCAAGGTCGCCGGCCGCATCGCCTGCCGCGGCTATGAGTGCCATTCCAGCCACGCGCCGGACGGGCTGAACGCCATCCACCTCGCCACCGACATGGTGGCGCTGCTGCGCCGGCTGCAGGACGACGTGATTTCCGGCGGCAGCCAGGACACCGCCTATGCCGTGCCCTTCACCACGCTGCATGTCGGCACCATCCAGGGCGGCACCGCCCTCAACATCGTGCCGCGCGACTGCGTGCTGGATTTCGAGATCCGCAACTTGCCGAGCGATGATCCGGCCCGCCTGCTGGACCGGCTGTTCGACGAGGCGGCGGTGCTCAGCCGCCGCAATGCCGGCCGCTTTCCCGGCAGCGGCGTCGCGGTGGAGGTGCTGAACGCCTATCCGGCCCTGCAGACCGGGCCGGAGGAGGAGGTGGTCGGCCTCGCCCGGCGCCTCACCGGCGGGCGGGCGCTGCGCAAGATCGCGTTCGGCACCGAGGGCGGCCTGTTCCGCCAGCGGCTCGGCCTGCCCACCGTGGTGTGCGGCCCCGGCGACATCCGCCACGCCCACCGGCCGGACGAATACGTCACCGCCGACCAGCTCGCCCGCTGCCGCACCATGCTGCGCCGACTGGTGGGGGAACTGGCGGGGTAGGGGTTCTGGAGTGTTTCCCAGACAAGCTGCACGCAGTGCAGCGCCGATCCGGGATCCAGGGGAGAGTCGGCGAAGCCGCAGAATCCTTGTTTGAAGCGCCTTCGGCGATCCCTCCCCTGGGCCCCGGCTCTGCGCTTCGGCTCCGCCTCCGCTGGTCCGGGGCGCGGCTTCGGACGGCACGGCCGCCCCCCGATTCCATCTGGCACCTCCCGGCATTTCCGCTAGATTTACCGGCACCTTGTTTCAGCCGGCGGACCCCGGATGCTTGCTCGCCGTTCGGCTTATGCGGCGATCGTCGCACTGCCGCTTCTCGCCGCCCTGGTGCTGATCGCGCTCCAGCCGCCGCTGTTCGGCGCGCTGCGCAACGATTTGTTCGATCTGTATCAGCGCATCGAGCCGCGGCCCTGGAGCTCGGACCTGCCGGTGCGCATCCTCGACATCGACGACGCCTCGCTGGCGCGGCTCGGCCAGTGGCCGTGGCCGCGCACCCGGCTCGCCGAGATGGTGGAGCGGCTCGGCGCCGCCGGTGCGGCGGTGGTCGGGTTCGATATCGTGTTCTCCGAGCCGGACCGCACCAGCCTCGACGCCGTGCTGCCGCTGCTGCCGGAAGGCGCGGCGCGCAATTCGGTTGCGGCCATACTCGAAGCGCTGCCGAGCAATGACGACCGCTTCGCCAAAGCCATTGCCGGCACCCCCAGCGTGCTGGGCATGGTGCTGACCCAGCGCGCCGGCGACCCGGACCTGGCGCGGCTGCCGGTCAAGTTCGGCATCGCCGCCGGCGGCGACGATCCGCGCACCTTCCTTCCCGATTTCAGCGCCGCCGTGCTGCCCTTGCCCGCCTTCTCGGAGGCCGCCGCCGGCGTCGGCGCGCTGAACTGGCTACCGGACCGCGACCAGGTGGTGCGGCAGGTGCCGCTGCTGCTGCGGGTCGGCGAGCAGATCGTGCCGAGCCTTGCCACCGAAGCGCTGCGCGTGGCGCAGGACGCCTCCACCTTCATCATCCGCGCCTCCAATGCCAGCGGCGCGAGCGCCTTCGGCGCCAGCACTGGCATCGTCGCGGTGAAGATCGGCGCCATCGAGGCGTCGACCGATCCGCGCGGCGAGGTGCGGGTGCGGGTGGGGCCGACCGAGCCGCGGCGCTTCATCCCGGCCTGGAAGTTGCTGGCCGGCGAGGTGCCGCAGGACGAGATCGCCGGGCGCATCATCCTGGTGGGCACCAGCGCCG
Organism: Xanthobacteraceae bacterium; assembly: GCA_041287585.1. Lineage (GTDB taxonomy): Bacteria > Pseudomonadota > Alphaproteobacteria > Rhizobiales > Xanthobacteraceae > Ancylobacter. The sequence goes on from JBGGNI010000049.1 coordinate 5,308, forward strand.
CCGGCCTGCTCGATGTCCGGGCGACGCCGATCGACGCAGCAGTGCCGGGGGTGGAGATCCAGGCCCAGCTCATCGAGCATCTGGTCTCCGGCGCCAGCCTGTCGCGGCCGGACTGGGCGACTGGGGCCGAACTCGTCGCCACCAGCGTGCTCGGCATCGCCGCCGCCGTGCTGCTGCCGCTGGTCGGCGTCGTTACCGGCGCGCTGCTCGGCGGCCTCGCCATGGCCGGCATCGCGGCGACGAGCTGGTACGCCTTCACCGCGCACGGCGTGCTGGTGGATCCTATCGGGGCGGGGCTGGCGGTCACCGGGGTGTATCTGGCCGGCGTCTATCTGCTGTACCACGCCGAGCAGCGGCAGAAGCGCTGGGTGCGGCAGGCGTTCGGCCACTTCGTGTCCCCGGCCGTGGTCGAGCAGCTCGCCGCCGATCCCAAGCGCCTGGTGCTGGGCGGCGAAATCCGCACCCTCACCGTGATGTTCTCCGACGTGCGCGGCTTCACCTCCATCTCGGAATCGATGACGGCGGAGGAATTGACGCGCTTCATGAACCGCTATCTCACGCCGATGACCGACGCGGTGCTGGAGGCCAACGGCACGGTCGACAAATATGTCGGCGACGCCATCATGGCGTTCTGGAATGCGCCGCTGGACGATGCCGACCATGCCGCCAACGCCGCCGCCGCGGTTCTCGCCATGTATGGCCGGCTCGCCGAGCTGAACGATACGCTGCGCCGGGAGGCGCAAGCGGCCGGCACACGCTTCATCGAGGTGCGCTCCGGCATCGGGTTGGCCACCGGCGATTGCTGCGTCGGCAATCTCGGCTCCTCGCAGCGTTTCGACTATTCGGCGCTGGGCGACACCGTCAACATCGCCTCGCGGCTGGAGGGCGCCACCAAATTCTACCGGGTCTCGGTGCTGGCCACCGAAACCACCCGCGCGCAGGTGCAAGGCAGTGCCTGGCTGGAGGTCGACCTGACCCGCGTCAAGGGCCGTGCGCAGCCGGTGCGCATCTTCACCTTGGTGGGCGATCGCGGGTTTGCCGCCTCGCCGGGCTTTGCCGCGCTGGATGAAGCGCACGGCACCATGCTGGCCTGCTATCGCGGCGGGCATTTCGACGCGGCGGCACAGGCCGCCGAACGCGCCGCGGGACTGGCGCCCGCGGCTATTGTGGGTCTCTATGATCTCTACCGCGAGCGCTGCCGGCCCCGCCCGGGCCGCCTTGAGGGCGAGGCGTGGGACTATGTGACGACCTTGGAGGAAAAATGAGCGGCGGGCGGCAGCGGGGCAGGGGAGTGGCGTGGTGAGGGCTCAGGAGGAGGCCGATGGGCTCAGCGTGCGGTTCTGGGGCGTCCGCGGCTCGGCCGTGACGCCGGGCGAGAGCACGCTCCAATTCGGCGGCAACACCGCCTGCATCGAGCTCAAGGCCGGCCCGCGGCGGCTGATCTTCGATGCCGGCAGCGGCATCGCCGCGCTGGGCGAAGCCATGCGGACCGAGCCGCCGCAGCCGATCGACCTGCTGCTCAGCCATCTGCACCACGATCACATCCAGGGCCTGTTCTTCTTCCCCCCGCTCTATGTCGGCGGCAATGACATCACCATCTATTGCGGCAATCGCGGCGGGGAGAGCGCGGAGGCGGCGCTGCGGCGCTGTTATTCCCCGCCGCTGTTTCCCATCGGCTTCGACCAAGTGGCGGCACGGGTGCGCTTCGTCGGCTTCCAGGCCGGCGAGACGCTGGACCTCGGCGGCCTGCGGGTGCGCACCCACCCGCTGCGCCATCCCGGCGGCGCCACCGGCTACCGGGTCGACCATGGCGGGCGGGCGGTGGCGATCCTCACCGACCTGGAGCATGACGGACCGACCCCGGACCCGGAGCTGGTCGCCTTCGCCGCCGGCGTCGACCTCATTGCCTACGACGCCATGTATGACGAGGCGGACTATCCCAATTTTCGCGGCTGGGGCCATTCCACGCCGCAAATGGGCGCGGCGCTGGCACGGGCCGCCGGCGCCGACCGGCTAGCCTGCATCCATCACGCGCCGCAATATGACGATGCCCGCCTCGCGAGCATGGACCGCACGCTCGCCGCCAGCTTCAAAGGCGGCTTCCTCGCGCGCGAGGGCGCGGTGGTGGCGCTGCCGGCGCGCGACCCTGTGGCCGGCTGATCCGACATGCCCGCCAGCGAAATGCCCGCCAGCGTTCTTCGGTTCATCTGGAGCAAGAACCCGGCGGGGCACCTGAAGCTGCTGGCCATGGTGCTGCTGCTGGTGAGCTTCAATTACGTCTCGCTGGAACTGCCGCGCCTCATCGTCAACGGCGTTACCGATGCGGTGAGCGGGCAGGGCAAGACCGACCTGCGGCTGCTGGAGCTCGACGTCGCGCTGCCCGATGAGCTGGGCGGCGCCGTGCTGTGGCACACCGACGGCTGGCCGGTGGACGCGCTCGGCATGCTGGGCGGGCTGTGCGCCATGCTGCTGATGCTCCAGCTCGCCCAGCAGCAGGTCTCCTCGGTCATCGACCTCAACCGCCTGCGCGTCGGCGAAGAGCTGGCGCGCAACCTGCGCGCGCAGGTGCACGATCTGATGCTGCGGCTGCGCCCCGAAGCGCCGATGAAACCGCGCGCCACCGAGCTGGCCCGTCTGCTGCGCGGCGAGATCAGCGGGCTCGGCCGCTTCGCCCGCAGCGCCTTCGCCCAGTGCTTCCTGTCGGCCGGGCTGATCTTCTCCTCCGTGCTGCTCATTTTCATGCAGACCACGCTGCTCGGCATCGCCGCGCTGGTGATCCTGGCTTTGAACGGGCTGCTGCTGGCTTGGCTGCGCGGCGACAATGCCCACCGCACCGAGCACCTGCACGCCTCCGGCCGGCGCTTCGCCCGCGACATGTCCGGCACCATCGACCGGCTGCCGATGATCCACGCCTTCGCCACCTCCCACGCCGAGCGGCACGACATGGCGGTGCGGCTGGAGGGGCTGTACGAGGCGAGCCTCGATCTCAAGCGCAAATCCTTCATCGAGAAGGCGATGAGCGCGCTGCTGTCGGACATTCCGACCCTGGTGTTCTACTTCGCCGGCGGCTGGCTGGCGCTGTCGCGCACCATCGATATCGGCCAGCTGGTCGCCATCGTCGCCGCCTACCAGCAGATACCGGAGCCGCTGAAGGCGCTGGTGGACTGGGACGAGGAGCGGCTTGAGGCGCAGTTGCAGTATAATTTTCTGGTGCGGGAAATCGACATCGCTGAGAGCTGGGCGCCGGACTACCAGGACAAGCCGGCGCCGCCGGCCGACCGTTTCGACGGATCGATCCGCGCTCGCGACCTGCAGGTCAGCGACGGTCTGGGCCGCCGGCTGCTGGATTCGGTCTCGCTCGATCTGGAGGGCGGGCGCGCCATCGGGCTCAGCGGGCCGGAGAGCGGCGGCAAGCATGTGTTCGCGCAGGTGCTGGGCCGGCAGGTCACCCGCTATGACGGCGTGGTGCATGTCGGCGGCTATGATCTGGAACAGGCGCCCGAGGCGCTGCAGGGCTGCCGCAGTGCCTATGCCGGAAGCGACACGCTGCTGCTCGACGCCACGCTGCGCGCCAATATGACGGCGGGGTTGCTGCGCCGGCGGCCCGAGGCGCCGGCGGAGGGCTGGCTCGACCGCGCCGGCGCGGGCGCCCGCACCGACGAGGAACTGGACGCCCGCATTCTGGAAGCGCTGGCGCTGGCGGGCCTTGCCGAGCCGGTGCTGCGGCTGGGGCTGGAGAGCAAGCTCGATCCGACGCGCACGCCGCTGTTCTGCGCCCGCATCGTCTCGCTGCGCGCGAATGTGGCGGCGCTGGTCGCCGCGCGCGAGAGCGCCGGCGGGCGCGGCGGCCATCTGGTCGAGCCGCTGGATGAGAGCCGCTTCAATCGCTGGATGTCGATCGGCGAGAACGTGCTGTTCGGCGCGCCGGTGGACGGCAGCTTCAATTTCGTCGCCACCGCGTCCCACCCGGAGATTTCCGCCGCCTTGCAGGCCGAGGGGCTGCCGGAGCGGCTGCTGACGCTGGGCCGGGCGGTGGCGGTGGCGCTGAAGCAGATCGCCGACGCCTCCAACAATATCGAGCTGATCGACACCAAGGGCCTGGTGCGCCGCAGCGAGTTCGCCGAGGTGATGCGCCTCGCCGAGGCGGACGAGGACGACGACACGCCGCAGACGCAGGCGCTGTTGTGGGAGATCGCCGCCCGCTATTGCGAGCCAAACCACCGGCTGGGCCTGATCGACGAGGCGCTGGAACGCCAGATTCTCGCCGCGCGCGGGCGGGTGGAGCAGATCGAGGACCTCGGCGCCATGGTGGCGCGCTATCAGCGCCGCCGCTACTGCCCGGTGCTCTCGGTGCGCGACAACCTGCTGTTCGGCCGCATCGCCGCCGACCAGGCCGGCGCCCGCGCCGCGGTCGATGGTCTGCTGCGCGCCGCTCTGGCGGAACTCGAACTGGACGACGACATCGAGCGGCTGGCGCTGGATCTGCCGCTCGGCGACGGCGGCTTCGCGCTGGTGCCCAGCGAGCGCGCCCGCCTCGCACTGGCGCGCTGCCTGCTGGTGCGGCCGGACCTGTTGATCATCGACGACGTGCTGCGCCCGCTCTCGGGGCCGGAACGGAGAACCATAATCGCAAATATTATCGCCGCGCGGGCCGGCAAGACCACCGTCGTGGTTGCGGAAACCGGCGATCCGCACGACATTTTTGAAACGATGCTATTGTTCGAGCACGGCCAACTCTCGCGGATCGACCATGTGGAGCCGCCGTCCTCGACGCGGCGAATGGAAGCAACGGCATGAACATCGATGACGAAGTCCGTGCTCTCGGCTCGATCCCGCTGCTGCGCGGCGTCGGCCCGGCGCAGCTCAGGCTGATCGCCTTCTCCGGCTCGCGTCTGGAAGTGCCGGAGGGCGAGGCGCTTTTCTTCCAGGGCGACGTGCCGGACGCGGTCTATGTGGTGCTCGACGGTGTCGCCGCGGTCGAGGTGGAAACCCCGGACGGGCCCAAGGTGGTGGCGAAGATCCAGCGCGACTCGCTGGTCGGCGAAATGGGCGTGCTGACCAACGAGCCGCGCAGCGCCACCATCCGCGCCGAGAAGCGGCTGGTGACGCTGCGGCTGGACCGCGAGCTGTTCCTGGGCCTGCTGGACGACGCCCCCTCGCTGTCGCGCTCGGTGATGCGCGACCTCGCCTGCCGGCTGCAGGAGACCACCGCCCAATTGGTGCGGCAGTCGGCTTAGAGGCGGCTCTCATCGCGGAGCCGTCATCCCGGCCGGAGCGAAGCGGAGAGCCGGGATCGCCATCCGAGCGAGGCTCCCGGACGATCCCGGCTCGGCCTTCTGCCGTCCGGGATGACGCCTGTAAAATCCTGGCTCGGCCTAAAGCGCGCCGGTGAAGACCCGGTGTGCCCCGCCTCAGTGTACGCCGAGGAACTGCTTGAGTTCCGGCGTCTTCGGGTGCGCGAACACGTCTTCCGGCGGCCCGATCTCGTGCACCCGGCCCTGGTGCATGAACACCACGCGCGAGCACACCTCGCGGGCGAAGCGCATTTCGTGCGTCACCATCAGGAGCGTCATGCCCTCGCTGGCGAGTTCCTTCACCACCGCCAGCACCTCGTTCACCAACTCGGGGTCGAGCGCCGAGGTGATCTCGTCGCACAGCAGCGCGATCGGCTGCATGGCGAGCGCGCGGGCGATGGCGACGCGCTGCTGCTGGCCGCCGGAGAGCTGGTCCGGGAAGGCATCGAACTTGTGGCCGAGACCGACCCGCTCCAGCATCTTGTGCGCCATCGCCTCGGCGTCGGCCTTGGACGTCTTCTTGACCACCATCTGCGACAGCATGACGTTGCGCCCGGCCGACAGATGCGGGAACAGGTTGAAGCCCTGGAAGATCATGCCGACCTTCAGCCGCAGCGCCTTCAGGTGCAGATCGTCGGGCAGCAGCTGGGCGCCGGCGACCGAGATGGAGCCCTCGTCGATGGTCTCCAGCCCGTTGATGCAGCGCAGCAGGGTCGATTTGCCCGAGCCGGACTTGCCGATGATGGCGATGACCTCGCCCGGCGCGACGTCGATATTGATGCCCTTCAGGACCTCATTGTCCCCGAAGCGCTTCTTCACCTCAGTGATTTCGATGAGCGACATTGAGCTTCCTTTCCAGGATCTGGCTCGCCTGCGACAAGGGCCAGCACAGGCAGAAATAGATGAGGGCGACGAGGCCGTAGACGGTGAAAGGCTCGAAGGTGGCGTTGGTCACCACGGTGCCGGCCTTGGACAGTTCCACGAAGCCGATGATCGAGGTGAGCGAGGTTCCCTTCACCACCTGCACGGAAAACCCGACCGTCGGCGGAATGGCGACCTTGAGCGCCTGCGGCAGCACCACGTAGCGCATCTGCTGCAGGTACCCCATGCCGAGGCTGGAGGAGGCTTCCCACTGACCCTTGGCGATGGATTCAACGCAGCCGCGCCAGATTTCCGTGAGGAAGGCCGCCGACCAGAGGATAAGCGCCACCCCCGCCGCCAGCCAGGCCGGCACGTCGATGCCGAACAGGCCGAGCCCGAAGAACGCCAGGAACAGCTGCATCAGCAGCGGGGTGCCCTGGAACAGCTCGATATAGGTCTTGGCGAAGCGTTGCCCCGCCTTCGACTTGCCGATGCGCAGCAGCAGAAGCCCGGCGCCAACCAGGCCGCCGCCGATGAAGGAGACGATGGAGAGCAGCACGGTCCAGCGCGCCGCCAGCAGCAGGTTGCGGACGATGTCCCACAGCGTGAAATCGCTCATCGGGCGGCCCTCTTCGGAAACAGCGACCAGCCCAGTGCCCGCAGCACCTGCCGCAGCAGGATGGCGAGCGCCAGATAGATCAGGGTCGAGACGAAATAGGTCTCGAAGGCACGGAAGGTGCGCGACTGGATGAAGTTGGCGGCGAAGGTCAGGTCTTCCGCCGCGATCTGCGACACCACCGCCGAGCCCAGCATGACGATGACCACCTGCGAGGACAGCGCCGGCCAGATGCGCTGCAAGGCGGGCACCAGCACCACGTACCAGAAGGTCTGGAACCGGGTCATGGCCAGGCTGGAGCCGGCTTCGAACTGGCCCTTGGGCGTTGCCTGGATACCGGCGCGGATGATCTCGCAGCTATAGGCGCCGAGATTGATGACCATGGCGAGATTGGCCGCCGTCAGCTCCGACATCTGCACCCCTAGGGCCGGCAGGCCGAAGAAGATGAAGAACAGCTGGATCAGGAACGGCGTGTTGCGGATCATCTCGACATAGGTGACCACCACCGGCCGCAGCCAGCGTGGGCCCAGCGCGCGCGCCCAGGCGCAGGCGGTGCCCAGCGAGATGCCCAGCACCGCGCCCACCAACGTCAGCTGCACGGTAATGCCGATGCCCTTGATCAGGACTGGCCAATAGACCGCCAGCCAGCCGAAATCGAACGTGTAGTTCATGGGATGAAGCCTCCGCGGCGATGGTGGGCGGAGCGCGGTTCGCGCGCTCCGCCGGGCTGGGGAGGGTTCAGAGTTCGGCCGGCAGCTTGGTGCCGAGCCACTTTTCGGAAATGGCGTCGAGCGCGCCGTCGGTCTTGGCCGCGGCGATGATGGCGTTGACCTTCTCCAGCAGCGCCGGCTCGTTCTTGTTGAGGCCGATATAGCAGGGCGAGTTCTTGATCAGGAACTTCAGCTCCGGCCGCTTGGGCGGGTTGCGGGCAAGGATGGCGGCGGCCACGACGTTGCCGGTGGCGACGAATTCCACCTGGCCGGACAGGAAGGCGGAGATGGTGCCGTTATTGTCCTCGTAGCGCTTGATGACGGTGTCGGCCGGGGCGACCTTGGTCAGTTCCAGATCTTCCACCGCGCCGCGGGTCACGCCCACCGTCTTGCCGGCCAGCTCTTCCACCTTGGTCACCTTCACGCCGGCGGGGGCGAACACGCCGTTGAAGAACGGCGCATAGGCGCTGGAGAAGTCGATCACCTTCTCGCGGTCCGGGTTCTTGCCGAGGCTGGAGATGACGAGGTCGACCTTGGCGGTCTGGAGATAGGGAATCCGGTTGGCGCTGGTCACCGGCACCAGTTCCACCTTCACGCCGAGCTTGGCGCCGATGAGGTTGGCGACATCGACGTCGTAGCCCTTGGGCGCCATGTCGGCGCCGACGCTGCCGAACGGCGGAAAGTCCTGCGGCACGGCGATGCGGATGGTCTTGCGCGCAACGATGTCGGCGAGCGCGTCGGCGCGGGCCGGCAGCGGCGCCTGGGTGACGGCGACGACGGCGCCGGCAATGAGGGCGAGAAGCGTGCGGCGATGCAGCGTGCGGCGGTACATGGATCAGTCCTCTTTGGTCGATGGATGATGATGGGCATGCGGTGCCGCGGGCCCTGGAGCCTGCGGCATGGAGGGGGCGACGTCGGTAAAGGTCGACGGCGTGAGCAGTTCGCGCAGGCTGGCGAGCGGGTCGGGCTTGGCGTTGAGATCGAGCCCGGCCTCGACCTTGCCGATATGCTCGTCCATCAGCCGGGCGGCGCGGCCGAGATCGCCGGCCTCCATCGCCGCGACGATGTCCTCATGGTCGTGGCTGGATTCTTCCGCCTTCTCGGTCGGCTGGTAGAGCATGGAGATCAGCGTGGTGCGCGCGGTCAGGTCGCGGACGATCTCGGTGAGCAGCCGGTTGCCGAGCGCGTCGGCCAGGTGGATGTGGAAGTCGCCCAGCAGGCAGGCACGGGACGACACGTCGCCGCCCGCGATGGCCTGCCGCTCGATAGCGACATGCTCCTTCAGGCTGGCCAGCACGTTCGGCGGCACGGTGCGCACCGTGTGCAGCAGCCCGGTCTCGATCACCCGCCGGGTCTGGAACGCCTCGCGCGCCTCCTCGGCTGAGGGCTCGACCACGAACCAGCCGCGCCGCGCGCTCACCTGCACGATGCCGCGGGTCTCCAGCCGCATCATCGCCTCGCGCACGCGGGTGCGAGACACCCCGAACAGATCGGCAAGCTTCTGCTCGCCGAGCCGTGTGCCGGGCGGAATGCGACCCGCCAGAATGGCGGAGAGGATCGCTTCCTCGATATTGGCGGTAGACGGGTTCATCACACTGGGCTCACAGACTTGTATACAAGGCTGTGAAGCAAGCGGTGTGCCAGAGTTGCGGTGCCGAGGTGGGATTTGCGGCGGGTGCGGCCGGGCGATGATTCAATCGATCAAGCGGCCCTTGCAGAGGCGTCATCCCGGCCGGAGGCGAAGCCGGAGAGCCGGGATCGTGTCCCGCGTGAACCTCCCGGACGATCCCGGCTCGGCCTCCGGCCGTCCGGGATGATGGAAGGGGCTAAAGCGCTGCATAATGCGCGTGCAATTGCGCAGCGCTGAGGCGCTCCTACACCACGGCACGTCATGGCCGGGACGAGCCCGGCCATGACGGCGGTTGAACTACTCCGCAGCCTCGCGCCCATGGCCGAGCCGGCGAGCCAGCGAGCGCACCAGTTGCTCGGCGGCTTCCGCGATCACCGTGCCGGGCGGATAGATCGCCTCGGCACCGGCGGCATGCAGCGCCTCATAGTCCTGCGGCGGCACCACGCCGCCGACCACCACCATAATGTCCGGCCGACCTTCCGCCGCCAGCGCCGCTTTCAGCGCCGGCACCAGAGTGAGGTGGCCGGCGGCGAGCGAGGAGACGCCGACGACATGCACGTCGTTCTCCACCGCCTGGCGGGCGGCTTCCTCCGGGGTGGCGAACAGCGGGCCGATATCGACGTCGAAGCCGAGATCGGCGAAGGCCGAGGCGATCACCTTCTGGCCGCGGTCGTGGCCGTCCTGGCCGACCTTGGCGACCAGCAGGCGCGGGCGGCGGCCCTCATCGGCCTCGAACTGCTCGATCAGCCCCAGCACGCGGGCCACCTTGTCGCCCATGGCTCCCGCCTCCCGCTTATAGACGCCGGCAATGGAGCGGATTTCCGCCTTGTGCCGGCCGAACACCTTCTCCAGCGCGTCCGACATCTCGCCAACCGTCGCCTTGGCCCGCGCGGCCTCAATAGCGAGCTGCAGCAGGTTGCCGCCCCCGGCGGCGCCCGCGGTCAGCGCGGTCAGCGCCGCGTCCAGGGCCACCGGGTCGCGCTCGGCCTTCAAGCGCCTCAGCTTGTCGATCTGCGCCGCCCGCACCGCGGAATTATCCACCGAGCGCACATCGATCACGGTCTCGCTCTCGGCCTTGAAGCGGTTGACGCCGACCACGGTCTGCGCGCCGCCGTCGATGCGGGCCTGGGTGGTGGCGGCGGCTTCCTCGATGCGCAGCTTGGGAATGCCGGCCTCGATCGCCTTCGCCATGCCGCCCAGCGCCTCCACCTCGGCAATGTGCGCCCGCGCCTTGGCGGCGAGGTCGGCGGTCAGCCGCTCGACGAAGAAGGAACCGCCCCAGGGGTCGATCGCGCGGGTGGTGCCACTTTCCTGTTGCAGCAGGATCTGGGTGTTGCGGGCGATGCGGGCGGAGAAATCGGTGGGCAGCGCCAGCGCCTCATCCAGCGCATTGGTGTGCAGCGACTGGGTGTGGCCCTGGGTCGCCGCCATCGCCTCCACCATGGTGCGCATCACATTGTTGAACGGGTCCTGCGCGGTCAGGCTCCAGCCCGAGGTCTGGCTGTGGGTGCGCAGCGGCAGCGATTTTGGGTTCTGCGCCCCGAGATCGGCCATCAGCCCGGCCCAGATCAGCCGGGCGGCGCGCAGCTTCGCCACCTCCATGAAGAAATTCATGCCGATGGCCCAGAAGAAGGACAGCCGCGGCGCGAACGTGTCGATCGGCAGCCCCGCCGCCATGCCGGCGCGCACATAATCGACGCCGTCGGCCAGTGTATAGGCCAATTCCAGATCCTGCGTCGCCCCGGCCTCCTGCATGTGGTAGCCGGAGATCGAAATCGAGTTGTAGCGCGGCATCTCCTTGGAGGTGAACGCGAAAATGTCGGAGATGATGCGCATCGAGGGCCGCGGCGGGTAGATGTAGGTGTTGCGGACCATGAACTCCTTGAGAATGTCGTTCTGGATGGTCCCCGACAGCCTGGCCGCCGGCACGCCCTGCTCCTCCGCCGCCACCACGAACAGCGCCAGCACCGGCAGCACGGCGCCGTTCATGGTCATGGAGACGCTCATCTGGTCCAGCGGAATGCCGTCGAACAGCGTGCGCATGTCGTAGATCGAATCGATCGCCACCCCGGCCATGCCGACATCGCCGGCGACGCGCGGGTGGTCGCTGTCATAGCCGCGATGGGTGGCGAGGTCGAAGGCGACCGACAGCCCCTTCTGCCCGGCCGC
>JBGGNI010000050.1:0-5607 GCA_041287585.1 Xanthobacteraceae bacterium
TGGTGGCTTTGGCGAGGAGCCTGAACCCGATCCCATCCCGAACTCGGCCGTTAAACTCCTCTGCGCCAATGGTACTTCATCTTAAGATGCGGGAGAGTAGGTCGCTGCCAGGCCTGCCAAAGACAGCAATGCTTCATCACAGTGATCTGACGACTTCAACGCCGCCCTCCGGGGCGGCGTTGTCGTTTGTGCCGCCGCGATCGAGGCCGCCTTCCCGTGGCCCGGATGACGCGCGGCGGGAAGCGTGCGATGTCGGTGTGATCTCGACCGAGCGCGGATTGCGGCACCATGGATATTCGGCCCGACGACCTCACCAGCGCGGCGACGCAGGCGCTGCTTCGCGCTCATCTCGCCGGCATGCATGCCAATTCCCCGCCCGGACGGGTCTCGGCGCTGGATCTCTGCGGCTTGCAGGCCCCCAATGTGACGGTGTGGAGCGCCTGGCAGGGCGGTGAGATCCTCGGAATCGGCGCCCTGCGGCAATGGACCACGGTGCACGGCGAGCTGAAATCGATGCGCACCCACCACCTCCACCTGCGCAAGGGCGTCGCCGCGGCGCTGCTGGAGCATATTATCGATGAGGCCCGCCGGCGCGGCGTGCGGCTGCTCAGCCTTGAAACCGGCCGCGGTCCGAGCTTCGAGCCGGCGCTGGCGCTTTATCGCCGGCGGGGCTTCAAGGACGGCGAATCCTTCGCCGATTATCGGCCGAACGATTTCAGCCAGTTCCTGCATTTGTCGCTCGACGCTTGAGGTGGATCGGCGTCGTGGAAGATCGACAGGTTGATGCGCACCGCAGCGTCCGCCTGCGGGCGATCGGGCGTCCGCGTCGAACCCTTAATCCAACGCCGGGTTTCGGCGTCAGCCAGAAAAAAATTGCCGAACCACCTTTGATTCGGAACGGTGCTGGTAACGATATGTGCCGATCTCAACCGGCTGGTATCCGGGCAATGCAACCAAGGCACCGGATCGTGTCTCCCTCCCCGTCAAGATCGGCGGCGCAAGCACAATGCCAAGCCCGGCCACGCAGGCATGAAGCGCGGCGTCGTCCGTGTCTGACGTGTGGGTGAAAGAAAGCGCCGACAGGGAAATATCATCCTGCTCGCGGCCACCGGGCCGCTTGCCATCAAGCCAACCGCCAGCGAACGCGAAAGCACGTCGCCAGCGTGATACATATCCCGCAAGCTAGCCGGCTCTGCATCGGGAAAGCAGGGCTCGCCTTTTGATGATTTCCCGGAAACGGGAACCGAGCCATGCGGCTGACCTATCTGGTGTTCGCTCTGCTCGGCCTGTTCTGGGGCTCGAATTTCATCTACATGAAATGGGCGACAGAGCTGATAACGCCGGCGCAAGTCACGCTGCTGCGGGTGTTTTTCGGCTTTCTTCCCTTGGCCATCGTCGCATGGCGAAAGAATGTGATCCATTGGGATCAGGTGCGCCATCTGCCGCATTTCCTCGTCATGGCCGCGCTGGCGACCGCCTTCTATTATTTCGCGATTGCGGAAGGCACGGCGCTTCTTCCATCCGGCATTGCCGGCGTGCTTGGTGGCTCGATCTCGCTGTTCACGACGATCGCCACCCTGCTGTTCCTGCGTATGGAAAAGCCGAACGCATTGATGTTGACCGGCGTCCTTGTCGGCTTTGCCGGCATCGTGCTGATCGCCCGGCCATGGGAAGGATCGGATCGGACCGTCGACATGGACGGGGTGCTCTGGATGCTGGCCGCGACCGCGATTCTCGGCGTTTCCTACGTCTATGTTCGCCGCTTCCTGTCGCCCTATAAGCTGCCGCCGCTCGCGCTCGCCACATGGCAGACGGGCCTGGCGCTGCTGGTGCTCCTGCTCGCCGTGGATCGATCGGGAACCAGCACTATTCTGCAAAGCTGGCACGCAGCGGCGGGTGTCGCGATCGGCCTCGGCGTTCTGGGAACCGGAATGGCCTTCCTGATCTATTATTATCTGCTGCAAGAACTGGGCGCCGTCGCCGCCTCGGGCGCGACCTACATCACGCCGAACGTTGCTCTTCTGATCGGCTGGGCCACCGGAGAACAGGTCGGCATCTTGGAGTTCGCGGCCATCATCCTCGTATTGGCGAGTATCGCGATGCTGCAGATCGGCCGGCAGCGAGCGGTGAAGCAGGCGGTGGCCGCGACCGCCAGACCATAATGCTGAACTGCTGAACTGTTGCAGCTTCCAAAAGGTTGGAAGACCGCTGTGCCGTGCAAGCTCGTGTTCGCGAAGCGTCTGACCTATGTGCGTGGAGAGGGTTATCGAACCGCTGAAATCTCCATGCCATTCAAGCTGATAGGAGGCATGAAAATGAATGAAAAAGAGATGGTGCGGGTGGTCGGACTCGAACCGACACTCTGTCACCAGAAACGGATTTTGAGTCCGTCGCGTCTACCGATTCCGCCACACCCGCACAGCGTCTCGCCTATAGAGCGGGCGGCGGGTTTTGGCAATCGAGCGGGGCGCTGTTACAGCGGCGCCGGGCCGAAGGCGGCGGCGATGAGTTCGCGTGTGTAGGGCTGCTGCGGGGCGTCGAAAATCTGCGCGGTGGGGCCGGCTTCCACCACGCGGCCGGACTTCATCACCATGATCCAGTCCGACAGCGCCCGCACCACCGCAAGATCGTGGCTGATGAACAGATAGGACAGCGTGTGCTCCGCCTGCAAATGGCGCAGCAACTCCACGATCTGCTTCTGCACCGAGCGGTCGAGCGCCGAGGTCGGCTCGTCCAGCACCAATATGCGCGGCTTGAGGATGATGGCGCGGGCAATGGCGATGCGCTGGCGCTGGCCGCCGGAGAATTCATGCGGATAGCGGTTGCGCGCCGCGGGGTCGAGTTGAACCTCCTCCAGCGCCGCCACCGCGCGGCGATCGCGCTCGGTGGCGCTGAGCTCCGGCTGGTGGACGCGCAGCCCCTCGGTGACGATGTCGCCGACCGTCATGCGCGGCGACAATGAGCCGAACGGATCCTGGAACACGATCTGCACCTGGCGGCGCAAGGCGCGCAGCGCGGCACCGTCGCCCGGAGCGCGCGGCTGGCCCAGCACAACGATATCGCCCTCGGCGCCGATCAGCCGGATCAAGGCGCGCCCCAGCGTCGACTTGCCGGAGCCGGATTCGCCGACAATGCCGATGGTCTGTCCCTGGTGCAGGGAAAGATCGACCCCGTCGACGGCGCGGATGACCAGCGGCGGGCCGGCGAACAGGCCGCCGCCGCTGCGGTAGGTGACGCGCACGCCGCGCGCTTCCAGCACCGGCGGCGCCCCCGGTGGCGGCGGCGCCTTGCGCCCAGCCGGTTCGGCGGCGAGCAGCATGCGGGTGTAGGGGTGGCGCGGGCGGGCCAGCACCTCGGCCACCGGGCCCGCCTCCACCACCGCGCCGCCGCGCATCACCACCACCTGCTCGGCGATGCGGCGCACCAGGCCGAGATCGTGGGTGATGAAGACCATGGCCATGCCGAAGCGGCGCTGCAGGTCCTTCAACAGTTCCAGTATCTGCGCCTGCACGGTGACGTCGAGCGCGGTGGTGGGCTCGTCGGCGATCAGCACGTCGGGCTCGTTGGCGATCGCCATGGCGATCATCACCCGCTGGCGCTGGCCGCCGGACAATTCGTGCGGATAGGCTTTGAGCCGGCGCTCCGGCTGGTCGATGCCGACAAGCCGCATGAGTTCGTGCGCGCGTTCGCGGGCCTGGCGGGCCGTGAGCCGGCGATGGCGCATCAGCGGCTCGGCGATCTGGCGGCCGACCGTGTAGAGCGGGTCCAGCGAGGTCATCGGCTCCTGGAAGATCATGGCGATGCGCGCGCCGCGGATCTCGTTCAAGGCGCGCGCCGGCAGGCCGAGAATCTCGCGGCCGCGATAGCGCACATGGCCGGTCGCGCGCCCGTTCTTGGCCAGCAGGCCCATGGCCGCCATCATTGCCTGGCTCTTGCCGGAGCCGGATTCGCCGACCACCGCCAGGGTCTGCCCGGCTTCCACCGCGAACGAGGCGCCGCGCACCGCATGCACCTCGCCGTCCGGCGTGGCGAAGCGCACAATGAGACCTTCCAGCTCCAGTACCGGGGCCATCTCAGCGGTCCCTCGGATCGAGCGCGTCGCGCAGGCCGTCGCCGAGGAAGTTGAGCGCGAACAGCGTGGAGGTGAGGAATATGGAGGGGCAGATCAGCAGCCAAATGGCGGAGGGGATGTTGTTGGCGCCCTGCGCGATCAGCACGCCCCAGCTCGACAGCGGTTCCTGCACGCCGAGACCGAGATAGGACAGGAAGCTCTCCAGAATAATCACCTGCGGCACCAGCAGCGTCATATAGACCGCCACCGGCCCCAGCGTATTCGGCACCACATGGCGCCAGAGTATGCCGGCCGGCGAGACGCCCAGCGCCTGCGCCGCCTGGACATACTCCTGCCGGCGGATCGACAGCGCCTGGCCGCGCACGATGCGGGCCATGTCCAGCCACAGCACGGCGCCCACCGCAATGAACATCAGCACGAAATTGCGCCCCAGAAACACCACCAGCATGATGACGAGGAAGATGAAGGGCAGCGAATACAGCACATCGACCACACGCATCATCAGCTCGTCGATGCGCCCGCCGAGGAAGCCGGCGGTTGCGCCATAGATGACGCCGATGGTGACGGCGACGAATCCGGCCAGCAGCCCGATGGCGAGCGAGACCCGCCCGGCGATCAGCGTGCGGGTGAGCAGGTCGCGGCCGGAATTGTCGGTGCCGAACAGGAACCAGTGCCGTTCCACCGCCGCCGAGATGGTCATGCTCAACCCGTCCGGCGCCACAGCCTCGACGCGGCTGTCCTCGAACGTGCTGGAGCGGTCCAGATAGCGGGTGATGCGCTCGTCCATGCGCCGCGGCGAACGCAGTTCGATGATGACGCGGCCGCCCTCCTGCCGGGAGGCGGCGAGGTCCACCCGCATGCGCCGCACCGCAT
This sequence comes from Xanthobacteraceae bacterium, assembly GCA_041287585.1. Classification (GTDB taxonomy): domain Bacteria; phylum Pseudomonadota; class Alphaproteobacteria; order Rhizobiales; family Xanthobacteraceae; genus Ancylobacter. The sequence continues at coordinate 4,946 of JBGGNI010000050.1, forward strand.
CGTTCAGCGCGATGGAAACGCCGTCGCCCTGCGGATAGGGCGACAGGCTGGGCGGCACCCGGACGTAATCGGGATAGATGGTGGTGAAGTCGTGCCCGGTGAAGGCCGGGCCGATGAGGCAGACCACCGCCATGAGCGCGAGATAGAGCGCGCTGGCCACCGCCGCGCGATTGGCCCGCAGCCGCCGCCAGGCATCCGCCCACAGCGAGCGGCCGACCACCGGCGCGCGCGGCGCGGCTGGGGCCCGTGCGTCAATCATAGCGCACCCGCGGATCGATGACGGCGTAGACGACGTCCACCAGCAGATTGAACACGATGACGAACATGGCGATGACCACCACCGTGCCCATCACCAGCGTGTAGTCGCGGTTCAGCGCGGCATCGACGAAATAGCGGCCGACGCCGGGAATGGCGAAGATGGTCTCCACCACCACCGAGCCGGTGAGCAGCGCCGCGGCGGCGGGGCCGGCATAGGACACCACCGGCAGCGCCGCGCCGCGGAGCGCATGGCGCACCACGACCGCATAGGAGGACAGGCCGAGCGCGCGGGCGGTGCGGATGTGGTGCGAGCGCAGCGCCTCGATCATCGAGCCGCGCATCAGCCGGGCGACGATGGCGATCTGCGGCAGAGCGAGCGTGACCACCGGGCCGATCTTGTTGGC